>NZ_JBIQNW010000060.1:0-33942 GCF_047228265.1 Nostoc sp. UIC 10607 | reverse complement strand
TGTGTTTGCTAAAAAGACAATCTCAAACGAGTTTTCTACGATTCCAAGATACCTCTAGCAAGTTTTACTACGCTAGGAAGATACTGCTTAAGCATCCCCGCTGGAATAACTTGAACAAACATGAATTGGCGGGATCTGTCTGGTCAACACTGTTACGCATTGGGTCTTGAAGGTTTGTTCAAGTTATTTTTGCACGGGCCCCTAATGGTTAAAATTGGCGGCGTAGTCCACACGAGAGCAGTTATCAGGCAGGTGCAGTTCGTTAATATAATACTTCTGGTGGGGAAATATCAGATCCGACAGCCACACCAGTGTTAGTAGATTTAATCCCTGGTTTAACAGTAGGGGATTGTTGTTTTAACGATTGTAAAACAGAAGAAGAGTTATCTTGCTCATTTGATATATTGGTATTTGCTTGTTGCTGGGACATCAGAGCTAATCCTCCCATTGCACCAGCAAGAAGAGCTGTATAACCTACATATAAATGCGTCGGACGAATTTCCAATCCCATTCCTTTTTTAGATTGATCCGAAAAGGGCTGAGTTACTGGTATAGCTGCTAGGAATGGCAAAGAGGCAGCTAAAGCAATACCATTAAGTCCTAAAGCATCTCCATAACGTCGTATAAATCCACGTACAAAAATGTCATCTGATAATTCTTTCCAGTTGCCGTTTTCTAATGCCTCTATCAGCTCCGTTCGAATATGAGTGGAAAGCTGGATGTGATCCAAAGAAAGCCCTTTGGATTGACGGTTTTTTTGGAGTTGTTGCCCGATTTGACGTAAGCACACCATGCGTTCTTGGGCTGCAAGTTCAGCAAGTTTTGCAAGTTCTGCTTGAGAAATTCTCTGATGATTCAGCAATTGTAGTGATTTTTTCCACAGCGAATTTTCTGCTGTATTTTTAGATGGTTCTTCTCGGAGAGTGCAATGCTCCTGCTGTATCTCTGATGAAGAATTGACTGTTTCTGTGGCTTGCTTGGTATCTGTAACTGTTTCAACTTTTTGAGATTGTTGGGCAAATTGTTGAAATGCTAACCCGATCGCTTCTCTACCTACGGCTTTTAATAAATCTTGAGCCTGATCTGTTTGTTCACCTATTAACTTCTGCACAATTGCTAAAGCACGTCGATAAACTCCGCTACGATGCAGTTGTACTTCTATTTCTCCTAAAAGCGATCGCAACTGATCTTGAGAAATTTCAATATTCGGATTGTCCAGAAATTGCAAATAGTATACAGGAGTAGTAACCATTGTGAAAGCCTTTTAGATGAACTCAATCAAAGAAAGTTACAATCATCTCTTCACTATTTTTCCTAACTTCATCTTTGTTTTCCGGATGTTAATTGTATAATTTAAATTTTTTAATTGCTCATCAACACTGAAATAAGGCAGTAATAACCGTAGTCATGGTTTTAAAAATGATACTAGTATCTTTTTGAGAAAAAACCTTGAGTGCGTACCAAGAGTTAGTTCTAGAAGTGCTGCAACGTCGTCTACTATTGTTCAGTAAATTCCTTGAACTGTGCGTAAGCCTCCTTCCAAGCGGCTGAACCGCCTTTGTTGCACTGCCACAGCTAATTAATTTAAGGTAACTTTGAAGGTATTAGTGAAAATTCCAAACTGTCAAGTTTTATTTGTTGCTCAACTTGACAAATATAACGAAAAAGCCCTTTCTTTATTAAACCCAAGGGGCAACTTGGTATGAAATATTGTCTTGGCACGCCTGCTATTGGAAATAGCTAGCTACCCCAATAGCCCACATCAGAAAGGCTTTCGGCAATAAGAGAGAAAATCGATTGCTCTTAGGCGATGACTATGCTCCGTCTAGCGATTGCTGCTCTATCCCCAGATTTCCTTACTCCGCAACCTATCCCAGTAACCATGTCCTGTTGTCCGCCAGGGCATCCGCTCAAAGTCGCGGATGTCGTCTTTTATAATATTGTTTTATTTAACTTCGTAACTCTTAATCTAAATAAATTATGGCACCAATGAGGGAAATCCTTCTTGTAGTAGATATGCAAAATGGGTTTATGTCGGAGAAATGCAGACAGATTATTCCTACTGTCATTAAACTAATTGAACGATTTCTAGCGGCTGGTAAACTCGTTGAATTCACCAGATTTGTCAATACTACTAACAGTAATTATGTCAAGCTCATTCATTGGTCAAAGTTGATACATGAACCAGAAACGAGCATTATTGATGAACTTCAGCCATATATAAATAGTATTTTCGATAAACATTATTACTCTGCATTTACAGAGAACTTTTCGAGTTTTATTTTGATTAATCAAATCAAAAAAATATATCTTTGTGGAGTTGAAACTGATAGCTGTATTTTGAAGACAGCAATTGACTCTTTTGAGCGTGGTATTGAACCAGTCATTATCGAGGATGCTTGCTTTAGTGAAGGTGGTCAGCAAGCACATGATGCGGGTATTTTTTTGCTGAAACGTAATATAGGAAAAAACCAAATTCAGATGAGTGATGAGGTGATTGAGAAGATATCATAAGCTTCCTAAGCACACCGTTCGGCTTCTTTTATGATGTGTTCAAGAATGTTTGAGGCGACACCCCTACGTCGGTGAGTCTTGGCGGTACGCATTGATTTGATTTCACCACTTCTTGAATCTAGTTCTTTTGGTGCCCCACATCCTTTGTAATTATTCCCATCCCAAGCCGAAAAGAAAGTAATATTAGGCAACCGCAATGAGCATAATTGTGCAAGCTGACTTTTACTGATTTTTTTCACTCTCTTCAGTGAATCCACAGCGTCAGACCATAAGGAGATTTATTATGGCTAAACTGAATCCAGTACAGCTACAAAAAAATTTGAACCAAGTTAACTATCCCCTTAGCAAGAAAAACTTGGTTAAGTATGCTGAAGAAAAAGGTATTGACGAGAAAATCCTGCGAATCTTGAAGAAGTTGCCTTCAAAACAATATGAAACCCTGGCTGATGTGGCCAACTTAATTGATGAAATATTCATTACTAAAATCAGTCCAATACAATTAGAGAAAAACTTGATTGCAGTTAACTATCCACTCAGCAAAAAAGACTTGGTTAAGTATGCTGAGGAAAAAGGTGTTGATGAGAAAGTCCTGCGAGCCTTGAAATGGTTGCCTTGTAAACAGTATGAAACATTAGCTGATGTAGACAATGCAATCAATCAACAGTGATTGGATTAATACTAGTAAAGTAAATACATCTGTATTGGTTAAGGTGCTACTTTCTCCCGAAACTGTTTCCCAGCAGAAAACGCAGGCACTTTGGTCGCTGGGATAGTCATTGGCTCATTGGTTTTCGGATTACGCCCTTCGCGCTCTGAGCGATCGCGTCGCTCGAATGACCCAAAACCAATGAGCGTTACCTTATCCCCATTGGCTACAGCTTCGGTAACGATTGACAAAAAAGCACTAATGACTTCATCAGCTTGCTTTTTTGTGACGTTGGCTTTGGCTGCTACAGCATCCACTAATTCGCCTTTGTTCATAAATCATCCTGAAGCATTGCAAATAAGAGAAATCTAGCATTACCATCTCTGATTGGTAAAGGGTAAAAAGAAATAAATTTAGTAACTGCCCAGATAGGAAAGTCAGGGATATTCCCGCTAGGGAAAAAAGATGGTAATGTTCAAGGATGAGTCCAGAAGAAAAAGAGTATCTACCTACCAAAGTGGATAAGGGCTGCGCGGATGGCAATGAACCACAGCGCAAGCGTGGCAAATAGGTAGAGGTAGAACCGAAGCATGATCAGATTGAATGTGCAATGGACAGTACTATGCAATAGACGAAACACAACAAAGACCCACGCGGCGTTCACATATATTGTATCTACCTGTTTCGTGATGAACAGATATAGTACGAGCGCATAGAAAAGTACCGGAATCTCGAATAGGTTCTTGAAGTTATCTGATGGATTGGATACATTTGGTGGTGATATCTGCGCTAGTGCGCCGGGTACAGCAAGATCCTCTGGACGGATCTTTCTATCAGTAAAGAAACTGATACGGCGGATGTACATATACACCCAGACTATGAGTGTCAGAAAAACTGTTGCAAAGAAAGGACTGAAAATTGCTTCTTGTGGCATTTGTACCTCTTAAATTTGCTCATTCTGATTATGGATGTGCGATCAACTGCCTCATACAAAGGCGTATGAGCAATTTCCTTTCTTGAAACTCATGTCAAAGTGTTGTTGAGATTAAAGCTAATATAAGCTTAGTACTGCAATGCTTCTAGACCTCGAACGGGTACACTTGAGTCAACTTCACTTATGACAAGTCCGTTAAAGCTTCTTTTTGAAGCAATCAATCAAGCCCGTAGTGAGCATGATCTGCACTTGCAAGTCGTGCCAGGAATTGGTGAGTATTTTGCCGCCAAACGATGGAGAATTTTTTTCTTTGAGCAACTGCCCTTAGCCGATAGCAATCTTCAAAAAATTCTGAGAATTGCATTATCCATTGAACACAATCCCATAGCACGTTATCTAGTGGAGCGCCATGCACCTGTCCATGAAGCATTAGTGACATCACCAAAGGCTTGGAAAATCATCTGTCCCCGCCCCGATCATTGGCATGTGATGGCGGGGCCAATCATTAATCGCAATCAATTAGTTGGCATAGTGGGTTGCACCCGTGAAAAGTCAATGCCTGCCTTTGATACACAAAATCTAACCGATTTGAGCGCAATTTGCCTGCACTTATCTGTTTGGGCTACAACAGTTGGTTCACAAGAAATTTACCAAGGAAAGTCGCAGCACCAACCTTTTAAAACTGATCGCTTAACGTCTCGTGAGTTGCAGATTGCAGAATTGGTTGCTTTAGGGAAAACTAACGCAGAAATTGGTCATCAACTTTGGATCACTGAAAATTCTGTAAAGCAAGCCTTAAAGCGAATGTTTCGTAAGCTTCAAGTTTCGTCTCGTGCAGAGATGGTTGCACAACTTTTAGCTCCAAGGCATCATCATTTAAAGTAATTTACAACCCTGCTAGCTCTTGGCTATGGTTTTCGTGTGAAAGCTCGACGTTTACCCTTGTTGTACCTATTGGTTTTTTTACAATAGTCATACACCCACATTGACTAAATCAACATCAGCAAGCCATATTGTTCTGCTTTGGGCAGACACTTCTTCTAAAATTGGAGAGCGCCACTCTACCCCATAAAGCCAATTATCTTTGAGGCTAAAAATTCCTTGAATAATACGGCATGTCGGCTGTTCACCGAAATCAACCTCAACTATGTCCCCCAATTTAAAAGCTGGGGTAGAAACAGTGGACTTTTCTAGTACATTTGTTGGATGAAATTCTTGTTCAGCTAAGTAGAGAGTTTCATTCTGGCAAACAATTGCATAAATCCATTGCTGTCTTTCCCACTGAACACCACAGCAGTAGCCTGACAAGTCTGAGATTGGCAACAAAACTTTTTCTAACATTCTTACTGCTACTGGAGGCATGGTCTGACCCCACTCAGGAGAAATATGCCAACAGGATTCTAATGCGGTAATTTGGTTAATCATCTGGGAATGTAGTTCTCTTTTTTATACATACACTCACTTGCTTCAGTCTGATCCGGAATATAATTTAAATTTCGGTAAGTTAAGGCAACAGATGGGAATTCAAACCCAATCAATTCGAGAGCCTCCCAATTTGAGAAGACTTTACTGATACACTAATTCCTAACTAAGATAAAATTATTTTGGCAGTAGCGATTGCCTGCTCCACACTCTCCACAATATAAACATTTTCTGGCGACAGTTTTTTAAAGAAAAGTTTACTTTCTTCATCATTATTCAACAAAATTACTTGCTTATTTGCTTTCAAAGCTAGAGCAATTTCTGAAGCGGTTCCTGCACCCATTCCGCAAGCAATTACCAGATCACTGCTAAGAACGTTAATATTGTTTCTAGAATTACCCATGTCTGTGAAAATAGCAATATCCACCCAAGAGGACATACCATCCTGATTTTCACCTGGAAGAATACCAATAGTTAAACCATCAGCAGATTTGGCACCTTTACTTACTGCATCCATTACCCCTACATTTCTACCACCAGTGAGTAAAACCCATCCTTGTTTGGCAATAAATTGACCTAATATATAAGCATCTTGTAAATCATTTGCTGTCGCATTTTCTCCTCTCCCCATAACTCCAATAATAATTCTTCGCATAAAATTTCAGATGATACTGGTTTTGGGCAAAAAGTCAAAGCTTTCTCCTTAGAAGGGCGATTGGCTGAGAGGTTGGGAAGATAGCAATCACGCTCAAAGGGCAATGAAGCGCGTTTGCCTCACTTTAGTAGTTTTTTGCCTGCTCATCCAAAAAACACCATAACCACTGTTCTCCTAACTCAGCCGAGCTAATTACTGAATGTCCAGTTTTCTCGTAATGCCGTCGGGCATGTTGATGAGCAGAAGAATCACAGCACAACATCTTGCCACAACTTTGACAAATACGGAGATGCACCCAGTGACTGTTTATTAGGATACACTCTTCACAACGAAATACTGGGTAGTTTGCTTTAGAAATCAGAGTTTCCGTAGTCATATTGTCTAAATGTTCGCAACTCATAGAAATTTGAATGACACATTAATCAGAGTATAGATTAGTGCAGAGAAACTTCTATTTAATACAGCGATGGCTGCGCCAACGCCTGCCTTCTTGATGCCCGAATGCGAACAGCGCCTCAATTCTAGAGAAGGGCTGTAAGGCTTCTGCAAAGCTTTGCAATCAAACCAAAATTTTAATTAAATATCAATATTTATCTGTTCTATCTGTCTAGCAGCTTTATCCCAAAGCTTTGCAGAAGCCTCATCTTTCCAATGATTTCTGAGATTTTCTGCTTTTTTATGACTGATCCGTTCTAACATTTCTAGAACTGCGGCTAATGTTAATTGATCAACAATTGCCTCTAAAGACTCCATATATTCTTTTGTCATAACTAACCTCTTGAATAACTTTTAACCTGGCATTCCAGAGATTAGCAGTAGAAATGCTGCAACAATGGTAGCCTTGTTCATTATCTTATGTAATTTTACTCTGCAAATTCTATAATCACCTTTTAAGAGGAAATTGTGTGAAGCTGTAAGAGAATGAAGAATTAAACTTTCTTCTACTAATCAATTCTAACTTACATAATTGTAAATATGCCTTCAATTTCCTACAACCGCACCGATAGCCAGCAACCACAAAGCATTACCATTCAAGGTTATGTTGTCCGTCCCGGATTACACATTCTCACTTACAAGCAACTCAAGTTGCTACGAGAGCAAACACAGCATCATTCTCAGCTTGAACATTTAGTCAGCCAAGGCGTGATTAAGTTGACTGGTTAATAGTCGCCAGCACAAAAATTCTAACTCGCTACATCTAATTCCATTGTTGCTGGCTGTTGTTGCTCCTTGACAGCACCCAGTGACTCAATAAAAGCGTCAATTGCCTTGGCTGCTGATTGCTTACCTGTTTTCAACTTAGAAAGGACGTTTTCGCGTATTGCTAAATAATCTGGTAGGACTTGCTGCTCAACAGAAACAACCTCTTGTTTAGGTAGAGCAACTTCACCATTACGCTGATTCATTAAGCCTTTAATCTAGCTTCAAATCAGTCAAGTTGCCACTAATTCAATTCTAACGCACACATACCTTGGCTTATAATGCTGTTTTTGGAGTCTTAATATTTTCAACTTCTAGTTCTAACTGTTGGGATAAATTTGTCGAAGATGCCTTTTCCAAAATGGGCTTTTCTATTTTTCTGATCAGTTCCATATCTATCTAAATTTGACAAATCTACTATTACAAAAAGTTGATTGTTGAATCTGAAGAGTTCAAGAGTTAGTGGAAAGAATTAATATTGATATCTGACTTTATAATTACCTACTTTTCAGACTGCTTACAAGTCGTTAAAACTAGAACTTACTTGTTCGGTTCGCTGCACTGTCTAAAGTCAGCGCAGTGAGGATAGATTACATCTGGCTATAGATACTCAACTTCGACAGCAAAATCACTCATTGGTACAAATGTATTATAGTGATAGTAAATTAAACTATGCACCTTTATGCATCTTCTATGGTTTCGTCGAGATTTGCGTTTAACTGATAACGAAATTGTCACCTCTTCATCTGGTAATGATGCAAGGGTTCTGCCATTCTTCATTATTGACCCTTGGTTTTATACCTGGGCTGATGTCGGAAACAAGAGAGTCCGCTTCTTGTTTGAGTCTTTGGAAAATCTCGACTCAAATCTGCAAAAGTTAGGTAGTCGGTTGTACTTATTTGAAGGTAATTCTACAGACATCGTGCAAGAGTTGACTAAGCAGTTAATCATTGCAGGATATAGCCCCAAACTTTTCTTTAACCGTGATGTGCAGGTAGAATATGGTATCAGCAGGGATAAAACTATAGTTGATTTCTACAAGCAGTTAAACCTTGATTACCACATTGGACTAAACAACTTTCTGCAATTAGCAGAGCAACGTGATGAGTGGTTTAACGAATACTATACCTATCAAAGACAATCCCAGCATAAAACACCAGCAACTATTAATACACCTCTAATCACACTCAATCTACCACAGCTGACATTTAAAGAACTTAAACAAAAATACCATCGTTTTTGGGCAGTAGAGAAAGTTTATTTTCCAGGGGGCGAAACACAAGCACAAGCTAAACTAGACTCTTTTCTCAGAAAAAGATACTCTGGCTACCATTGGAAACTTTCTCGCCCAATGCTCTCACAGCTTGGGGCAACATCTCATTTATCACCACACTTAACTTTTGGGAATATTTCAACTCGCACTATTTACCAAAGTACTAAAGCCTCAGCAGAAGAATTAAAAGCTCAACCCAAAGCAGAATTTTCCCTCAAAACATTTCGAGACCGTTTGCGTTGGCATGATAGTTTTACTGGGCGGCTCTATTTCCATCCAGAAATTGCTTACACTAACCGTTATCCAGAATTTGATCAACTATATACCCCATCAGCGTTATCAGGAGCAAAACAAGAATTATTTCAGGCGTGGCAACAAGGAATGACAGGCTTTCCATTGGTTGATGCCAGTATGCGACAACTCAAAACAATGGGTTGGATGAATTTTCGGATGCGGGCAATGTGCGCGACATTCCTAACTATCAATTGTGGGATTTCATGGCATCAGGGAGCTAAACACTACATGAACTATTTAGTAGATGGAGATTTAGCAATTAATAATTGGCAATGGCAGATGCAAGCTGGTGTAACTAATCCACTTAGCGATACTTTCCGCATCTATAACCCGTCAAAGAATATTGCCGAAAAAGACCCTCAAGGAGACTTTATTTCCCACTGGATACCGGAACTACTGGGCTACAGTTTACCAGAAATTGAACAGGGTAAATACATTGACACTAGTAACTATCCTAAAACGATTCTAGATTGGTCAAAGACGCGTAAAGTTAATGGTAAAGTTGTTTCTGACTTACGGAAGCAAACCAAACAGCGATTGTTAAGCCAAGGTGGAGATGAATACAATAGTGCAATCGCTGCCAAATAAACAGTTGAAAAATACTGGCAGCATAAAGACAGAGAGTACAAAGAATATCAACAAAAGCTTACTGAGGCGCAAGAGTAAAGCATTATCTAGATTTTCAACCAAGCTCCTCTCTCTTTTTACTAAATAAAATCACCATTCAACAATACTTTGTCGCGTCTTCGCCACATTCATCTACTAAATACAACAAACACTTATAACGAAGACCAATTATTTGTTCATAGAGAGGATTGATTTTACATAATGGGGGAATGTGAAAAAGTGTCCGCCCTAAAATTGATATAGTTCTTTCAAAAGGACAGTGAGATGGAATTAGCTTACATAATAGTCTGGCTAATTTGGGATTATGAATTTCTAATATTTCAACCTGATAACGGATCTGGTTTAATAAGCTGTTATTTAAATGGTCTTGCGTAGGTAAATTCATATATCAACTCTCTTTCCCGAAATCTGTTCCTCTAAAATGACAGTTATCTTCAGAGAAAAACATCGTAAATTTACGAAACTATTCCCTCGCTTCAAGAAAGCTAATTGAAATCTCAGTAAAATTCCCTAAAATCTCAAATAAGTAAGCAATTGTATTTTATATAACAAATATTACGAGCAAAGCTAGTGTCTAAGGAAGCAGGAGCGTAATCTTTACTTTAAGGGGCTACGCAAATGTTTACGCACCTCTTGCTTCTGTAACGATTACTATTTTCTACTTTGAGTGTTTAGCGTCAAAAATCAAAACTGCGATCGCTTTATACAACATCTGCAATTCAACAGTCACATTTCCCCTAACATTGCCATATCCTGTCTTGAGAACTTATTGGTTTTGGAATTACGCCCTTCACGCTAGTAGCGATGCCGAAGGCGGCAAGCTACGCGTCGCTTAGGCCAAACCCTATAATTCCAGAGGCGTTACGCTTGATACAAGGAAATAAACTTAGTTAAGATCCCAAAATGTCCTCACCACAAATCCAATCCTACGGTTGTAACAACTCTCTAGACCAGCCTTTATCCACTCTGCCGTCGTGGAAAATCAAACTGCTGTATGACGGCCAATGTCCCTTGTGTCTGCGTGAGGTTAACTTTTTGAAAAAGCGGGACGCGGGTCGAGGGCTGGTGGTGTTTGTAGATATTGCAGCTGATGACTACAATCCCCAAGCAGATGGCGGTGTTGATTATGAAACTGCAATGGGGCGTATTCATGCTGTGTTGCCAGACGGAACGCTAGTTAAAAATGTTGAAGTTTTCCATCGCATTTACGAAATTCTGGGGATGGGTTGGGTCTATGCTGCAACTTCCTTACCAGTTATCGGTGCTATTGCCGACTTCCTATATGGAATTTGGGCTGATTGGCGACTTTTTCTAACAGGACGACCAGATTTAGCGACTATTGTACGAGAGCGTTCTTTTCGACTTGCTTGCAAGACCCAAAGCCGTTGTCGCTTAATGGATGAAGATGACTAAGCCCAGTTTCATAATAATTAAAGAAACTCAACTTTCGTCCCTGAGCATCACTTGCTTAATCATGGGAGTTGTTAGCTTGAGATAGTTAACTGTAACGCTTGCATTTGAGGAAAATCACGCTTAATAATTTCGATAGTTTTTCTTTGACTCTCTTGATTTTTAACTATCAGTTGTGCAGTGCCATCGCCCTGAGAACCCACACCTTTGCCTCCGAAGATATAAGGCTCAAGAGGTTGGTGATGGAGAAGCTGATGCAGCTTTTTTGCAGTTAATTGCTCAGGACAAGCTGGAACTACGTGCAGATCAAATTCTGCTTGTGCTTTTGTCATTAAAGCTCCAAGAAGTTGAGCATCTCCGAGTTGTATTGCTTCAACTGCTGCCTGGGTAATTTCAGAGCTAATAGAACCAAAATATTTTTGGACATTTTGCTCTATTGAATTAGTAGCGAAAGGATAACACTGATTCAATCGTCTTAGTATTTCTTGTGTGTTTTTACTCCCGCCGAGATCCACAATCACAAAAAACAAATCCTCACTCACTTTCAATTCGAGTAGGTCGATTTTTTCACCATCAAATATCATCAATATTGGGCGATTTCCATAAGCACAAGCCTGATCCATACGACCACAAAGGCTAGGAGTAGTTCTTTCTCCCAGATAGGCAAACTCCATTTCTGAACGAATTGTCATTTTCAAGTCATACAGACGATTAAAAGCCCTCGCAATCAGAACGCAAAAGGCAGCACTCGAAGATAATCCCTTTTGGATGGGTAAGTCGGTTAGATAATTATCAACCTCAAGTCCGCCGACACCATAGTGAGTCAGAAATTGATAAGCTGTACCAGCAGCATAACTAAAAAAACCGCCTTCTTTGGCTATGGACTTAAGAGTATTAGATTCCATAGGTAATTTGAGTGGTTTATAACTCCTGCCATCATTGAGAGAAGCACGAATAATTAATTCAGAATTAGGCAAGACATTGGCATAAATTCCTTGATTAGTACCAACAATTAAGGTGTAGCCCTTTTCGAGAAGAGGATTAACACTGCGATATTCTCCTGCCCAGTCTGTGTGTTCTCCAAACAAACAAAGACGACCCGGAACAAAAATTCTCATTTTAACTTTCCTGTTCTTAATCGAGGTATGTTATCCTGATTAGCTTGAATAAACAACACGTTACTCATCGCTCCAATTGCCCACATCAGCAGGGCTTTCGGCAATAAGAGAAAGAATCGATGGGAGGCGATGACTACGCTCCGTCTAGCAATCGCTACTTTCTCCATCCCCAGATTTCCTTACTCACTACCCCATCACCAGCAATCACGTTCTGTGGGCCACCAAGGAAGAAACTCAAAATTGCGGATGCCGTCTTTTATAATATTGTTTTATTTAATGTATTAACTCTTAATCTAAATAAATTCTGGCACAAATGAGCGAAATACTTCTTGTAGTAGATATGCAAAATGGTTTTATGCCTGAAAAATGCAGACATATTATTCCTACTGTCATTAAACTAATTGAGCGCTTTTTAGAGGCTGGTAAACTCGTTGAATTCACAAAATTTATCAATACTGCTGACAGTAATTATGTGAAGTTAATTCATTGGTCAAGCTTGATACATGAACCAGAAACGAGCATTATTGATGAACTTCAGCCATATATACATAATATTTTTGAGAAACCTTATTACTCTGCATTTACGGAAAGTTTTTCGAGTTTTATTTTGATTAATCAAATCAGCAAAATATATCTTTGTGGAGTTGAAACTGATAGCTGTATTTTCCAGACAGCAATTGACTCTTTTGAGCGCGGTATTGAACCAGTAATTATCGAGGATGCTTGCTTTAGTGCTGGTGGTCAGCAAGCGCATGATGCAGGTATTTTCTTACTCAAACGTAATATCGGAAAAAACCAAATTCAGATGAGTAATCAGATTCTTGAGAAGATATCATAAGCTGTTCCACAGAAACTATCCATTGTGAGAAAATGTTCACTTGACTTCAAATAGGCACGGCTTCAAGGAGTAACAGCGATGGAAACGCGATTTTTAGGAAAGTCCGGTCTTAAGATTTCGGTTCTCAGTTTCGGTACAATGACATTCGGTGGTAGCGACTTCTTCCAAGAAATTGGGACGACTCAGGTAGATGAGGCGCAACATCTGATTGATATTTGCCTTGATGCAGGTGTCAACATCTTTGACACAGCAGATGTTTACTCGAATGGACTTTCTGAGGAGATTCTTGGTAAAGCTCTCGGAAAGCGTCGAAGTGACATAATTATTGCAACCAAGGCTTATGGTCGTATGGGAAAAGGAGCAAATGATACTGGATTGTCACGTTATCATCTGATTCGAGCCTGTGAGGAGAGCCTACGTCGATTAAACACAGATTACATCGACCTCTATCAAGTTCATGGTTTCGATGCTCTAACTCCACTAGAAGAAACGCTTCGCGCCTTAGATTCACTTGTACGTAGTGGCAAAGTTCGCTACATTGGCTGCTCTAATTATTCAGCTTGGCATTTAATGAAGGCGCTGTCTGTATCAGAGCGTTTGAACTTGGAGCGCTATGTGTCACAACAGGTTTATTACTCACTTGTGGCGCGAGAGTTGGAATTTGAACTAATTCCTCTAGGTTTAGATCAAGGTGTGGGTATCTTGGTGTGGAGTCCGCTCGCTTTTGGTTTCCTCTCAGGTAAGTATCGTCGTGGTCAGTCCCAACCGGAGGGGACGCGACGAGCAAAAATCGGTGATATTGGCACTGTCAGTGACCTGGAAAAGGGATACGACATTGTGGAAGTTCTGCACGAAGTGGCTAATAACCGTGGTGTCAGTGTTGCTCAAGTCGCACTCAACTGGCTATTACGTCAGTCTGGTATTACATCCGTTATTATCGGAGCGCGGAATGAACAACAACTTCGAGACAACCTTGGGGCTGCTCAGTGGGAGTTAACATTAGAAGAAGTAAATCGGCTCAATCAGGTTAGCGCGATCGCGCCAATCTATCCTTACTGGCATCAGCGAAAGTTTGGAGCTGAACGCATTCCACAATAAAAATATCCCAGTTGCGATCGCATGAAGGCAGTGAGCTTGGTGCGATCGCTCCCTATCTGTAAGTCCTAGCCCAATCGAGGAAAATCACAGGTAGACAGTAGAGAAGCGGATGCCGCCTACAATACGCTGGCTTGTGCTGACTTCTAACCTTTATAATGCCAACTTCAAGATTATTCGTTTTTTGCGTAAAGCACGAAACTTGAGGTGAATAATATTATATAACGGTATCTACTATGGATAAACTGGGGACAACATTAATTGTCTCCTATACAATTTACTTCTATCAAAAACTGCTCTAGGTTTCGTCTGGGGCAGTTTTATACTGCACGGTAGAAGCTAGATTCAGAATTGCACCCAATGGTGAATCATCTAACAGTAGCCAGTAGCAATCGAAATTCTGGTACAGCCCATTATTTACTCGCTTCTGGAGAAATATTGCCCTAAATCCCGGAAAAGCGCATATCCTAGATATATTTTGTATAAATCCTTACTTTTAACAGCCCAGCCATGCCCCAAGACTTTTCCGGTCAAAATCTCAGAGGTCGTTCTTTTCGAGGTAAGAACTTGGCTGGGGCTAACTTTAGTGGTGCGGATATTCGAGGAGCAGATTTTACGGGTGCTATTTTAAGGGAAACTAATTTTAGCAATGCAAAAGCTGGACTGCAAAAGGGTTGGGCTAGTTTTCTAGTTTGTGTTTCGTGGTTGCTCTCTGGAATTTCAGGATTTTTCTTAGCCATCACTGGAGGCTTGATAGTTTCTGTATTTAATAGCTCAACTTTAGAGACTAAGGTTTCAGGCTGGACTGCCTTAGTCGTTGCCCTCATCGGAGTCGTCACCCTCGCCTTAGCCTTCGTTTTCACCGTCGCTCTCGTTGTTGCCTTTGCTTTAGCCTTGGATTTAGCCGGGGCCTTTTCCTTTGCCGTCGCCGTCGCATTAGCCATTACCTTAGTGGTTGTCATCGCTCTCGTCATCGCCTTAGTCTTCGCCTTTTCCTCCGCCGTCGCCTTGCCCTTCGCCATTACCGTTGCTGTTGGACTCGTCGTCACTGTCGCATTAGGACTGGACTTAGCCAAAGCCTTAACCTTCGCCATTGCCTTGGTCTTCGCCGTCGCTGGAGCCGTTGCTGGAGGCTTAGTTTTCGCCATTGCCTTGGTTTTCATCTTAGCTAGAAGTGGAGCCGAATCCATCATCTTCCTCGCAGCGGCAGGTTTGTCCTTCGTCGTCACCTTCGCCATCGCTTTTACCGTAGCTATACTTAGTATTTACATTGCTAAGAGGGCAATGAAAGGAGATGAAAAATACGCCATTATTCGCAACATTGCTGTTGCTTTTGCAACCTTTGGTGGTACAAGCTTTCGCAGCGCTGATTTAACTGATGCTAATTTTACGGGAGTCATACTTAAAAGTACGGATTTTAGAAAAGCTATTCTGACTCGTACTTTTTGAGTGAGAATACCCATGTGTGAACAAGTTGAATCTACGCTTGGGACTTTAAAAATAATCAGATGCGAAAGAAAAAGTTTTTTTGTTGGTTCTTAAGCTTTGTTGCGATTAACAGTAATTTAGATGCGTTTGCCCTGATCTCTGGCTGTATCATTACTATTGATGCGATGGGTACGCAGAAATCGATTGCTGAGAAAATTATAGCGGCTTCTTCTAATTACATTTTGAGCCTGAAAGATAATCATCCTACGCTGCATCAACAAGTAAAGAATTGGTTTGAAAAAGCTAAGGAACTGGACTTTAAAGGTATTGATGTGAGTATTAATCAACGGCTAGAAAAAGGACATCACCGCATTGAGAATCGCTTAGTTTACACTGTGCCAGTGTCACAACTTCCTGGACTTCATGAACTAGATTTATGGCCAGGACTGACGACAGTGGTAATGGTAGTACGTTCGATTCAGCATTGGAATAAAACTACCCACGAGGTGCAATTTTACATTACTAGTCTCCTCAGTGATGCTAACAAGATTGGTAGCGCAATCCGAGAGCATTGGGGGATTGAAAATTCTGTTCATTGGACATTGGATGTCACTTTTGGTGAGGATGAAAGTCGGATTCGTTCTCTGCACAGCCCGCAGAATTTTGCTTTGCTACGTCGGATTGCTCTCAATGCCTTAGAACGAGAAACATCTTTTCGTCGCAGTCTTCGCCAAAAATCACGGCGAGCCGCGATGAATGATCAGTATATGGTTTCTGTCTTGGCAGCGGCTCTCCCAAACTCAACACGGGAGCTAGAATCCACCTGTCAATAGGGTTTGAGATGCGCTAACCCTGGATCTGAAAGCTGATTGCTCTCTAAAATCGGCTGACCCAAAAGTATGCAACATTCGCGCTTGTTAGTATTAAAGAAGTAAGCAATACAACGACCATCTTCAAGATCCATCAGATGAGTTGCATAACAGGTAAGAGGCTATTTATAAAGTAAATCTAAAGGGGAATACAAAAGAGTTCTTACAACGATAGGATACCTTCTATGTAGTGTATTTACATACTTGCTCATGACACGAAAGTCTTATCCGACGGACTTAAATGATATGGAGTGGGAAATCCTTGCTCCTCTAATTCCACCAGCTAAGTTAGGCGGACATCCCCGCACAACTGATATGCGAGCAGTATGCAATGCAATCTACTATTACTTGAAAACGGGGTGTCAATGGGATATGCTCCCAGGAGACTTTCCGCCAAGCTCAACGGTATACAGTTACTATCGGAAATGGCAGCGCAGAGGCATCTGGGAAGAATTAAACCACACACTGCGTGACCAAGTTCGTGAAAAATTAGGTAGATCAACACAACCAAGCGCGATCGCTGCTGATAGCCAGTCGGTAAAAACGACGGAAAAAAGGGGGATGTGTGCGGCTTTGATGGAGGCAAAAAGGTAAAAGGGAGAAAGCGGCAGACTTTGGTTGATAGCCAGGGGCTTTTGTTGAAAGTAATTGTTAGTGAAGCAAACGCCCCAGAAAGAGTACTTGCCGCTTACGCTTTGATGGAACTGTTAGAGGAGCATCCAGAATTACTAGATAAAGTTGAAGTTATCTGGGTTGATTCCGGTTATGACGGTGATAAATTTGCGCTTTCAGTTTGGCTGATGATTCAAGCTCATGTTGAAGTTATACGGCGTACTGATCAAGAATTTAAGGTTTTGCCTAAACGTTGGGTAGTAGAAAGAACATTTGCTTGGTTTAACCAGTACCGCCGTCTCAGTAAGGATTATGAGCGTCTCCCTGAAATGAGCGAAGCTGCCATATATGCCGTTATGACTCGTATTATGCTACGTCGTCTAGTCGTCTAAAGATTTACTTTATAAATGGTCTCTAAAAGATTTTGGTTGAGAAATTTCGTAAATTTTATGAAAACTATATTGAGGAATTTGCCAAAAATGATCACTATTAGGGTAAAGTGTCGCACCATCGAATCGCTCTAGCATTTCGATATGTTCTTTGCCAACTCCCTCACCATAGCTGCGAAAGCCAGACCAGTTAATCGGCGGTTGTGTCAGGTGCTGCTGTTGAACTTCGTCGAGTAACTGTGCAAAATCATTGTTACATTCGCGCACTGCCCAACCAATTTCAGGTTGTAAAGTTTGCGATTGAGAATCTTGACGAACGCCAATGAAACCAGCGAGTAGTTCTAAAGAATATTCTTTCTCACCTGCCATTTGAAGACGAAATGGAGCTTGAGAGATTCCTAAAGGCAAGCTATCAGCACTAATACCGAGAGTTTCGTGGCTGAATGTTTGTTCGGAGGATGATGACCCGTTAGGCAAGGAACAGCAATCTATTTCCAAAACGGGATTTCTCACCGAGGGAGCTTTAGTTACTGAATGTTTAATATAAGGAAATAAATCACTCAACCAGCCAGTAATTAGTTCACCGCCATAAACAGCTAAACAGCTTTAGGCTTGTAGATGCTGCGCCAAAACAAGAGCGATGGTCTACCTGAAGCTGTTTCCACAAATTCTCGGCAAATTGGCATTAAGCGATCTGTCCACCAATCCAAGTCATACTCAGCCATGATTTGGATACGAGCGCAAATACTTTGCCAATCTTCTACAGTACCCAGCAGTGTAATCTCAGGAATACCGCAAATGCAATACATTAGGTAGTCAAAATACTTTTGGAAGGTATTCATCATCACGACATGACTGGCTGTCCGAATGATGGGTGTTGTAGTACTGAAGTTACACTCTATCAATCGATACAGGTCAGACCCTACATGGTCGCGGATAAGCAATGCCCAGTTTTGAACTGTCTCACTCCAGTGCTGGGTTTGTTGGGGGATTTGTAAAGCCTTAACTACCAGTTCTTGCTTGCCTTGGTGACGAACAAAACGCGAACGCAAAGTTTCTGCATTATTGTTGATATGTTGAGCAAATCCTTGAGCTAACGTTATCCAAATGATGTCAGGTGTTAATAATAACGGGCGATGTTCGCTAAAAGCAGCATGAACAGCAAATGCCAGCGAATGAATACCTTTGTCTTGAATTACCTCAAACGTATCATTATGGCTGAATGCCAGCACTTGTTCTTGGAAATGCTTCTCTAACTGAAATTTGGCATTTTCAGTAGGTAAAGGTTTTTCAGCGCTTTTTACATCATCAACACAAAAGCGAATCTTTCCTACAGTTTGTTCCAAAATAGGTGCAAGTACTGCCATGAGTTAGTTCTGGTTATATTTTAGTTCTACTTAATATTTTGCAAATCTAGAAAAGAAATTATGCCATTTTTTAGAAAAATGTTATATAAATCAATACCTTTACCAAAAGTTGAGTGTTCCCACTGCCAACATTACATCATCTCTATTATTATTTCTTCCTTTCTTGTTGTAGCCAATATTAGGTAGATTTACAATAATTTTGGGAGGTTCAATAATCTCTGCAATTGCACAGATTCCCGCTTTATCCCAGACTTCCTCTCTCAGTACTCCATCACTCCAATAGCCCACATTAGAAAGGCTTTCGGCAATAAGAGACAGAATTGATTGGGGAGACGATTGACAACGCCTTGATTTTGGTTAAATTGCTGATTTTTATGCACTGATTGCCTCAATCCCTTTGTCTCCTTCATTTTTTTGTAAAAAGCGAATAGTTCAAGAATTTCACACACCAATGATCAAACTCATGCCAAAGATCATCGTTATCTTCCAAAAATGAAATAACATAGTCATCTGGTGAACTTTGTATTCTTTTTAAAAACTCTTCTACTGTCAGAACTTCATAGTCTTCCAAACTTGCACAACAAAAGCAATCACCAGGATCAGGTATTTCATAGGCTTGATAGGAGCTAGGCAAATCTAAGCCTGGTTTTCTTGCAGTTCCTGGATATTTCCTTTTTTTCCACTCTTGTTTAGTTTCAGATGATGATGAAAAAGTTACATATATGGATTGGCAAGCTTTGTTGGCAACAGCCATTAAAGCTAAATTTTCATCTTTTGTTTCTACATAAACTGGTAGATAGGCTACTTCGTCTGTATGTGATGAATAAAATTCTTGCCCAGCATCATAAGGAACAAGAATAATTAATCCATTACAATTATTTATTTGAGATGTGTTTTTAACCATTTCTATAATTAATACTTTACAACCTAGCGATTTTGTATAAAGAGAGTGTCTGATATTCTAATTGGAAACATATTTAGCCCTGCGTTTCTCCCTTCTTCGCTTTTTATAGTTATTAGCCTCATATTTAAGCCGCATGAACGGGTAAATATCTCCTGCCAAGTGAAAACCTATAGACCCAACAAGCCCTACATCAGAATAAAGCAATGTTACAGTAAAAATATAAAAAATAATATGCGTAATAATATGTAGTCTTCCTTGATAGATATGATTTCCAAGAGTTACAAATAAACCCAGAATAATTGTCAAGTAATAATTATTTATATATATGCCTAATTGATGTACTAGTACTCCCCGAAATATCAACTCTTCTGTCATTGGATTTAATATACATACAGCAATCAAAAATAAAATCCTCTGAAGCTTTTGCCGTGGTATGAGCCTTACAGAAACGAGATAAGCATCATCTTCTACAATTTGGCTGACTCTCAAAAGATTTAAAATCTTATTTACAATTAGCACAAATGTACAATAGCAAATTAATCCAATTATTAAGGAAAATACTGGTAATATTTCAAATTTTAAACCAACTGATGGTGCATCCCATCCTAGAATATAAGTTATGGAAAAAAAGGAAATTAACGAAATTTGATTCCATAGAATGTAAAAGCCAAAACTAGATTTTGGTCTTTCTACTTTTCGTTGCTTTTTAATTAATTTCCTTTGAGCTATGCTGCTATACAAATACACCATACTTAAGAAAAGTACAAAAAATATAACACAATTACTAAATGGAGGTAATTCAGTTTTCACGATTATCTGTTATTGGGTTGAGGATGAAACTCAGTATTACTCATATATTTTTTAGCTTAATTTTTAATGTTTAAAATTTTTTCTCACGACTTGTTAAACTCTAATTGCCCTACATAATTAAATTCACCCTGGCTTTCAGTAGAGGTAAATAACCGCATTTCATAGGAACCGGAAGCAGGGAGCTTACACGTAACTTGATTGCCTTGTACCGCGCGACCACAGGATTGGGAGTTGCCTCCACCTTTTGAGTTGTAACTGGCTAATAACCAAACATTCTTAGGATTTGCCAATACTAATTTTGCTTCATCACTTACATTCGTCTGCGATCGTACAGGGCTGACAAGTTGCAAGCCATCAGCAAAAAACTTTGGTTTCATCATCGGCTGGCGCAAAAACTCACCAAGCGGTAATGGATTTGATAACAGCTGCCAAGCAGGATCTTTCGGAAAATGGCTAATCACCATAACTTCTGGTGGCGGCATTAAGTATTCAGTACGATAGTTTTTTGTAAAACCTGACGAGCGATCAACATAACCGCTATCCCAAGTAGCATCAATTAAGTACCATTGTCCTTTTACTCTTGCTGCATTCCACGCGTGACCTTGACCGCTAAGGTCGCTGGTTTGAGTCCGTGCATCTCCTACGACATAAATGATTTCTTCTCCAGCCGCTTTACCCAATGCTTCTAATAATTTTGCATAGCCGGCACACACAGACTTACGAGTTCTAAATACAGTTTCGGCATCTTGTGGTGGATATTGCCCTGCAAAATAAGATTCAGCATCGTATGCAATTCGATCTGCAACGTAATCATAAAGGGCTTTAATTCGCTGTACTGGATCTGATTCCTTACTAACAATATACTGAGCAACTGATGCAATGCTTGTCTCTACACTGCTGGGCATATTGGCAACTGCGGGATGTATTCCCATACCTTGCCACGCCCAACCATTGGTATTATTAGCAGGCTGTGGTTTGGCAGTATCTTGCTGTTTTAAATTCTCAAAAGGATCTCGGTCGATTTGGGGCTGTGGTTGGACTTTACTACTGCCGCCATCGTAACGCTCAAAAGGATTTTTATTGAAGCTGAGATACATCCCTTCCAAACCATTTGCCAACTTGAATAAATTCTGTCGAATTAGCTGTGCTGGCTGCCCTTGAAGATCACCTAACATCCAGTCACCTCGCGTTGAGAGAGCTACAAAACTTAAACGTGGTTGCCATGCTAATAAAGCAGCGATCGCCACAAGGTTGATTACAAGAGTTCTGAGCGTCAGGCGATCGCCCCAAGTCAAAATGCGCTCTTTGCTCCGACTGCGTTTGCTTTGTGCCCTTAGTTCCCATAGCATAGGTAAAATGGGAAAGAGAAATACCCCTGCTAGTACGGCTAAAGAAGTAGAACGGTTATTGTATGCAGCTAGGGAAGATGCTAACCAAACACCTAGAACGGGTGTGAGGTAGATAATAGCGATCGCAGTCCACTTGATTAATGTACCGATAAGCTGGAAGAGAATAGCCATATAGATTTACGCTTTAGAGAGTAACTAAATTAAAATTAGAAAGATTTATACCTGGCTTATACCCAACCTAAATCTTCTAAAGCTTGACTAACCTGCTCCCGTAATTGCCAGTGCCATTCTCGTTTACTACTAATTTCAGCATCTTCCAATGTTTTCCAGTAACCAGAAGCTAACATTAGTGACCAGAACGGTTTACCATTATCGTCGCGTTCAGGTGGCACATAGCTTAAGTAATTTGCAACCAGTTCTGCGATTCTGGCGTATTGCAGATTTGCACCACCAAAATGTTCATATCCAGCCGCTTTTGCTAACTCAGTTGCAGTAATAATTTGCTCGGCTGCGTGGTAATGCGCTCTCAGCATAGCTTTATGACTATTCGTTATTTCGCAACTAATAGCGATAAAAGCTTTTTTGTAATCCTCTACTGGCGGAAACTGAATAGCTAAAACCTCTTGGATAACATAGCTTTTGAACCTGTCTATGTCTGTAAAATAGCGATAACCAAGACGATTTGCGGACTCTTCTATTTCTTGATCTGCATCAATTATCAGGGCAACTGGTTGACTTTTCCCGGATTGCAAACCATTGGGCCATGCTAAATCCAGTACTGTACTCACTGTTCCTGTCGAATCAGCAATTTCGTACATCCATTCACCCATCGGTAATCCCTGCTCTTGCACCCATACATTACATTCTTCCAGAACCCGTTCTTCAGCCAGTGGTACAACGGCAGTAGAGCTTTCCGCTTCTGGTTCTAAAACAGGATCTATCGCTTTTGCTTCTGGAATATCCCCAGTGAGTAAGCTATTCAAAAATTTATTGGCAGCTTGAGCTAAAAGTTCACGACGTGCGGTTAAGAAATCACGGTAGTTTTCAATTTGCCATAAACTGGGTTCCATCGGTATCCAGTGCGTTGCGATCGCACCCGGTTGGGTTTGCTCGAATGCCTCGAAATACTCAGAAGGGTGTCGGTTTGAGACTTTGAGGTTGGTTTCTTGGGTTAGAAATGTCAGGTTAGCGATCGCGTTAACTTCAGATTTGGGATATCCAGCTTTGGAAAGTAGCGATTTCGGAAAAATATGATGGACTTGCAAATAGCAATGTTTACCGAGAAGATGTTTGGATAGTTCGATACCACTATCCCAATCTTGTGCTTGATGCACGCGAGTGAGCATATAAACTAATGGGTAAAACCTTGCTCCCATACCCCAACCTTGAAAGTCAATAGCTTTGATTTCCAAGTCTCCGCGATTTTGCCGTAGGTTGGCGATAAGTTGGTCTAGCGGATTATCTTCAGATTCCAATATGTGTAAATCTTGGGCTAGAACGCTCTCAGTTGAGCCTGCGTACCGTCCCCACAATAAAGTATGTACATACCAGTAAAGTAACTTGTCGCGCTCTGTGTGATCTCTAAGATGTCCGCCACGCGCAACAAGGTAACGCACCATAACAGGAAAGGCGTAAATACCACCGAGTACCCGATTGTGGTCGAGTCCCAAGCGCCCAGAAATGAGGTTGAGCAGGGTATCAATAGCTTTTTCTGCCTTGTATAGCCCGTCTTGAAACGTCGCAGTCTTAACATCTTTGAGTGCGGAAAACATTGCCTCTCCGGTAATAACTGCATTAATGCACCTCAGCAACCACTCCAAACGAAAGTCAAAACCTGCTTTATTCCATTTTGCTAGACGTGCTTTGAGTTCACTGCGGGCATCTGGCCATTGAGCGCAAACTTTTGCTAGTGCCAAATCACCTTTGGATAGTTTAGTTCCCCCACTATTAACAGTGTTAAAAATCTCTACAACAACATCAACTGTTTTGTCTTCACCAGTGACTTCTTCAATATGCAAATTGATATTTTTAATGCCTTCTAATTTATTTAAAGCATTAATGTAAGTAGTCAAATTCAGACTAAGTTCTGGAATTTTGAGTAAATGCCCAATGAAAACTCCTACTCCTTGCTGCATCAATTCAGTCACATTTACCCATAAAGGGTTATCCTTCATTTTGACGGGAGCGTAAAATTCAAATATTTCATCTTCCAAGTTGAAATACAAACCAGTGAAAGCTTGCACATTCCCATCAAAAAACTGAGGTGGTTTACCCCGTACAATTCCATAGAAGGAGGTAATGCGCTGTTGCCCATCTAGCAGCAGTTTAACTGTGCCTGTGGAAAGCTTACCATCGCCACGAGCATGGTCAATTGCTTGTTCGGTTTTAGTTTCCCACACTAATAAGCTACCAATGGGATGTCTGCGATATAGCGAATTCATCAACCCGCGCACTTGGTCACGATTCCACACGTAACTCCGTTGGAACTCTGGTAAGGCAATACTGCCCATATCAATCTGGTCAAGGATAGTAGTAATGTTCATGGTTGATTTTTCCTTTTTGTAATAAATTATGGGTGGTGTATTAGCTTATTGAATTAAAATGCTTAAGCGATTAAAGTTTACTCTTCATGAAATATAGATATTTTTTCTTTTAATATCTGATATAAAGTAGCTCCACAAGTTGATACAATAAAGCAAATAAAAGCATAATAAAGCATAAAACCTAGTATGTAATTAGGCTCTAAAGGTTTATTCAAAAAATTGTTTATTAACTCTGCAAAATATATTGCTTTGTCTTTCGGATAATAACTGAAGTGAGCTAGTTTGAAATATACTAATAGCTCAATAAGCATAGTGATTAAAATAAATATACTAATTTGTAATATTCTATAAGAACAGTTTTTAACTATATATCGTCCTTGTGACAATTTTTTTAAAACAAAATAAGTTAAGTAAAAGCTTATATATACTCCAAACAATAAAGATCCAATAGTATGCGAATAAACGGAATTTTCTTCGTCTCCAAATACTAATGATATAAAACCAATACCTAAGCCTACAAAAAATGCTTTAAAACTAACTTGAGGTACATTTTTTACAAAATTATTAAATATATCAATCATTTATTTACCTTGTATTTTAGTATTTTATTGCAAATATTATTAATATTATATTTCTTATTTACAATCTGGTTTAAACCACTCGTAGCAAATAAGCTTAATGTCTTTTTGCTGGATAATTTCTACTGGTCTTATGTCTTGGTCATCTGCAAGTTCCTCATATTGATCAGTATCTACAAAATATTCATCTAACTCAGAAATAAGTAAACTGATATTTTTATGTTCTTTGAATAACTCCCAAATTGCTTTAACATCTCGCTCATAACTCCGAGAATTAACGGTAGTAATTACCTTTAACACCCGTTCTTTAGCTTCTTCATCAATTGGTTCACTTTGAAATAAATCAGGCTGAGTGAGAGCATGATGAATGCTTTGTAATAGCTTGGGCATTTGCGGTTTAATGCCTTTAGCCGTCTGCTGTTGTTGGAAAGAGTTAAACAGATTGCCTACGGCTCTTTCTAAAACAGAGAAAATGCGGTTATCAAATTCAATTGGTGGTAATTCATCAGGTTTAGGAAAGTCTGAGGATTGGCATTTAAGCCAATTAAAAATGGTGCGTTTGTCGCTAATTAATCTATTAGGGTCTAGGGAGATAGCATTATCAATGCGTGGGTAAAAATGCCAAAAGTGCTTATCTTGTACGCGAAAAGCAAAGAATATGCCCCCATTAGGAACGTTAGGGTGGGGTATGGGTTTATTCCAGGTACTATGAATCCCAAAGGGGATATCATCAATTAATTCCTTACTAGCTTGTTGTAAAAATTCGAGTAACGGTAATCTCATCTCATCTAGGGATACCAAATCAGATGCTTGTTCTAGTTCCTCTAAAATGGCTTGTTTTTCTGCATCGGTGTCAGCCATCTTGAGTTTGTACAGTTCGTCTAATGATTTACCAGAAATAGTTTCACCTAGTACACTACCGTCTAGCCCTACCTCACGGTCAATGGTGGCAATGCGCTCTTGTAATCTTCTAACTAACCCTAATAGCGTCTCTAGTCCCTGTTCTGGAAAGCAATTGTATATAAACAGTTCATCATAATCTGTTCCCAGTCGGTCAATGCGTCCTGCCCTTTGAATCATGCGGACTGGGTTCCAGTGTAAGTCATAGTTAACTAACACCCCAGCATCTTGCAGGTTTTGACCTTCTGATAGTACATCTGTACAAACAAGAATATCAATTGGGTTTTGTTGCAGTAGAGCTAATTCCTCATCACTATCACTTTGGACATTAGCTTTAGGTGCAAACCGCTTAACTTTCTCTTCCCGTTGTTTACCGGGGGTTGCACCAGTCAATAACTCAATTACAGGTGCTTGACCATTAACTTGCATTTGGGATAACCAAGCTTTATCTGTAATTAATTGCTTATATAAATACTCAGCCGTATCTTTGAAGTAGCTAAATACTAATATCTTTTTACCTTGCAGTTGGGTTTTGAGTAAGTCTTTGAATGCTTCTAACTTGCGGTCATAGTCTGTGTTGGCTGTGGCTGACGATTCAATTTGCTCTAAGGTGACAATAATGTTATTTAAAATTCTCAAGTCAGCTTCAATCTGCTGCTGGAGTTGATTTAGGTCATAGTCTTTAGAGTCAACTTCACTTAGTGACTCAATAATGGCATTAACTGAGCTACCTTCTTCTTCATCTTCAGCAGCTAATACTAACTTGCGAAAGTTTTTACTATCTAATAGTTTTCCTTGCTGAGTAAGAATTTCATAAAAATTAGTCTGAAAGTCTCTCTGGTTGCGAATACTATTTTTAAAAGCCAGCAGTGAACTTTCAAATCGTTTAAAATAAAGGGCTTTTTGGAGGGCAACTAGGGCATCATTACGCTTGACTTCATTTTCTTCCCCTTTATCCTTGCGCTTTTTAAAAGCCTTAATGTTATAAGCAGGGAGGTTAAGCTTGTCAATTTGAGTGGCTATCCCAGTGTACAGTCCAGCAAAGCTATCTTCAAAGTTATAAGTAAACTGTTCTAACTGGCGTTTAGGAAAGTGAATCAGTTTACCATTAATGCGAATTTCTTCACCTGCTTGTTGCCTTCTAATCACGTCCTGGCGGCTGCGTCTCACCATTGTTTGCATGAGGAGTTCTGTAATTTCTACGCCACCTTTAGCTAAGGCTTTAAAATAAGTCTTTAGGTTAGAAATACCCCATTCTCTGTAATAGGTTTCACCACCACGGGTAATTAGTAGTATTTGATGATAAAGGTCAAAGATGCTGTTATTAATAGGGGTAGCGGTTAGTAACACCACCCGTTTATTACGTTTACCACTGCTAACTAGTTTTAATAAATTGCGGTAGCGATTGGTGGCACTGTTGCGGAAATTATGGGATTCATCCACCACCACGATGTCATAACGGGCGTAATCTTGAACATTAAAGCTTTGACGGCTGATTTCTTCATGGGAAATTACATCAGCTTTAATGCCAAATTCATCTAGTTTTTTGTCCCACACTAATTTTTTAAGTTGCGCCGGACAAATCACCAAGGCACGAGGCACAAATCTCGGTTTCCTCAGTTTAATTAGGTAATAGTCCAGCAGCCGCAAACCAATAAAGGTTTTACCCAAACCCACAGCATCAGCAATAACACAGCCATCATGTCTTTCTATGAGCCTGACTGCTCTTTCAAATCCCTCTTGTTGAAAACTGGCTAGTTCTAATGAGGTGCGATCACTCTCGCCAATGATGGTATCTTCCTTAAATAGTTCGTATAGTGCTTTGAGGAATATTTGGTAGGGGGTGTAAGCTTTACTGCCAAACTTAGAGGCATTGAGCGCATCAATTAGCTTGGTTTTGTAATCTAAATCAACACTAGGGTCATTCCAAAATCCTGCAAACCAGTTATGTCTCAGGTCGTGAGCGATCGCACCAATTTTGTTGACAACGTTTAACTCGGTATTCCCTTCTAAGCCGGCTGGGGTGAAGTTGGAAGACCCGACGATGCTGTAATTATTGAAGATATAGGCTTTGGCATGAAGAAACTGATTTTTATCTCCATGCGCTCCAAACAGTCTCACCTCAACGTCATGCCTTTGCAGATAGGCTATCATGCGCTCTATCTCATTCTGGTATTTAGAATTTAGCGGTTGTTTTTCTAACTCCTCTTGAATGTTTTTCTTAAAGTAACGGATTAAGTCAATGCGATCGCTCTCTGCTGGTCGAATGGTGGGGTCACGTCCAATGAGTAACCGCAGGCTGGTGAGTTGGTTCATGGCAGCTTCCAGACGTACCCATGCCTCGATGCGGAAAAATCCGGTGGCGATGTCGAGGACAATTTGATTTTCATCCTCGATTAAGGTTTTGAGGATATTTTGGAGTTTGTAGCGGGAGTTATCGATGTAGTCTGGTAAGGGCATTGTTATTTGGAGAGATTTTCAACATCATTTACAAATGTGCCTAAAATGGAATGTTCATTTATGTGGTTATTTTGATGTCCTAAATCTTTTCGCATTGCTAATAGCATTTGACCAAATAACAGAATAGGATTGTTTGGAGAATCTTGCATACTATTATTTGTTACTTGTCGAAACTTAATATAAAGATTTAGAACATCATCAGATGCCCATAGGATTAGGTCAGGTGTCATATCCGAGAAACCCTGTACTAATTCCTGTTCGGTTTTAGGCTCCCGTCCTAATTTACTAGCTAATATAGAATCAAAGAAAAATTTAATAACTTTGTCGTATATTTCGATCTTCTTAGGTTTTTGTTCATTACGAATTTGAATTTGGAAATTACTAGCAAATGTAATCAATGTACCTAATAAAGCAATCAAAATTGTGACAAATTGCCAAGGTGCTTGACCAATTTCATGGAATAACCCCCAAGCTGTCAATCCTAAAATAGCAATTGTAATTAATCCCAGACCAATATTAGTGTCATTTTTCATTGATATAGCCTATTTTTAATAATTAAAAAACTTACCTATAATTCCTTTGATTTTATATAAAAAATACCAGTAAATCTATACAGTCTTGCAGGAGAATTTATTCTACTATTTATTCTTGCTCATTTGCTTGTGTAGAGCCACTATTAGAAATTATAGGCAAATAACATATATGTAGTGTAAGCCACCATAAATAAACAACTGAGGGTGTATAAAAACCATTGAGGTTAATTAAACCATGAGCCATTAAATTTCTTAAATTAGAGCCAAATCCTTTGCGGTTTAATAAACTTATTAAATCAAAAGCAATATCTTCCCCAAAAATTGCTTGTAAATCTGCTTCATGCTTATCAAATAGTACGCTCATTATGTATTCATCTTGTATGCCTTTGTCGAGCCAAGATGTAATATTTCCTCTGCGTTTGACAAGGCAACGAAGAGAATGTTCTATTTGAGGAATTAAAAGATGTGCTGCAATTAAAAAATCACCATTTAAACCAGCATGAAGTCCTCTAGCATATATCTCTTCGCGTCCTCTGGGAACAAAAGGATTATTAGTAACAATGTCATAAAAATCACTAATTTTAACATAGTGTTCTAAATTAATTTGATATCTAGCTGGCTCAATAACAGCTTGAACCTGAACCTGCTGATACCTAATAGCAGTTGTATACATTTCGTCTTCTAAAGATGGGTTCTGTCCTATTATCTTGCCTGTCTCATTGATATAGACCGGAGGAAAAATACTTCTAAATATACTTGTAGTGATTATTTCTTGAGTTTGTTGTTTAATTTGAGATACGCTAGGGGATTTAAATAAAAATGCTAAAGTAAAAAGGGCTTCATGTAACTCTTTACCCTTAACTTGTTGCATAACTTGTCCAGCTATATAGCTAATATCGATTTGCTGAGAAAAAGATTGTAGCTCTGTAGTAGATTTTTGTTGATAATCTAGTAAAATTTTATGTATCTGTTCTATACGAGTTTGATTACCTCCAATATTTGTTAATGTTTCGATAGCTTTTATTAGAAAATTAGATCCAGCTAGATAACTTGGAGGTGTTTGATTAATTTTATCTTCTGCTTCTTTTACATAGGTTTCGGCATAAGATAGAGAAATAGAGCGTTCTTGGTTAGCATTTTGGTTTTTTCGATGCCAGCCAATGGCTATTTCCCAATATTTTCTTGCTTTGTGCCAGTTCTGCTCTGTTTCGGCTCGACGTGCTGCCTTTTCTGAAATAGCGGTGTATTTTGATGGTTCTCCTTTTTTAAATTCCTGTAGAAGTTCCATCAATTTTGCAGATAGAAAAGAGATGTCTTCTCCGTTATACTTGTCCAATACACTTTCGATGTCAGTAATGACTTTATCTTGATGAGTCTTCTGGTTAGCTTGATAAGCTAAACGAATTGCCCGTTCAATTCTTTCTACTGATAATGTCCAACGCTCTGGGTTATCTAATAATTTAGCAGCTTCTAGATAAGAATCAATTGCAATTTGTGCCATTTTATAATCACGCTTACGTATCCAAAGAACATCTGCAATTCTTGCTTTAATTTCATAATCTGATATATCTAGCACCCACTCTCTTAAAATTGCTAAATATTCATCACTAATATTATTAATAAAATCCATGTAATAAAAAGGCTGCCCAGGAGATTCAGATTTTAAGGTGGGAGATGTAATTCCTGATAATATAGCTAAAGTAACTTGGAGTTGAGTATTACCCTGGTTTTCAGCCTCCTGGGATTTAAGCCAAAATAAATGTGAATAATGATTGCAAGTTTTTTCTTCTGAATTATTAACAACTTCTTCCCATTTACAGTTAATAAAGTTATCTTTTGATAAAGGAATATTTGGAAATAATGAATCCATAATTTTTACTCTCCTTTAATAATCTTCATTTCTTCAGCAGTCAGCCCATACAAATTAGCAACCCTGTCATCAATCTCTGCTTCCTATTCCTCAACTCCGACTCCCTTTACATCAAGATATTTCTGAACTAAGGATGTGATCGCTTGTTTGTCAACTTTGGAAGCTGTGGACATAAGACTATACAGCATTTTCAACAATGGCGATTTCCTCCTCTGTTAAGTCATATAGTTCATAAATCAGCTTGTCTATCTCAGCCTCAAGTTGTGATGTATCGGCATTAGGATTAGATTGTTTACTTATAAAAATTTTATCAACTAATTTAATAATTGTTTGTTGTGATATTGATTCAGGTATATATATTGGAATTTCAGATAAAGGAGCATAAATTAGCTCCAAAGCATTACCTTTTCTTTTTCCTTTGTAAAATAACCAACAATAATATAACCTTGAATTTAGTAAAGCCAAAATAAACTTTAAATTGACTTTTTCTGTGGGCTTCGCTGTTATAAAAAAGACATCGGAAGCGGCAAACCATTCAATCTCATTATACCCAAAAGTATTAGTATAAGAACGATTAGGGCAAACTATTTTCTCCCCAGAAAATTTGTCTATGCTTTTAGTTGCAACACGAAGAACCCACCATTTACCTAATTTTAGTGCGGCTTGCATTTCTCCTCTATTAGCATTACGAGATTGAATTATCTGTTTAAAAAAATTAAAATGTTTCTCTATATTTGGATAGTTATCTATATTTATATCTCTGGTTACATAAATCAAAAATTTTTCTCTATTCTGATTGGTAAAATATTTGTCAATATCAGAATTTTTGAAAAAAGGTTTTATTATATCTATTTCTGTGTCTAACAATTGTAAATTCTCTAACTCTTTTTGAGACAAAGTATATATTCCACATCCTTTAAATTTTAAGTTTATCAGCCCTTGTTCAATATGTTTTTGTGAAACTTTATCTGCCCCTGATTGAACCCCTGGGTTAATATTACAAAGAGAACCTAATAGATAGTTAGATTTTTCTTTGATTAAGTTCAAAATATCATTTGGAGAACTATTCGTTTCTAAATTAAGCTTTGAAGTTAATCTAATATAAAACTTCTCGCCTTCATATAAATCATCTTGAGAAACAACATTGTAAGAGGAGCATTTTGATTTTTTTTCAGTAAAAACATCGGCTAATATTTTAGAGTCAACATTGCCCTTTGGCAAAGCTTCTATAACTTTAGCTTTGGTAAATTTATTTTGATCTTTTTCATTATTTTTTTGTATTATTGTTATAATATTATGTTGCCCTTTGGCTGAATCAAATATTTTTAATTCGTTAAAATTAATTAATTTAATAATTGCACTTCTACTAGCTAAATCTTTTCTCATCAATTCTGCTCCATCAGCAGTTAAAAAATAATTAGTTGTTATATATGAAATATAGCCGTGATTTTTTGAGATATCTAATGCTAGATGAAAAAAGAAATATAGCAAATCCATTCCTCTCCTATAAAATCTTCCTAAACTACCTTGTCTTATTTCTTCAAAAATTTCTTTATTCCCCTTTTGTCCAACATAAGGCGGATTGCCAATCACAATATCAAACCCACCCCTTTGCTGAAATACCTCATTAAAGTGTAGATGCCACTGAAAGAAATTAAGCGATCGCATCCCATTTTCCACCTCAGCCGCAAACTTACTCAATTCAGCCAACTTATCAGTAATTTGTTGACGTTCTTTTTCCTGAGCCTTGCTGACTTTGCCCTTCATCAGCTTAATTTTATTTTCTAATTCTCTTTGCTTCCCTAACCCAAACGAACGACGGTCTGCGATCGCAACTCGAAACACATTCTTCTCAGCCTCTAAAATTTTTCCTATAAGAATCTTGCGCTCCTCTGCGTGAGCCTCAAAATACTGGTGTTGCAAGTCTATTAGGGGTTGAATAGCTGATTGTATAGGGGTGACATTCAGCATTGTCTGCTGGTCTTTGGTAGGGTCAGGGATTAACTGCTCACTTTGAATAGTAGAAATTAGTGAATCCCCACACATCAACTTGTAATCAAGGTTGGGCAGTGGTTCCACATCATCAATCTCAGGAATATCTACAACCAACGATAACCACATCCGCAGCTTGGCAATTTCCACCGCTTCCGGCTTAATGTCCACGCCATAGAGATTATTAGCAATAATGTCTCGCTTCCATTGACTGATAGTGAGACTACCTCGCTCTACAGTCATGCCCTGCCGCCAAGCGATTGCTTGTTTAACTGACAAAATCACTTGCATCATCCCCATTGGGAAAGCGCCAGAACCCACAGCCGGGTCACAGATTTTTACAGAATCTAAAGCTTTTTTTAGTTGTTTCGCCTGCTCTTTGGTCAACAGTTGGTTAATATCCTGGTCAGGTAGTTCAGAGTCATATTCTGTAAGTTTTTTGACTACTTCCAAGTCCATCCCTGTTTGGTCAGCCAAGTAATGGCTTAGGGATTCCACACACATGAACTGGACTATTCCGCGTGGAGTGTAGAAAGTGCCATTTTGCCCCCGTTCCTCAGATGCCAGCATATTCTCGAATACTTTACCTAGCATCTCCGGGTCAACGGCAACATCTTCATCATCCTGGACGTTTTCGGAAGCTGTGAAATTGTAGCTGTTAAAAAACTTGAGAATACCTTTATGTCCACTGGGGTCAAATAGTGAGTTAGGTAATTCGATTTGGGGGGGTGTCTCTACACCTGCGGTATCAATCACACCTGAACCATAATCTCGCTCAAACAGTCCACCATTAAGATAAGGAATTTTACCCCAATCTGAATCATGATTCGGACGTGGTTTATTGAGCATCTCAAAAAACAACGGCTCTAGCACCTGATTATAAAAATCTGTGTCTTCTAGGTCTGACCGTAGTTTGTTGTACTGGTTTTTCAGAAAATTGCGATCACCTGCCAAAAATTCCTTTTTCTGTAAAAAGTAAAGGAACATAATTCGCCCCAGGAGTCGTTGAGAGAACTGGTGCAGCCGATTGGAGTCATTGAAGTAGGAGTGCTGATTATGAGCTTTAATAACCCGTTGCAGTTCCTCAAATATTTCTCGATAACCCCGATAGAACTCTTTAGTCAGCTTCTCTACATCAAAAGCCTCACATTGAACTTTATATAGTTCTTGTGGAGATAGATTACGAGCCGCGATCGCATCTAGACGATCACGGTCATAGTTGGTAGGATTAACCCGGGAGCAACGCGATTTTGTGAGGTCGGATCAAAAACCAGCGATCGCTAAAACTTACATTTGTGTATGAGGTAATTTT
>NZ_JBIQNW010000059.1:0-34450 GCF_047228265.1 Nostoc sp. UIC 10607 | reverse complement strand
ATAGAGCAACAAATTGAGTTCTCCCGTGTCACTGTGTTCTCAACTTGAGACTCCGGAGAGTTTTCTGCACCACTAAGTTGGCTAAGTATGAAGTTGATTTAATCAAGGCTTCTAACAAGCTGCCTGAAACACAAGACGCAGCAGATCGAGCTTATGAAACCGCGGTAACTAGCGCACTTTGGACAAACGGTAGTGAAGCGAAAACCGACCGCATACCAAAGCCCAATTACTCGCGCACTGCTGGGATTAGCCGAGTAGGGCAGTGGTTCAGGAATTTTATGGGCATTTAAACCATAAGTAAGTCGAAAGCCAGTTGTTAGCAAAAACTCTGGCTTTTTCTGTTTCACCCACGCGAGGTAAACATGAATGAAATTGATTCCCTATTATCGCAGTTCCAAAATACTAGTGAACAGTCCACACCGTTAATGTGGGGTGAAACTACTGAAGAAAAACCGACCCCAGAGAGCGAAGACGGTGAACGGCTAGAACAGTCAATTAGAGATGTTTTCAGTAACAAACAACTGCTAAACAAAGCACTGGCTACATTCCTGGGTGTGTTTACTGCCAATGCTGGAGTCAGCCTACTAACGAGTTTGGGAATTTCCGCGATCGCTTCTGGCACTTTAAGCAGCATTGTACTAGGGCTATTTTTCGCTGATACCCTTACTAAAATTCACTATGACGGCAGAATCCACATTGGTAAAGACTTCATGGTAGCTACTGCTCAGACGGTGAGTGTAGGGGCTTCGTTGTGGATTGCCTTTGATGAATATAGGGCAGTGTCAGAAGCAACTAATACAGGTAAGACACGGTTCTATCAGGAGGTTAAAACCTACGAAGTTAAGCCAACTCCCAAGAGTGAAATACCTTGGCTGTGGATTGGGGTAGGTGCTTTTGTGTTGTTGGTGATTGCAGCAATCGTCAGGGGAACAAACCAATGAAACGCAAACAATTTGAAGAATACTTGCGTTCGGGAACAGCCAACAATATTACTGTGGGGGTGCTGGCGGCCATCGGGTTGATTTGTGGGGCAAAGTCATTTACTGGCACTCAAATTAGTTTGGTTGAGTATTGCTTCATCCCCCAAACGCTAAAAAATCCAGTTAACCGTTTGCGGTACTGCACACAAGACTTGCGGTACATTATGCCCCTTCACGAGTTTAATGCCCCTGTTTACGCCCCAGCTAACCCGGAGTTTCAACGTGATAGCTTTCTGCCAACTAAGGCAACCCGTCTAAGAATTATTCCCCCAAGTAACCCAGATAAGCCGCTTTGGGGTTTAGCCGCAGTAGTGGCCACAGGTGGTGCTTTCGCATTGTCTAAGGCTAGGGAATGGCGATTGATGCAGATGTTACCCGAACTGAGGAATGAGCTAAAAGCCAACTGGTTAATCAGCAAGCTTCGGTTCGGCTTGAGACTCCACAAGGAAAGTTACACCGCACAGCTAGACTACGAGTTTCACCAATGGTCAGAGAATCGACGGCTAAGAGCAGCACAATTATCAAAGATGACACCGGAAGAATTAGCCATATTTCAAGAGCAAGTCAGGTTAAAGGCAGAAGCCGAAGCACGGGTGCAACTGCAACAGGCAACTGGACAACCCGCCGGGGCATTACCAGGGCAATCAATGCAGGATATCGCCAGGGGTGACGATAAAGTAACTGGGGAACAACAGCAGGCGTTACAACAGAATACGAATTGTAGCCTTGACCCATCAGAAGCTCTTGCCCTCAATACTTTGCAAGCCTTAGCCAGAGCCGATAGCTCTACTGCTTTAGTCGCCGCACCAGGGAGCGGTAAATCAGTTACCCTCAATTACTTAATTCAGAAAATCTTGGCGGATTACAAGAGTGCTGACATCTGGGTAATTAGTGCTAAGAATGATAGTTTCTGCGGTTTACGGGAGAAGGGGCGGGTAATTGTCTTTGACGGGGAAAACCCAGACCTAGCCAAAGAGGTAATTGACAACTTTTACACGAACTACAAAAAGCGTAAGCAACTACCAGAATCAAAGCGCGAATCCTTACCACCATTGATTCTAATTCTGGATGATTGGCTAGTAATTGCTGACTCATTAAGCAAGCTTTACTCTGATTGGAATTATGGGAGTAAATTGCTTGATGTTCTGCTGATTGGTCGAGAGTTTAATACTAAGTTTATTGCCTCTCTACAGTCTTTTAATCTGGCAGCATTGGGCATTGAAAAGATGGATGCCCAAACTCGTCTGTGTCTGAATTTATTGCTGTTAGGTAACAGGTATATCAAGAACGGAAGGGAACAAGAATCTTATGGGGTGCTGGAACTGATTTTAAATAGAGGTGATATTATTCCAGGTAAGCTTGAGCGGGAGCAAATTAAATCTAAATATCTGGAAGTTAAAACAGTCTCTTATCAAAACCTCCGTCCAGTGATGATTGCTTCCGTTGGGGGTTTTGTCGTGGCATTGATGCCTAAATTATCTAATCAAGTCAATTCAATTGCTTCGGAGCAGGAATATCTAGATAGAGTATTTGACCTGGAATTTAATTTAACTGCTACTCACCCTCATCACCCCAAGCCATTATCTGAAGTAGCAAAAAAGATTTATGAATACTTCCAAAATGTCAAGAATAAAACGCCAAAAACATTACGTGATTTGAAGAAAGCAGACAGGTTATCTGGTTATTCAGATCAAGAATTAATTGATGGGTTAGCTGAATTAGTTAAGACTGATCAGGTAAATTCTGATGGCAATGATAGCTACTCTCTGCCTGATTGGTGAAGGTAATGCCGTAATGCCGTGGTGAGAATCAGGTCTGTTTTACGGGCTTTAAGGGGTGTCTACGGCATCCGGCAGCAATCACGGCAATCCATCCCTGTATAGGTCGTAGCCTACGGCGTGGTTACGGCATCGCGGACAACCACGGCAGAAGTATCAATAAGAAATCAGCTTTCCAATTAGCCTAAGTTTATTAGATAATTGAAGAAATAATGCTAAAACTTGTAATCAAAGAAACGAGAAACCTTTACGCTCTTAGGTATCAAGACCGCTATTCATAAGCAAAACGGTGTTCACCATGATTGATTTGCTGTCCGAGGATTTAAAGCACTCTGAGAAATACTTTGGCTGTAGTATTGATGTTTGGCGTGATGATAGGCGCGGCTGCTACTTGGCTGAATTATATGCCCCGGTACGCAACAGAATGTTGATGCAACAAAGGCAAGCATTCTCAGATATTCAATCGGCTGTAGCTTATATGAAGGAACAGATCGATAAATACTATTCGCAAGGTTGGTATAAAGGCTGCATTATTGACGTGTGGTTTGAACTACGCCTTGGCTGCTACTTGGCTGAATTATATGTACCCGTGCAATCAGAAATGGTGTCAAAAGAAAGGCAAGCATTCTCAGATATTCAATCGGCTTTAGCTTCTATGAGGGAACAGATCGATAAATATTACTTGAATGAGGTCAGATAGTAGGTCAATAACATCAGTCAGGTTTGGGCGCATTTATATCAGGGTAAAGAGCGCGATATTGTGACCATTGCTGTCGATAAAACTCTATTCCAGCCTGAGTAATAACCAGCTTGGTTGAGTGCTTACCGTCTTTGTTCCAGTAGCCAACTTCCTTTACTAATCCACTTCCTTGATAATCTCGTAATCTCAACCAAGTCCACTGCCAACTAAACCCGGCGTAATCCCCAAAGTTTAAGCCACTGTCTATTCCTAATTCACCAGCTTCATACGCTGTAGCTAGTGCCTCCCACTGCCTTGGTTTTAATTGTCCTTTGGGTGGTTTTTTGGGTGCTGATTCACCCAATCCAGCACGAGCTACAGCACGTCCAGTTGTGGTGAGCTTGATAGAAATTAGTTCGCCGTCATAATAATTACATTCAATTAATTTGTGTCGTTCCAAAACTTGAAGAGTGGAACCTAAACCCTGGTCAACTACACCCGCTTGGGATAACAACTTGTGCAATAAAGTTTCATAGCTTGTTGGTTCAAAATAATATTGCAGATTACGCCATACAGATGCTTTCTCTCTGATTGAACCTAATCGCCAACCTTCTTTTTGTGCTGCCTCCACAAACTGGTCAGCACGGTAAATGGCGGTGAGGGTGGCTTGCTGCCGTTGGTTAAGTTTTTCCCACAGATGAAGGTGTTTACTCATCACTCATATCCCAGAGCATTCTTAAAGATCCATCGCCTTATCTGCTGCCGACGCATTTTCAGTCCAATATCAAGTTATCCTTTTAATGTCCGTGTGCAAAAATAGTGATTTTCAACCAAATAAAAAGAGTAAGACTTTTAGAATCCATGAAATTCTCAGATTTACATCGCGGCGATTTATTTTGTTTTCCGAACGGCGAATATACCTACAAAAAAGTAGGGGATACAGTTGCAATGCCCATGTGCAGCCGAATGAACCACTTAGCAGAAGTTAGCACAGAAACCGAAGTTATCGGCGTAAAACCAAGCGCTTACTCCCGTGATAGAGAGGAAAATATGCCCGACTTTGAAGGGCTAACCTGGGAACTCCAATGCCAGATGGCAGAAATGGGAATTCAATAAAACTATTCAATTTACTTGGTTCTTGCTCCCGCCCAGGAATCAGAGATAAAGGTAGTTCATTCTGCTGGTGGCGCTTTTGCAGTACCTTAGTTCAATAAGAAGCTGGCTCAAAATAAAGACAGTTGTCCTGGCGATACATTTCCCCTGCGTCGCGTATGAAAACTGAGGTGGCAACCACTGCATAAGGCATATAAGTTTTCTCGACGATTATCTTCTGGCATAAAATTTTTATGATGTACTGTTAGTGTTAGCGCCATTCTAAGAGAACGAGTAAGTTCGGACGTATCATCATCTGGGCGAATGCACTGCAAGCCACACTTAGAGCAACGCCAGCCCACAGATTGTTTGACTTCCAGAGCGATATCTGACCAGTTTTCTGGATAACGTTGTTGTGATTTTCTTGGCATTTCCTGATTCTAAAAATGCGTAGCGATTTAATTACCAGTTCTTCAATTACGATTAATCTACTACAAATGGAGTTCAACATAGTTAGGAGTGTACTATGTGGTTTTGGGAAAAGGAATCGGTTTGAGCCAGGATTAAATGCAACTAGAAATTTTTAAACAATCTTAAAATCTTTCCATCCCCAGGCAAGTCCATTCTTACTAATCAAGAATATCAAAGGTCAAGAAAATTCCCTTATTTTTTGTCTCTACTAAAAGTAATGTATCAATGAAGTTCCCTGATAAACGCATCAATCGCCTTAAGAGCCACTGACTGCCGCCCTCTTTTTACGTAACCGCTAAACCACTTATATTAAATAATACTTTCAACTCATTCCGGTTCATCATTATTCACTCGGTGGCGAGGTAGTCATCACTTGTATAACCGTATCATCATGACCGTTTAGTGCTTCTGACCAAGTAGAATAACGCTGCATTCTTCCATGATGAGGGCCGCCCAAAACCATTGTTTCAAAAAGTAAGGGGGGGTCTCCAAAAGTTAGATCAAACCCAGAAAAAGTAGTTGAAATTTTGGCATCGCCAACTGTAGTCTCGGCAACTAGATGTTTTGCTGAATCTTGTGCTGAGTGTAAATAATCTTGCCATTCTGACAATGAATTAACAGCAACAGGTGTATGTCCTACGAGTTTGTAATAACGCATGATTGACAACGATGAAATAATCTTTTGGTTTTTTTATATTCTAGAGGCTGCCGCCCACAGATTGTTTGACATCAAGAGCGATATCTGACCAATTTTCTGGATAACGTGACTGGGATTTAGAAGACATTTCTTGATTCTCAAAATGCGTAGCGATTTAATTACCAGTTTTTTGATAAGAGTAATCTACTATATATAAGCCCATTTTTGTTCTGAATGAAGATATCAGCCCAATGGAATTAGCAACCGACCAGCAGATTCAACAGGCTCTATTGCAACTAAGTAGTCCAGGTTTGTAACCTGGGTCAGAACTGGCAAAGCTGTCACCAAGCGCAAACTAAACAATTTAGTTTAAATATCAAGCATCACCATCCAAAGCCCTTAAATAGATACAGTTAAGATTTTAAACAACCAGTCTTCTAGAGGTACGCCGAATTCTTCTGGAATCTGTTGTTGCATCTTGGTGTATTGAACCTGATTCCAATATGCAGGATTAAATATACTGTGCGGAACTTCTACATCAACTAATTGTGGATTTTCCATAACACGACACCACATTCTGGCTCGATAATCAATTGTTAGGTTCCCACTCGGCAACTCAATCCAATAATGCGGTGACACTTGACCATGCCCAATCCATTGGAATGAACCGCAACAAATTATATGTTCAATACCCTTATTAAATAAAATAGTAGAGAGAACTTTGCTATGCCCATCACACTCCGTTGGAGAATTATCCCAAATATCTAATTCTTCACGTAGCTGGTCAATAAAGTCATTATTCATGACAAGCATATTTATTCTCCCTCAACCATTTCTTCAATTTTCAAATAATAGGAAACTTCTGTCCATTCTAACTCCATTAAAAAGCCAGTTAATGCAAATGGACATTTACAATTTAGTTCTTTTTCTATCAACTCAGCATTTAGGTGATATTCTTGACACACAATCTCAAAAATATCTTCAGTGGTTAATTCGAGATTTTGATCTAATTCCCAAACTCGCCCTTCTATTAAGTGGATATCATCTCCTTCTGGGTAGGAAATTTCTGTTTTATAAGCGATTATTAGGTCATTTATTTTGGAGTCCGCCATTTTTAACTCCCCTCTGATTTGACGACATAAATACTAAAAGCCTGCAAGTTCAACACTGACATGAATTTTCGCACTATGAAAGACTGCGGGAGTATTATTTTCTGTTATTCGCAATTGGGCATTTATTGTCCAGTAATGGCGAAGAGTGTCAGTTACCAAAAAACTAAATTGGTCAAAATCTCCCTAAAGCGTTTTGAAGCTCAGTAAAGCTTTTTTCTATGTTGCTGGTATGAATGATCCTAGTATCTGGCTCATAATCGTCAGGGTGGAAAAAAGTAATCTTATAGCGTGGCATAATTCCCTTTTCGTCACTTGATACTTAAAACTACTAAAATTCATGTATCAATAATCATGATTGATTTCCTGTCCAAGGATTTAAAGCACTCCGAGAAATATTTTGGCTTCAGCCAAGCTTATCAAACCAGTTCAAGTTAGGACTTTCCCCGCTTTTTCGTCGGTCAGCCTCAGCACAAGCCTTTTCATAAACCTCATCCCAGCTACGAAGAAAGTCCTTTTCATAAGATGCTAAATCTTTGTATGGGATAGCGCTTTCAAGCGAGACAGCCTGCATTATCTCTTCAAAGCTTTGAAAATATCCAGGCTCAATTGCGATTGCTAATAAAAACCTCACGGAATTGTTTTTAAACTCTTGATGACATAGCTCTAATGCATCTGATTTCATACTCCTACCCTTGAGAATTATTTGGACTGAGAAACGGTTTTCTAGGTGACTTGATCAGTTCCGTAAAAATATCTTATCAAACATATTTAATTACCAGTTATTCAATAATAATAATCTCCTCTAATTCATCAATTTATTAATTTTTATTTATCCGAATCCTTCAACATTCCAGTCAACAATTCCGACATTTCCCACAAGTCTTTATTCCTGTTATCGTCATAAATCATCAGTGTTCTGGGGTCAGCATTCAGGCTCAATTTCTGCACCTTTCTGATATTCCCATCAGTGACATCAAGCGCCGCCGTAATTGCCTTTAGCCTTACCCTGTGCGGTGACATTTGACTGCATAGGGAAGGATTGATATCAATCGTGATATCAATGCCCCACAAAGAGCGATGGCGTAACCGCCTATCTACGGTGGCGAGATCGCTTTACTACCTGGACGGGACTCTCCTGAGTGAGCTTAGGCCAAAACCGCAATCTCCAGATTCATACAGCATTATTACTTAGTCAAATCGTCAGCCCTTACACTTTCATCTAATTTAATTTCGCTTCATCGCCCTCAACAACTGTCAACAAACTGACAAGAACTCGCCCATTCCCCACTCCCCCCCTTGTTGCAAGATAGTGCGACAATATAACTTTTCGCACCACTTAGAGTAATAAACACGCCCTTTACAACTAAGATGTTGAAATAGCATTAAACTGACGCTGCCCCTGTGCTGCTGACTAACCAATGACATCGATCCACCCTGAAAACCTTAGTGTTCTGGAAAACTCGCTCTCCTTGGCGATCGGCGAGGACTTTTCCTTAGAAAATGACCCCGATGTGATTCAGCAGCTGATTGGGGATAAGCGATCTCTGAATACCAAGCGCGAATACCAAAAAGACCTGAAAGATTTCTTCTTGTTCATTGCCAAAAAAGAACCCAGTCGGGATTTGGTTCTAGAGTTTCTACACCTGGAACAACGTCATGCTGTCGCTGTGGTTTTTAAGTACAAGGCACACCTCATTAAGAAAAAGCTGGCTGAAGCTACGGTGAATCGCCGTCTCAGTGCTATCAAGTCAATGGTTGAGATGGGGCGACGGCTGGGAGTCTGCAATTTCTCCCTGGATGATGTCAAAGGTGAAAAGGTCGAAACCTACCGTGACACAATGGGCATTCCAGCCGAGGACTATGCTTTAGTGATAGCGCTAGTTGACGGCAGTACCCTTAAGGGCAAGCGCGATTATGCCATTATGCGGTTACTCTGGGATAATGCCTTGCGTCGTCAGGAGATAGTCAATCTAAATGTGCGTGACTTTAACGCCAAAGATAAAACGCTTGGAATCCTGGGTAAAGGCAAGGGTAGCCAGAAGGAAGTTATTGACCTATCGGACAAAACCACCGACGCAATCGCAGGTTGGATAAAAGCAAGTAAGAAGAAACGTGGTGATAACCCGCTTTTCACAGTGCTGGCCTATCACAAAAATGGAGCGAGATTAACCGGGGAGGCAATCAGGCGACTGGTGGATGGGCTTTGCAAACAAGCTGGAATTACTAAGAAGATGTCACCGCATCGTGTCCGCCACAGTGCGATTACTACAGTATTGGATCTGAATAATGGCAACTACCGCGCTACCCAGCGTTTCAGCAGACACGCCCAAGTGCAAACGGTTTTGAAATACGACGATAACCGCCAGCGTTTACAAAAGCAGATGAGCGACTCAATATCAAAACTCATCTAGAAAACAACCTAAAAATCTTGAGCCGCCGGATTTAGATATTATTAAGAAGCAAATTATGGGGATTTTCGAGTAGAAAATGATTATCAACTTTTACTAAATCACCTGTGCAGCGAATTGGTAAACGTTCCTGATAGGCTTTAATGGCTAAGATATAATCATGGTCTGCTAGTTCTGTTTTGATTTCTCGTAATTTCTCAAAAACTTCACCTAGTAAAGTAATTTCTCCACTCAGTTTATCAATTTGAGGAGTGGCAATTTGCATGACTACACCTTGCATGGTGAAGTTGGGATAGTTGGTAATAAATTCACTTAATATTTCAACTTTGTCACGATTTTCTACCACTTCTAATGTTTTTAATATATCGCTGATTCTTTCAGCATAATCTCCTAAACTATGTTGAAGAGGTAGCAAGATTTCATATTCATCAGCGGCAGATTTTTTGAGTCGCCAAATTGCCCCGGCATCATTATATATACGCCCTGTTTCATGCCAGCCTGTTGCTTGCAAATGTGCCTGTATTACATCAGGGTTAACAGTTTTGAGTATTTCACTATCTTTGATAGTAACTTTCATGGCAAATCTCCAAAACTAATGCGTTGAATGATGGCTTGGAGTGATAGGGGTGTCAACTGATTACTACGGGGTATTTCAATAGTAACATTGGTTAGATTTTCGGTGTCTGGCATTTCGCGCAAGGATACCCAGTAACCACAATGTCTTAGACACAGTTCATCTTCGGTTTGTTTTAACCAGTCTGTTATCTTTTCTGGAACTAAAACGACTACTAAAATCCGAGGGACAAGAGCATTGATTTTTAAATCATTATAATTTTTGAGATTGAGGGGATATTTAATATAGTTTTCCTCAAGAATATCTCTAGCTGTACATTTTAGTTGTAGTTCTAGTCTAGGGGAAAGGATTTTACCTGTACCACCTCTGCTGACTATGCCTAAATCTACGCTGTCGTTATCGACTTCTGGTCTATATAAAGAATAACCTGCAACGGCAGCGATGGCTCTGATATAGGTGATGCTAAATTGTTCTTTTTGTTGGTTAATATCCATTAAATTACAAATTACAAGTCAAGCTAATGCCAACAGCATCGATTGTTACTCAAAGCTTGATGGCAATTCATAAGAATGCGCTAAGAGAACTTTTGCATCATCGACTTCGCCCGTCGCATATTTGCCACTTGTTGCCTGTACTCATTCTTCGTTATCGCTTCAGATAACACTGCACTGAGAAATTCTGGATTTGCCTCACAAAACTCAAACATGGCTTCAATCAGAACCTCTCGACAAATGCCGTTCTCCCGACACACCTCTTGTAGGCGTGAGCTTACTCCCTGCTCCAACCGCAGCGTACTCTGCTTTGTTTGCAACGGCTGAAAAGATGCAGTAGCCTGATTTTCTGGAGTTTCAGATATCTGACTTTCTTGACTTCTAGATATCGAGGTATCTGGACTTCCAGAAGTGAGCGAGGTATCTCGACTTTTGACATTCGGACGATTCCGCTGCTTCAATCGCTCTAGTGCATCACTCATGAGTTAACGCCTCAATAATTTGCTCAAATGGATATTGCAGGTCGGATTGCCCCAGGTCTGACAACAGCTTGCCTTGTCGGATTGCACTCTTAAACTTCTCCGACTCGCGGATAGAAGGCAAAATTGGGATGTCTTGAGCAAACTCTCGCATCGCTTCAATATTTTGCCTACCTTCTAAGGTTTGGGTATTTCCTACCCAGCGATCTCGAAAAGGAACTATCCCTAATACTCTCCCTGTAAATGCCATTAAGTTGGCTTGTTCTGTTAAGAAGCTCAGGGTATCAATTAAGCTGTTGGTTCCTTTAACGTTGGCTTCGACGGGGATGATGACATAATCAGACGTTCCCACTGCTGTTAGGCATAGTTGGGAGCGCGATGGTTGTACGTCAATCAGGACATAATCAAAGATATTGGCTACAGATTTGAGGCGTAGTTTGAGGATAAATGCTCCCGTACCACTGCTACTGAGGAAATCTGAAACCTTAAACAGTCCCCTATCTGCTGGGATCAGAAATAGATTTTCATGGGTGGTAGGGTAAATACCATCTTCTGTTGTCACTTGCCCTGTTAGCACTTCAAATAAGCTGGGCTGGTTTGGGTCTACCTCGTGATTTAAATAAAAAGTCAGATTTGCTTGTGGATCTGCGTCGATAGTCAACACTCGTAAGCCAAGTCGTGCTAGTAGCAGTGAGGTAAAGAAGATAGTGGTTGTTTTTCCCTGTCCACCGGAGAGTGAGATGCATGAGCAGGTTCGCATGGGTTAAACCCCCAATTCGATATAGCCGAGCATACAGATATTAACTCTAAATGTCTAGATATTTAGATATCAATACCAAAAGATATCTAGGCATAAAGATACCTATAAGTCTAGATATCTCGAATCGTGTAACACCCCAATCTGATTGTCTGTGGCATGGTGGCGGGTTTGAGCCAGAACATAGGGTACAAGCAATTAGCGAGTTGATTACAGATTTGATTCCAGGGCTTGGTTTTAACCCTGCTACTGATGTCCAAGTGCTTTCCCCCATGTCACGGGGATTAGTCGGTACACGCAATCTCAATCATGTATTGCAACAATTGATTAATCCCCCTAGCCCTGAAAAAATTGAAGTAACCAGGGGTGGAACTATTTTTAGAACAGGCGATCGCATTATCCAACTCACCAACGACTACCAACGGGAAGTTTTTAATGGCGATGTGGGATTTATTACCACAATAGATACTGAGGAACAGGAAGTAATTGTACAGGAACAAGAATCGCAAAAGTCTTATTATGTAAGGATTATAGATTATTCTCTGGCAGAAGTGATAAAAGAGGGTTAATCAATAACTACTCTTTAAGCAGCTTTAGGAACGCTCTGGAGAGAAATTTCTTTGGCGATCTTGATGTGTCTAGCGAGCAGAAATAGTGGGAACATAACACTAACAGCAATAATGGCTGACATAATAATATACAACCATAAATATCGAATACCGACACGTTTTCCCTCAATCGCCATAAATATACACGTTGCCAAGCTAACCAAAATCAAGTCGTTGGTGAGAGACGCAGCAGCAGCATTGACGTAGGCTGCACGAAAAAAGTCCGCGAAATAAGCATTACTAGGCTGGGTCATGAATGCAAGATTGTTGAGCCAAGTCGCTGGTAATGCCGCCAACGCAATGAGGATATAGGAGGCACAAATGAGTTTATCTTTGATGTTCATGGTCAGTAGATTCTGATTTTTCTGTACGTTCAGATCAATTCTATTGAACAGTAACTTGACGGGCTGCTTTGAAACAGAATTTATCCCCTAGCTGTCTAATTGGTATTGAGCCGAGATGCGCGACGTGAAAGTTGTGCGTAGAGGCAGTAGCCTATTTTAGGCATCACCGTGCCAAAACGGAAAAATTGGACGCTAAGGCTGAAAGTCTTTGTCTGTCTAGATTTTGGGCGTTAATTTTTTTGATGGTGCAGAGTATTAGTACTACTCTGCACCAATAAAACTGTATCAATTGAAGTTTCTGAAATTTAAGGGCTTCAAACCCTTGCTGTATCATCCCATTCACGCACTTTTAAATCAATCTACTCACAACATATAAAAATAAAATAATACAAATGGCTATTGCTACTAAAAATAAAAAATTATTATTGAAAACTTTACCTAAAACAGTAGGTTTCCTTTTCTTAATTTTCTTCTTCTTGTTTTTCTCCCCGACTATGCCTTGTCTCAAACGATTGTGGGGTTCATATCGTCTGGATATTAAATATTTTGGGATTTCCCCTCTCTCTTGACTTGCACGTTCAATATCTCTAGGAATTATAGGCAAAGAAAGATTTATTTTATTCTGATATTGACCGTAACCCTGAGAATTATTATTTGGTCTTTGCGCTACATTACTACGCTCCATTAACTGAATAACTTGTTGCAAATATGCGTTCTTTGTAAATTCAAACCACTCCCTATAAACATTAAATGACTTACAAGCTTGATGAATTTCTTTCTCTACTTTGTAAACGTCAGCAACAAAGACATAATGAATGAGTTTCAATGGGTAGGGACTTTGACGGCTATTCAGTTCTTTTAATCTTTCCTCTGGTGTCCGTGGTGCTACAGTTAGCCCTATTTTGTATCTATATGTGCCTACACTATGAATTAAATAAATGTACCCTGGTTTCATTATTGTATCTCTGTTCGTAGTTATTCTAAAGCTGCAATCGCGTCTGCAACTGTAAAATCTGGTGAATATTTTACCTTTTTGTAGTCGGGATGCTGTTTGATTTGCTTTAAAATTAATTATGATTGATTAAGTAAATCACTTAGATTAATGAAATATTTACCCATAATTAATCCTTAAAAATAATAGGTTTACCATTGAAGTCTTTGTAAACATCTCTGGTCTTAGCTAACTTGGTAAACTTACGTTGTATTCCTCTAGTTCGTTACCATCTGCATTTACTAAACTAAGGAATATGCTTATACTGAAAATTTATTTAATATGGATATAAATATATGGTTCAACGTCTTGAAGAAATTTTAGGGAACTCAATTACAGAATATACTCCCAACGCAATCAAATTTCAGGGACTATCTTTAGAATCATTGGAGCAAGTTATTCAATCAGGCTACACTACACTAAATGCGAGTTTTAATGCTGCTCCATCAGTTGGTTCATTTATTGAATTTGGGCAACGTTGTAAAAGTATAGAAGCGACAGCAATTTTTGATGGTGTAGTCATCAATGATACAGAAAACCCAGATTTGGTGATTGATGCAATTACAGTTAAAGGGGTGAAAGACTTAGACTTTGCAGGTGAATTTGTAAAATTTGTGTGGGGTTGTGATGAATTAGAGATTAATTCTCAACAGTTATATGCTTGGTGGGATTAACTGTTTCCTCTACTGAAACCAGATGTTATACGGAAACTTTCCGTATAATAAATAGTTATGCCGCACAGTCCTTAGTAGGGACAGAGCCGAAAGCTTACCCATCAGTGTTAAGGGCTGATCTGGCACGGAATTGCTGAAAAAATGACTACGAGCTTGGTTGATGCCAGAAAACGAGAGGGAGAAGATAATAGGGTATCTTTCAGGGTGTTCTAATCCTGAACTCCGAGAGATTTTGTTCGCTGTTTTTCAAAACCGCAAGCCAAACCCTGAAGAAGATGAATACAACAAAAACTGCTTTTTTCTAGGTACTGCCTCCAGTCTCCTAGAAGGTAGCGATGAAGAAACCGAACGTTGGGGTACTTGGAAAATCGAGGCAGTCGCTTATGTTGACAGAGAAGAGTACGGAGAAGACGTACTTGGAACAGATTGGGGGTTTTGCCAGTTTGGTGAATGTCAGTTATGTGGAATAGCAGTACGATCCAACCTGAAACGTGGTGTCTGTCCAGTGTGCAGTAGTAAAGTGTCTATGAGTTGATTAGCCCTCTTTTGTCAGAGTGGGAGAATCCAATCGCCCAAACGGTTACAGGGCTTTAATTTCCACGTTTTGTCTATAAATTTTAGTTTCTGTTAGAAAATAAAGCCTCAAACCTTGATGAAATAAAACTTTCAGAATCAGGCTGAGATTATTGTTTTCCGAGAGTGACAAAACAGGGTTAGAGTTGTAGTCAGGGTTTTTAGCGATGGCAACGAGAACACCGCAGGCATCGCACCTAGTCTTACATCACTGGTTAATTAACCTTTTACTGGATGCAGAGAATTGGCTTCTATGTCATCCTAGAAAACGAGAGTTAATTTGGTGAGTATTTTTGTTGTTAGTATTGACAGGCTTTCCCCTTTTGGTATCTACAGACTTTTCTCCAAAATTTAAATCTCTACACACGAATATTTTTGGAGATAATCAATGTCAATTTATGTAGGCAACCTCTCTTACGAAGTTAAGGAAGATGATATTAAGGGTGTTTTTGCTGAATATGGGACTGTAAAGCGTGTTCAACTACCTACTGACCGCGAAACAGGACAACTACGCGGTTTCGGATTTGTAGAAATGGGAACAGATGCAGAAGAAGCAGCTGCCATTGAGGGTCTTGATGGTGCTGAGTGGATGGGTCGTGACCTGAAAGTGAATAAGGCTAAACCCAGAGAAGACAGAGGTTCGTCTGGTGGGAACCGGGGAGGGTACGGTGGGGGCGGTGGACGTAACCGCTACTAAGCGGAAGAAAGCTGAAAGAAAGAGAGAGCGAACTTTCAGGTCAGACAAAGAGTCTGCCTTTTTTGCACTTTAGTTAACTGGGCGGCTTACCACTATCAGCCATTAAGTAAGTCAATTTAGCAGGAGAGATAATGACCCAAATAATAGTGGGTGACAATGAACACATTGAGTCAGCCTTACGTCGATTTAAGCGAGAAGTTTCCAAGGCTGGGATTTTTCCAGATATGAGGAAGCATCGTCACTTTGAAACGCCTATTGAAAAACGCAAGCGTAAAGAAATTGCCAAGCACAGGCAGGGTAAAAGACATTTCCGCACTTGAGAACTGACATAGATATAAATGAATGCCCTCATAAACACTATGAGGGTTTTCTTTATGGAATTTAGCAGCAATAAGCAAAAATTAAGCAATGGTAGTTTTTACTGGGTTCAAAGCTTTATATACCAATAATTATAGGAGCCAAGGATGTACCCTTCTTGCTCGGTAATGGCTAGCTGAAATGAACATCATACCCCTAAGTTATTAATTCCTCTTGGCTTCTTAAACAGCTTGGATAAGAGACTTTTAATAATATGTGGAAAAAGCGCAGGCCCTGGTAAAAAGACAATACCCAACTGTTGCATTAATCCAAATGCATCGCCTTGCCCCCAATGTTCTACAATTAAGCCGTTTTCAACGCGATCAATATGCATGATTGATAACTTAATTTGCTTAAGAGTTGGAGGAAGACCTTGGAATTCTCCAAAATGTGTAGCTGTAAATGTTCCACAAGTAACGACTTTATCTCCTTCAATAAGCACTTGGTCAAATGTATGTTGACCGTTTGTAAAGGCTAAGTAGAAAGCCATACCAAACTGTTTAAAACCTTCACTGTCAAGAGGGGCAGGTGTGCCAGCCATGTGAGCTACAAAATTGGGGGCTAGAAGTGCCAAGGCTTGGCTAATATTCCGGCTGTCGAAAGCTCCATAGAACTGAAGAACGATATCTTTATTTTGTTCAGTTAGACTGATTTCTCTACACATACACCCTTCAAGCATAGAGGCTTGCTCAGAAGCGATCGCTTCCCAGTAAACCTTAATTTTTCTTAGATTCTAGGGATTCCACTTTCTTAGTCATTCGTGGAATAGACGATTGAAAGTGCTTCTATCTCTGCCAATACCTCATGGCAGAGGTAGAAATTATATTGTTCGCGCTGCCCCTGTGTCTTTGAGTATCTGTCAACGATTTTTCATCTGAAGAAGGCGGTTTTCTATTTATTGCCACTAAAGTTGTGTTTATCTGTCTTCATTGAGGTACTTAAGCAGAGTTTCGATTTGCTGAACAGAATAGACGTTAATCGGGAGCATGGGAGTATCAGAGCCAGCAAGGATAGCTATTACTCGATGAGTATTGTAGTCTATATTTTTGAGCTTTTGTATCAGGCGTAAGCCCAGAACTGGAGTATTACACCGGGATTTGACAAAAATTTCAATGTCGGAGCGGAATGTAACTTCGACACCGACCCCACCGGAAAACTTTAGAGCTTCAGAGAAAACAATTCCTGGCTCAACTATAGTTTGAGCTTTTGTCAAGGCGATGAAAAAGGTGGATTTAAAATCATCAGGCATCCTATGCAGTTGGGCTTTTGTGGTTGCCAATGCTTCATCACTGACATATCCAAGGCTAATTTCTGAAGGTATGGGGCATTTTTCTAAATTAACTCGTGAACCGTAGACATCACCCAAAAGCTGTTTTCTGCGTTTAGCTTCTCCCATACTTCATCCCCTGTTACTACCATCAGTGTCTAACTAGAATACTATGTACCAGACGCTAACACAGCCCAATGGTACTGCAAGATCCACTACCGCCATAAAAATACCCCCAGAATATGGGGGCGATTGATGTGGTTGATGTGCCTAAAAGGACACAATAGAATAATGAGAGTTCACTATAAGGATTTCTGTATATATGCCCATCTTACAATGAGCTATCGGTGGATGTCTTCGGTGATCACTGACTCTTCAAAATCGCTTCACAACAACTTTTCAATAACTGTGCTTTTACACCATTAAGCATTGCAAAAACTTTCATCAAGCTTTTTCAAATATTCAATCCGGCAGCAACCGCGCCGCCATTGGTCTTTAGTCAAAGGATAATAACTAGACCAAATACTTCCATCTGGCGAAAATAGAAGGTTCGTGTCACCAGGTGCAGCCTTGTAAAGTTATGTAAAAATGACCGATTTTTCAGGGGTAATTGATAAGAAATACAAATGAGAACTTTGCCTAGTTTGTCTCCTTTTAGGCAATGTTTTTTAGTTTCGAGACGGAGCGATAATACTTTGACACCCACACTTCCAGGTACTCCAAGCTCTGTTTTAGGCAAAGTTATTTTACTGTCTCTGCACTAGAAAAGTTATTTGTGCAACTTATCTTTTTGCGTTCGCGCTTAAATCTCGTATCAATCTCTGTAACTGTTGCTATATAAGGTTTATAGCCATAGGCTGCACTTGGTGGCACGAACCTTCGATCTACGCCGAGTCCTCGGAGTGCCGCAACTGGCGAGCGCAATAAGAGCAATAATACTCTTCGCCATCCCAGTAGACAGGATTACCGCAAGTATTGCAATACTCAGTATCGCTATTGGCTGTGGACATGGGGCACTGTGCATTGATGCAGCTATTTCGGGAGCGCAGCGGGTGATTGGTCTTGACCTCATTGGTAACCGCATCGAATTTGCCAATCGGATCGTAGCGGAACGCTTTCCTAATATCGCCAACAGGATAGAGTTTCATCACTTGGATATTAGCGAGATGGCACTTGAGGGCAAGGTCGATTTCGTAATTTCCAAAGACACTTTTGAACATATTATGAACCTAGATCAAGTTCTTCTCTCAGTAAAACGGGTTCTGTGGAAAGGTGGTTTACTGATAACTGGTTTTAGTCCACTTTACTACAGCCCCTTTGGCGATCATGGATTCCACGCAATTGGAAACCGCTTGAAGCTACCGTGGGCGCATCTCATTCTTGGCGATGCGCGTGTTGTGGCTGCTTATAATAGACACCATCCGGGAGTTAAGTGTCATTCGATGTATGACCTTGGACTCAATAAATTCAAGCGCCGCGACTTTCTGCAAGCCTTTGAACAAGCCGGATTTGAAATTGTTAGCGAAACCGTAAATGCTGTTCAAGAGGCTGTTGTGCTGCGTAACACGTAGTTGTAGTGACCTATAATTAGCAGACTGAAAACTTTTGCGGCCGCTCTACATTCTTTTAGAATAAAGGCATTTTAACGCAGGTATTGATACTAACAAGGTATTGAGCTAATACACTAACACTGGGAATAGAAGCCAGAATAACCATTGCACTGAATAATACGACAATGGTGCTAAATGTCATACTGCTTTGTTCCCGGCATAACAATTATTTGAGTGACTATAACTTTTAGGTAGCAAAAACTTCCAAAGGCTCATATCTTAAGCGTTCCCAGCCTCAATTTAGCCATTCTTCACATCATATATAGTTGCGTTACACGTAAGGGCTAATACGTGTAATCAATGGCGAAAATTATTATTTCTACGTTGTTAGAAAAAAGTGGAATCGGCAATTAAAAGTGCTTGAGCCACTATCAAGCCCTTGAGTTGGAGGAAACAAAGCTAAATCATCCGACTATTTGCCTGTAACCCTTATTCTCTCGTTACCCCCGTAAACAGTTACAGTAATTTCATCATTATTACTTGATGTTTTTACTTTACATATATTTACGTAATAGTGTGATATATCTACTTGTAAGCTTTTAGTGCATTGCTCACTATGAAACAAAAAAAAACAACCCTAAGACTGGTATAGGTAGGATATTTTATACTTCCAAAACCAAGATTTTCTTATTAATCTGCGTTTTTATCATTAGTGTTTTTGGCATCTTGTTATCAAATTGGTTGGTAACAAGCCAGACAGCCTTCGCAAAAATCGATCTTTTGCAACCTGCACCGACTCAACCGCTAGGGTATTACGACTATTTTGGCAAACTACTTAACCCTCAAGAAGCAGCGCAAGTAGTGACAGAAAAAGGGCTAGATCCTAATGACTCAACTTCCTATCAACGGGTTGGGGCAGTAAAAATTACTAAGGAATTAATAGTGCAAGGTGAAGATATATTTTTCAACCGTAAGATTGGAGATATATTCGGTTTGCAAGGGGTATTTGGTTTTGGACTTGGCATTGCTAGAATTTTACCAGAATTACAGACAGCAATAGTTAAGCTGCAAGGTCAGCCAACAACGAACTTACAAATTATTCTTCAGAAGGATATAGCGTTAGGTAGTCGAACTTTCCCCAAAGGAACTGTCGTCAATACAGGCTTAAAAATGGAAAGGGGAGGAACTTTTCCCATTGGGCTGGGAATCACACCTAACATTGATATTAGCTGTGCTGCTTGCCATGTATCCCTTTCAAATAAGGGTGAACGTCTTTTGGGAGTACCTAATGGCGAAATTGCCACGCCATTGCTAGTTGCTTTAGCACCAAATTCTTCTGCGGCGTTTTCGCGTTTAAAGTTGAATCCCCTAAACCCACAATACCAAGGCAATGGGAAAATTATTCTAGATAGTAAAGGTAATAAAGTAGAATTACCTGATCCAGAAAAGTTTGAAAAAGCTTTTGACGATGCAGTATTGGATGTACCTTTTGGTAATTTTGAAAGTTCTTCAGATAGTATCAACAATACTACTCAAATCCCCAGTATTTTCACATTTAAAAATCATCCTTATTTCCTTGATGGACAGTTTGCGGTGGGGCCATTTGCGGGACTCAGCGCTGTCAACAACGCTGTTCATTCTTCAGAAATCAATCTATTGGCAGCTGCTCAACTCAGTGCAGAGACTCTTGGTATTGATCCAGAAGTTTATATTGGTACATTTCTTCAAAATGCTGCCGTTCCCAATCTACGTTTACCAGAAGGAGTGATAGTAAAACCCTCTGAATGGCTGCGGGGGGTAATTGCACCGAATCCTACACAAGCAGAATTAGAAGACCAAATTTCCGCTCCTGGCACAGGAACTTATCCAAACCTGCGCCCCAGTTTATTTACTTACAACGGTTTAGTTTTCAGTCCAAATACTGGAAAGCCCGGAGATATTGCCAGTGGGACTTTCCTATTTGCTGACAACGCCATGTCTGCTTTTCAAAATAGCTTAGTACCACCTGCCAACCAGACTTCGGAAAACTGGCAAGCGTTGAACAGCAATTCTGTTAAGCGTGGAGCAAAAGTATTTGAGAAAGCTAATTGTGCAACTTGCCATATTCCACCCTTCTTCACTGACAACAAAATTCATTCACTCGATGAAATCGGTACTAATCCAGCCCGCGCTCAGTCTCGCCTGGGGCTGAATAAATTGTTAGTGCCACCCAAGTTATACACTTTCAACACTCCCGTTCCGATACCTGCTGATGCTGAAGTGTTGGATGTACCAACGCAGGGGATCTCCGATACTCCCACAACTCTACCCAAAGGTATATTGCCAAAAGGTGGTTACAAAACTACCTCCTTGCGTGGTCTTTATTTAAGTGCGCCATATTTGCATGATGGTGGTGCAGCTGTACGAGCAGGAAGTCTGAAAGTTGACTCAAATGGTAGCTTCACGGTTTTTGACAAGAGTGGGTTAGGGCTAACTGGCACTCTAAGCCTTGGTATACCTGCCGATGCTGCTAGTAGCCTGCGTGCTTTAGTTGATCGTGAACTTCGTGCAAAAGTTGTGAAAGCCAACAAAGCTAACCCTAGTTTAGTGCGTAGTAACCTTGATGGCACAGGTCATGACTTCTATGTAGATAGGCAGGCTGGGTTTAATCCAAACCAGCAAACAGACCTGATTAATTTCTTACTAGCACTTGATGACGTTCCTGGGAACTTCTAATTGAAACTGAGGCTGATACAAAGAGTGAATCTACCTTTCATCCGACACTAACTTCGGGCAAAAGTAATACGGAGTTGCGTTCAAAGATATTACTTTTTATTTGGAAACAGGGGTTTGGGAGCCAGAAGAAAGAATATTCTGACTCCTACCAGAATTTTTACTTTATTTTTTTGGAGAATTATCTAATGGAATTAGTCAAAAAGCTTGGCATTGCTACCGCTAGTGCTGTTGTCGGCTTGACTGGTGTCGGTGCGTATTCTACAGCGCAAGCTGCACAGTTATTTGATTTTCAGTATTCTTTTCCCCGTTACGAAGCAAATGGTACGGCTATTTCAGCTAGCGGCACTCTTACTACAACTGATCTAGACCCCATAAACAACAATTACACAATCACAGGTATAAGTGGGACAAGGACAGATCAAGGAATTGCAGAGACAATAATCGGGTTGCTCTCACCGGGTACATACGGTGTCAACGATAATCTGTTGAATGCGAGTGAGCCACTGTTAACCACGAACGGTTTTTCTTACCTGGTTTCTGGTAACGGGGAAGACGGTCAAGGAAACGTTAACGTATTCTACAGTAGTTTAAGTGAAGGTTATTCAGAGCTTTCAAGTGATGTGGATTATGGCAACTTTAGTATCACTCCACGTCCTGTTCCCGAACCTCATACAGTAGGTGGCTCATTAATTGCTCTTGGTTTTGGCTGGTGGAGGAAACGAAAGCAAGCAGTAGCTTCCCGAAAAAAGCCTCATAAAAGCAAGCATTTAGGGGTAAAAGTAGCCTAACGCAGCAGACTATTGCTTGCGCCATCACCTAGAGAGACATCCCTTTACTCTGTCTTCTTTCTTATCGCTCTACATCTTCTCTTAGAGGAGTTGGAACTTTATCCACTTTGATTCTGGTTCAGTGAGTAAAAAGAGTTGAACAGCACATAAAAATCGCTATGAAAGTTCCGACTCCAATTCAAATCGGAACTTTTTAGCAATGGTGAGCGATCGGTATCCAAAATCATCATCAAAGCTGAAACGTTTGTATCGTAGTACTTACAGGCTACTTTGCCCCTGGTGACAGCTTCCGTAACACTACCCCTAAAAGGTATTGAGCCGAGATGCGCGACGTGAAAGTTGTGCGTAGAGGCAGTAGCCTATTTTGGGGTTGCTGCCAAGATACGGATACCGTTTGCGAATTCCCCAAATGGTATTGAGCCGAGATACAAGTAAAAAGCAGCAAGATGGTCTGAAAAGCCTTGCTGTATATAAGTTTGAGCGTTTTTGAGGCGAAAGTAGGATTTTGCCCGAACATACTTGCACTCTGAGGGTCAATAATTGCTTCTCGTCTACCACAGAGAATAATAAATACTGTGTGGGAAGAGGCTTATATTTTTGGCTGTAAGACCTTTCCTGTAAGAGTTTCAGCGAATATTACGGCGAAATATATTTATCGTTCAACCTGTAAAACCTGTAAATAAAATTAATAAATACTCCAGTTCTTGTAGCGATACATACCCAAGATTTGCGCTCTCCTGACAATTTTACTGAAAAATGCCTAAACCCTATATATAGTAAGAGTTTCCAGACCATCTTGCAGGTTTTTACTCACATCTCGGCTCAATACCAATTTAGTGTCACGCTCTCAAAAATTTTCATCATAAAAAATATTTAAAGACTCAAATCATCTTCTCTTTGCTGCTTTAGTTCTTGCACAGATGCTACTTAAACGCCGTGAACAAGCTCACCAGGATGCGATCGCCAAGCATCAACAATTCCTTTCTCTACGCAATCGCTCTTTGGCAGACTGAAGATCAACACCTTGATGTAACCAAGTCAGGAACATAACCTTTGTGACGCGGCTCAAGTCCTCAGTAAGAAGTAATCTTGCCACCGAGAACTTGAAGCATTTATTCATATCTACTTTTTTTTCACCATCTTCCACTATCTGTAATCAGTGGATTCAGCCAGAGTCCGCCATTGTGCCGTCTCTTGCTCGACGTAAGCGTTTTTCTCAGCAATGGCTCGAAGGGTGTCTGTGCCGAGCGGCAACCGTAGCGGTGGCGTATCCGCATTCGCAAGTTGAAGCATCGCTTGAGCAAGCTTGGTGGGGTCTCCCGGTTGTTGATAGCTCAGGTCAGAGGCGATTTTACGAACTTTACCAACTGTCTCGGCGTAATCGGGAATTTCCATTGCAGTGCGCTGGAGTGAACTGCCATCGAGAAAATTGGTGCGGAAGTATCCTGGCTCGACCACCGTTGCATGGATGCCCAGAGGCGCTAACTCATCATGCAGCGCTTCGGTAATGCCTTCAACGGCAAACTTGGTTGAGGAGTAGATTCCCCACCCTGGAGTAGAGCGATAGCCCCCGATCGACGATAGGTTGATAATGTGTCCAGAGCGGTGTTGACGCATACTGGGCAATACGGCACGAGTCATGTTCAACAGCCCGAAGACATTCGTGCGATAAACCCGCTCAACCTCTTCTGCGCTGGTTTCTTCGATACCGCCGAGTACACCAAATCCCGCATTGTTGACTAATACATCGATCTGCCCAAAGCGTTCCAGTCCTGCTGCAACTGCTGCTTGCACCTGAGCCTCGTCGGTAATATCCAAACTGAGCGTCAACACATTTGGGTTTGACTCAAATTGATCCAGCTCAGTTTTTTTGCGGGCGGTTGCAATTAATTGATCTCCTGCTGCCAAAACAGCTTTCGCGATTTCGGCTCCAATTCCACGAGAAGCACCCGTAATGAACCATGTTTTCTGAGTCATTTGTATATATCCTTTATTGCCTTATCCTTTCATTGCTTTTCTGGTATGGGTTCATCATAGGCTTTAGAAAAGAGGTTCTAAATACATAAACCTCGCAGATCATTGCCTAATCCTCTCAAGCAGAACGATGGTACTCAAAAGAATCCTCTATAATTAGGTGCAACAAAATGATGAGAGCGATCAAGAAACTGCTATGGCAATTGAACCCTTGAAACGCGAGACGGCGATTCATGCTTGTCAAGAACTGGTGGAACTAGTAACTCACCATACGGATGACTTGGGGAACGGTATCCATTCAACCGCGATCGCTCAGTTAGAATTTATGCGGGAATCTGCTGCTCCTACAGCACTGTGCGCTGTGTATGAACCGACACTTTGCATTATTCTTCAGGGTAAAAAAGAAACCTTACTGGGCAAGGAAACCTATCACTATGGTGTGGCTCAATATATTGTTGTCACAGTGGATCTGCCACTTAGTGGAAATATTGTCGAAGCGACACCGGATAAGCCGTACCTATGCTTTAAGCTGAGCTTGGATGCAACTCAGCTTTGGAATATTATCGAGCAAATCCACCACAGCCCAGATAAAAAAGAAACTTCGGTTAGAGGCTTGTTCGTTAGTGATGCTAATGCACCGTTGATTGATTGTGCCACTAGACTAACACGGCTGCTGGATACGCCCCAGGATATTCCATTCCTGGCACCGATGATTATTCGCGAAATCTATTACCGTCTTTTAATTGGTGAACAAGACGAAGCGGTTTGGCAGATTGCGGCATCAGGCAGCAATATGCAGCGCGTTGCAGAGGTAATTAAACTTATCAAAGCTAATTTTACAAAATCATTACGCGTTGATGATTTAGCTCAGCAAGCGAGTATGTCTCCTGCATCATTCCATCGCCATTTCAAGGCAGTTACCTCAATGAGTCCATTGCAATATCAAAAACAGTTGAGATTATTGGAAGCACGTCGTCTGATGCTGGCTGAAAACGCTGATGCAACCTCTGCTGCTTATCAGGTTGGTTATGAGAGTCCTTCACAGTTCAGTCGTGAATATTCTCGCTTATTTGGTACTCCACCCATGAAGGATATTGAACGTTTACGAATCGCCTGAACATTGCAGTTCGCTATAAATAACAGACATTCCACTAATGGGCTATTTCGTGGAATCAAGAGCGAAAATTATTGATTTTACGTTGTTAGGATTTCGTTGAATTCGCAGTTGAAAAATATTTAATCTCTGCAATGAGGCATAAGTAAAGCACTGGAGACGGTAAGCGCTTTGCTTAAACTAATGCTAAAGATCATATAGCTTGGTTTAAGTAGTCTCATCAATTGGTGGTGTAATACCTTTTTGGTCTTTGACCAAAAGGATCTCTGAGGTATCAGGGTACATGATGTTTTTAAGCTTTGATCTACCATCGCCTCAGCTTTGTAAATATTTTGTTATACTTGTTAATATAAATTCACAATCTAGGTGCAACACCACTAAAGAGGAGAATGCCCAATAGCTCAATAAGTGTACGACTACTAACCGCAGCTAGGTATTAACACTTCCTCTCCAGATTTTTAGCATTTCCCAAAAAAGTTTTCCTCCAGTTGGGCGATTGAGCCTGAAATGAATCAACCTATGACATTATCTTTAGAACAAGAATTTAGCCTGAGAACTTTTGCTGACCAAGTGCAGCAGATGTCCCGTGAACAAGCTCAAGAGCTTTTGCTCATGCTGTATAAGCAGATGATGATTCGAGAAACGACATACCAGGAATTGCTCAAGCATGAGTGGAAACTAGATTCAGATGCTGTCTGGGGGTAAAGACTGCTGGTAAATATCAAACCTGTTGTAGATATATAAATGTCGTGTATTTCATTTTTTTGCATTCTAGCGATTCCACTTTTTAGGATGTTGGAGCGCCAATTGAAAGTGCTTTCACCGGGAGCAAATATCTCATTGCTCCCGGTGGAAATGTGCTGCTGAATGCTTGAGACACATCTATGAACTTGCGCCAGCTTCAGCAACCTCTGCATCTGGTTTAGGCTCTTTCGCATTAAACTTAGTGAGGCTGTCGCCAACCTCACTGGTCTTCAAAACCGTGCATGAGAGTTTCCAACTCACACGGCTCCTCAGTCGATTGATACCTGTCATGTATACCTCTGGTTGGTTGAGATTTGGCTTCTATTTATAAACCTTCTGTCCGTGAATTTGGTCGTGACAGTGACGGTGTAAAGCCATGAGATTATTGACGTGGTTGTTTGAGGTACAACCGTCCTGATGATGGACTTCAATTAAATCTCCCGATTTGAAGAGCAATCCACAATGTACACAAACTCCTTTCTGGAGTTTAAGTAATTTTGCTACTTTTGGATTTATTTCAGGGTGTTTTCTTAATCGAGTAGTCCAGTATTGCCAATTACCGTCGAATGGGGATGATGAACCTTTCACAATTAAATGTCGGATTTTGGGTGTAGCTGAATGCCTTCCCAGATATAGTCCTTCTGTAGTTGCAAAAGTCCATTTCGCCTTACCAATTTGTCGCCAATACTTATTGACTACTTCCCTGATTCCTATATTTTGATGTCTTCTGATTGCCCATGCCAGCAATTTCTTGTAGATCAGTTCATCCAGCTTACGGAAAGTTTTTCCACTACAAGCAGTTCTATAGTAGTTAGTCCATCCCGTTATCACTGAGTTGAGTCGCTGTATTAAGACATATTGAGGTGTCGAGCGATGTTGATCTACGATTGTGGCTAAGTGTTCATAATGCCTTTGTATGGCTTGGAAGCTAGGTTTTATGATGGTTTTAAACCCTAAAGGTTCGTTCTGGTAATTTCTGGCTGAATTATGTTTATCAGTGTGATATTGCCGGATTTCAAACCCTAAGAAGTCAAAACCTGTTTGATAGCCCTTGCCGGATTCCAGGGAGTGAACAATTTGTGTTTTCTCCCAATTAATTTCCAACCCAATTTGTTTTAACCACTCTTGTGCTACTTGTTGGCACTTTTTGAGAACTTGTACATCTCTATGTAGGATTACAAAGTCATCGGCATACCTAACAACTTCTGGTTTCCAATTGTGTTGGCGTTTACCATTAACGGTAATTGAACCAGGGATAGCTGCCCTCACTGCTGTTTCCAGTCCATGAAGGGCTATATTCGCTAGTAAAGGTGAGATGACACCTCCTTGTGGAGTGCCTTCTTCTGTTGTCAACCAATTGTTTCCATCCTTTACGCCTGCTTTGAGCCATTGACTGAGAATTCGTTTGAGTTTTGGAAATGTCTCAGTTTTTTGGAGCAGTTTCGAGTGGTTAATGCGGTCGAAGCATTTCGATATATCGGCATCCAAAACGTACTTTGGACACTGCTTAATACTCGAAAATATTGCTTGTATTGCATCATGGGCTGAACGTCCGGGTCTAAAACCATAGCTTTTTGCTTCAAACTTAGCTTCCCATTCGGGTTCCATTGCCATTTTGACCAATGCTTGTAATGCCCGGTCATACATGGTTGGTATTCCTAATGGGCGTTTTTCGTTTTTGCCTGGCTTGGGAATCCAAACGCGTCGCGTTGCTTTACCGGAGGGTTTCAATTTCAGGTTATTTACCAGTTTCAAACGCGCTTCTGGGGTTAGAGATTTTACTCCATCCACACCTGCGGTTTTCTTACCTTGATTATCCTGTGTTACCCTTCTTACCGCTAAGTATTTAGCTGAAGACGAGTGTATTAGAAGACGTTGTAGCCTGTGGATTGCTCGGACATCTCCACGTTGAGAGGCTTGAAATATCCGCTTTTGGAGCTTAAATACTGCCCTTTCTAGCTTACGCCAAGGGATTGTATTCCATCTATACATCGGTGGTGACACCGTGTCCATAACATTTCCACTCTACTTAGTAGCTATTTCTTTCAATCAACCGTGAGTCCGTCAGCATATCCTCGTTATTACAACGGGGCTTTAGCTTCTGACTCAATCTTCACCTTGATTGCATACGGTTAGCACCTGCTCAGGTCATCGACCTTTTGCCTGAGAGCATTTCAAGGTTTACTCCGTTCCGTATATCCGTTTGGCGATGTATTTAGGGTGGCGTACCCTGCCGGATTATCTGTGGGGTGATTGCTTGTCACAAGAAATATGACCAGCCCTTGAATGTCGCAGAAATGGACTTTCTTATAACCATTGCCTTTTGGCTCCAGCGTCTCAACCTAATTTCGCTGGTTATTCGTTACGACAGTAAACCGCCTTCACTCACGTTACCCATACACATCTGTGCTAGAAGGGATTCTAGGTTAGGTTCCCAGTTACCTCCATTACACCCCGCTTTGAGGATTGATGACTAGTCGCTACCTCAGGGGTATTGCTTTCACTCCCTCACCAAGGAGGGCAAGAATTACACTTGCACGGATTTACAGTTGTCTAGGTTCTGTAAAAAAATTTTAACCTAGCGACGAATCCCTCAAGCCGGGACTTGGCTTGATTTCTCGTCAACGGATCGCACTTTCTTTTCAAATATCTGAATCCCAGCATCAATCACTTCAAACCCGTTTTCTGTGCGCTGTCCAAGCTTGCCCGATACAGCCCCAGCCCAGTCTGCAAACTCCGAGGCGCTAGTTTCAGCCTTCCGCCAGCTTTTAGCATTAACTTGAGCAGTGAAGACTATGCCGTTCTGATCAGTCAACTCGATTGCAACTTTTTTATTTTCTGCTGGTGTGGCTGTTGGTAGTGACCCGCTAAATTTTATTGTTACCTCACTTTTGGCTTCCATACCTTACCCCTGGCTCATCATCAATTTCATTTTCTTCGCTCTTGATATTATCAGGCTTGATGGAATGGCATCACACTCTCAGGTACGTGGTAGAGAAGTTCGCCTCCAGATGATGTTATGGCTTGTAAGTAGATGACCAGCCAAACAACTGACGTAACCGTTGTGAGGGATTGAACTTAAACACCCAACACTCTCGTCCTGTTCTGACGTAAAAAGTGCCAAAGTTCCGTAGAGAAACACTCTCTCCAAGTTTTAGCGATTCATAAATTTCTTCTACAGTGGCATCAATAATTTCTTCAACTGTGCCACTGCCTTTGCTTAAACGTTCTTGAACGCGCCGTACCAATTCCTTTTTATCGATAGACATCTCGCTTCCGCTCCCTAAAGATTTTCTATGTGCAGGTGAGTGGCGAAATCATACTAATTTTTTTGGCTGACGAAAAAGTTCGCATCCTAAGCATTAATTAACTCGAAAGGCATTTATAAGGTATTTACAAGGATTTTATCAAAATGTCAGAAATAAGGTTCTGCAATGGCATTTTAATGGTATTCCAATGGCAAATATAAGGATTTATTTGCACCTTTAACACTGAAAATCATCCTTTTTTACAAAATGGCTCTTTTTTGTCAAAAATAAGGTACTGCAATGGCATTTCCAAGGTATTTACAAGGTAAACATAAGGTAAATCTAAGGACTTAGACCCCAAAAAGCTAATTTACCACCCTGATTTCTCCGCCAAAAATTCTTGACCAAAACTTACGCACAGTACGCCAAAAAGTTTGGCCAGTTTTTTTGAGCCAAAACTGAAAAAGAAAAAAATAGCCATCAAAAAATACTACTGAATAACTACACAATCACGACAAAAGCCACCGATGAGTTCACCCCTCTTTTCACTTTCCGTATTGCGGGGGGTAAGAGGGGTGGAGAGAGGAAATGTCCAAGGCAATTGAAATGATCTTTTTCTCAACTACTACTCGACACCAAACAGCTTGTATTTCTGTTTCATTTCCAATGACAGTTCTAAATCGATCAAACCGTCAGTGTCCTCATCCCAGGTTTGGTCATTATCAGTGGACACTAGCTACACATTTATAATCACCACTAAGTCTATGCAATTAGTGGTTTTTAAATCACCAAATTGTATATCCAATCACAATTTCTTTTGGCTTAGTCTAGGCTTAGTCCAGGATAGTCGTAGACTAAGCCTAGACTAATTCTAGGGTTTGAGTAATTTCTGTTTGTCATTCAAAAAAGTTGTTGCAGACTAAGCCTGGGCTTAGTCTGCACTAAGCCAAAAGCATCTGCTATTTCTCATCAAAAAGCCTATAATCCTTGTTGCCACTAGCTTGGAGCTACTTTTTCGCCCAATTTCGGGCGGTTTTTCTATATTACGGCTGTGTTGCACTTATACTTCAAAAATCCCTCTCCCTAACTTCAACAACTTCAACTTGCCAACCCAGCATTCGAGATAGACTGCAAATCGCTCTCACCATTAAAGCAAGTGTCTACTCAAGTAATTGCTTGAGCAAGTGAATCTGTAATTCCAACTGTGAGACAGAGTAAATCACAGCAATCTTGAGAGTGTCGCTGTCAGCACCCTGACGCTTCATGACAAAAGGCCCCCAGCACATCCTTAAAGTACTCAAAACAATTTTAGTCAAACCTCTGCCCGACATTTTATGCTCTCGCTCTCGTAAAAATTGCAGCAACTGACCATCGCTACTGTCGTGACTGCGCTTAATCGAAAGCACTTCCAAATTAGGTTGCTCCATGTCCTGTATTCCTACCGAATTATAGGGGATTGTGTGTAAGGCATCGTGTTGATTGATACCAAATTCCAATGACTGTCAAAATGCGCCGTAAACTACCCCTAAGTACCCCTTTACTGTACCAAACGACAGTCGTTTGACTGTCATTGCCCAAAAACCCGATGACTGTCAAACGACTGTCGTTATGTACCCTAAAGGTGCTTTTGGGCGTATTTTCGCACCAGGCAGTAAGCGCGATTTCTCCCCCAAAAGTGGATTTCGGGCATTTGTATAAGTGATACCATACTCACTATGGTTTCATGCCCTGCGGGTGGCTGCGCCATCTCTCGCTGCGCTCGTGACATGAAACCGCCGTTCGCCCGAAGGGGTTTTTGAGTACTACAAAAGCACTGCATTTGTAGCATAATTTTTTTATGTCGCCACTAACAATTCTTAGAATTGAGAAACTAAAAACATTCGGCAACGTTGCCGGAAGTGATGACCATGTTACCAGAAACAGAGAAACACCCAACGCAGATCCAACTAAAGAGAATGTCCGGTTGATTGGGGGAGAAGACGAACGCGCACTCGAAGAGATAGTCTTTGAAAAAATCTCTACGCTACTGCATCGCCCTCGGCATGATGCAGTGTTATGCACTGAAATGTTTCTCTCGGCATCACCTGAATATTTCCGTCCAAAAGATCCATCTCTGTCGGGGCAGTGGTCTGATTCACTGATGCAGCAATGGGCGAGTGCATCTCGTGACTGGCTAGCTCAAAACTATGGATCAAAGTGCGTCAGGGCAGAACTCCACCTAGATGAAAGTACCCCACACATTCACGCCTACATCGTGCCATTGAACGAGAAAACCGGGAGAGTAAGTCATGACGCGATGTTTGGCGGCAGAGGTGGGCAGGGAAGAATCAAGTTATCCAAGCTCCAAGATAGCTATGCGGCTGCACTTGCTCCTTTGGGCATTGAACGAGGGGTTAAGGGCAGCAAAGCAACCCACACCAAAGTAAAAGAATATTACCAAGCCGTTAACAGTGAACCACTCACCGCAGTGATTACAAATAACCAATTAGCGCCAACGCCATTTGAATCAGCTAGTAGTTATGTAACCAGGATTCAGTCTGATGACCAGTTCCAAGCGATTAATCACCAACTGGCTGACCGGGCTTTCATGCAAGAGCGACTATCCCGTGCAGAACAACGGGCTAGAGCCAGCGAGAAGGAACGACAACGGCTAGAAGAAATTGTGCGAACGCTGGAATTGAAAACCCAACAACTGCGCGACTTGCCTCTTGTTGATGTCGCCTGGGAGTTGGGGCTACACCACGAGGAAGGAAAATGGAAGGGTCACGGACACATCATTAATATAGATGGGCCCAAATTCTACGACTTTGCCCCCGATCAACAAAAGGGATCAGGTGGGGCGATTGACTTGGTGATGCACGTCAACCAGTGCAATCTACGGCAGGCGGTTGTCTGGTTGCATGAACGATTTGGGGAAGCTGGGGCAGAACGAGCAGCGATCGCAAAAGCTCGTGAAGTGGCTGCTGAGATTATCCAGTTAGAACCGCGAACCCCGTTTCAGCTACCAGTTGAGGATAGAAACAATTGGTCTGCCGTTGAACATTACCTCACTCAAAAACGTGGTATCCGCTCTGATTGTGTGCAAATGCTTCATAACCAGGGGCTAGTTTACGCTGATCAGCAACAAAATGCTGTTTTTGTCATGCGAAATCAACAAGGTCAACGTAACGGTGCATTCCTAAGAGGAACTTGGGGAAAGAACAACACTTTTAAGGGATACGAGAAAGGAACCAAACGCCGTGACAGCTGGTTTTACTTCCACTTGGGGGGTAAAGCTAATGATAAAACCTCAACAGCGATTCTATGTAAGTCCCCCATTGATGCTATTTCAAGAGCCATGCTGGAATATCTTATCAGGGGCGATGTTCCACCCGAACGAACACTCTATATGGCTATTGATGACTTCAATTGCTTACCTCTTGAGCGATTGCGAGATATCAATAATGTAGTGGTGGCGTTTGGTAACGATAAAAGCACTGATGCGGTGGCACAGCGTGTATTAGAACTACTGCCACAGTCCAAAATCAAAAAATCTCAGGCACATGATTGGAATCAGCAGCTACTTGATTATGGGCGACAGTTAAGGCAACAGCAGCAACAGCATGAAAGAGATGATTTGAGCCTTTAAAGGTTTTTCATGAGAAGGATTTTTGAGAGCCTGACATTAAATTAGTAAACAACGGGTCTGCTATACTGCCAAAGTCAGTAACTTATTTGAAAGCGCGTTGGCTCACAATTCCAACTAGGGTTGCCATAGCAGCACGAGGTAATAGGCGCGGCAAAATATTTGATTCCAAGGAATTTTTGAAACCGGGAATGACATAATGCCGATTTTGCTCCAATGCTGACAGCCCAACACGAACAACTTCCTGCGGTGAATGCTTTCCAGCTACAACGTCGCGCCCCATCGTGTTAAAGAAATCTGTGTCTGTTGCACCTGGACAGAGAGCTAACACCTTAATTCCTCGTTTTCGGTACTCAATCCATAACGCTTCACTGAATGAGAGAACAAATGCTTTGGTTGCTGCATATACTGCCTGCCGAGGTAATGGATAGAAGCTCGTTGTTGAACCAATATTGATGATGGTACCCTCAGCCTTTGCTAACATTGCTGGAATAAACGCATGAGTCAAATCCACAACAGAGACAACGTTTAGCATGACTTGTTGATGGTCTTTGTCAGGTGAAATCGACTCAAACATTCCGTTAGTACTGAAGCCAGCGTTGTTCACGAGCATATCAACACTCAACTGTCTTGTTTGCGTCTGTTCATAGACACGTAACCCTTCTCCTTCACGGCTGAGGTCAGATGTAATGACTTCAACACGAATGCTGTATCGGTGACGTAGCTGCCCTGCCAGAGTTTGTAATTTATCAAAAGAGCGCGCTACGAGAACGAGGTTCATTTGTCGCTTTGCTAATTCATGAGCAAAAGATTCTCCGATGCCGCTGGATGCGCCAGTAATCAGAGCAGTTTTCCCGGTGTAGTTCATGGTTTTTCTCTTGCGTTGGTTTGTTAAAAGACACAAAGTTTATCTATTGAATAATTCAATTTTTGAACTTTATAGTTAAAAAAATTGATTCTGTTAGGTCGTCAATAGATTACCCTTCTGTTGATTGATCTGTGCTGCTGCTTTTTTCATCATCCGAAGCATCTCTTGTTGCTCTGACTCATTGAGAGCATTGAGAATTGCTCGACTGACCTTTCTGTAATTCTCAATTTCCATTTCATAAATTTCCCCTCCTTCAGGTGTGAGACAAATTTTCACAATTCGTCTGTCTTCATCGCAACGATCTCGGCACAAATATTTCTTTTTAACTAACTTGTCCACAATTCCCGTTGTGTTGGTGATACCGAGTTTTGCTCGTTCAGCAATCTCACGCATCATTAGTGGCTGGAACTGCCCCACTACATTAATGACACGGCATTCCTGCTTATTCAGGTTGACCACTTCTCCTGAACTTTGCTGTGCTACCTCAAAAAGGTCAGCCAGGATAGCAATATATCTCGTTAATTCGTCTGCTTTGTCCACAGTGCGGCTTGATTATTTGTTCAATATTAGAACATTTCAAAAATTGAATTATTTTGAGTATACCCCAGAAAATGCTAGTGATGCCAGCCTGTTAAAGAAATACTGCCACAGTCCAAGCGGCTCAAGTGCAAGGCTGACGATTGGAACCAGCAGCTACTCGATTATGGGCAGCAGTTAAGGCAACAGCAGCAGCAGGATGATGAATTGAGTCTTTAATAGTCAGCGTTCTAGTAGTGAACCATCCGTGAGAGGTTAAGATAAAGTGCATTTTGTCAACCAGTTAAAATACTCAAAATAGTCTTATTGAAAATGATA
>NZ_JBIQNW010000058.1:0-35303 GCF_047228265.1 Nostoc sp. UIC 10607 | reverse complement strand
AGTCCCCAAGCTGGATTTATCGCCTTTTCCTGCACCCTCTTGACAAAAGTGCAATCATTCTAACCTCTCACCGATGACGCCAAGCCTAACCCCCAGCCCCTCAAGACCATGAGAGAGGAATGGAAATGAGGTTATCCAGATAAGAATGAAAAGTCAGTGAAGTTACTAACCATAGATGCTCAAGGTGTTTGTAGTGAGTTATCGGATAACCAATTTATGAGCACTTTAAATACAAAAAGACCAGCCTCCCACAGCTGGTCTATAAAATGTTTTTTTGCGTTGTCTTCTCAAGAGAGTTAAAACCCAATTGCGCGTTCCCAAAATGCAACGGGCAACTTTTCTTAACAATATTGTAACAGTCAACACAGATTTTTCGTGAAATTTCATCAAAAAAAGATACGAGCAAAGCTTAAAAGCTTCTATCTATTAGGATAATTCAGCCAATCACGGGGTATAGATGGGTGAGGTGAGGTGAGGAGGATAAGGGAGCAGGGGGAGCAAGGTGGAATAAAACCAATACCTAATACCTAATGACTAATGACTATTTGTGGTTTTCCCCAGAGGATGCTCTCCTGCTTGTAGATGGCAATTCCTGGTTTTGCTCCTTTGGGTTTGTAGACGTGTTTTAGCTGGGTATAAACTACTGGCACTTGCTCACTCTGACGAGCGCGACTGTAGTATGCGGCAAGATTAGCTACAAATTGCAAATCAGCTTCTTCTGCTACAGTACCCGGTTCTAGACGTAGTAATACATGACTCCCTGGAATTTCTTGAGCGTGAAACCATAGGTCATAATCCCCAGCTACACGAAACGTTAATTGGTCATTCTGGCGATTGTTGCGACCGATTAATACTTCAAAGCCGTTGGGGGTAACATAACGATGAAAGTTGGTGCTGGGGGGTTCGTTTGCACTGCGGCTACGGTATTCTGGATCTTCTAGATACTTTTGTCCAATCAACTCTTCGCGGATTTCTTCTAAAGCCCGCAAATCTTCTGCTGTCTGGTAGATGTCTATTTGAGCGATCGCAGCTTCTACTTGTTCTAAATACTCAATTTCTGTCTGTACTTCTAACAGTAGCGGTTCCACAGCAGCACGAGCGCGTTTGAGTTTTTGGTTCTGTTTGTAAAGACTTTGGGCATTTTGGACGGCATTTTTATCTGGTTGGAGAGCGATCGCTACTGGCAAATTTGTATCAAAATCAGCAAGGATCATTTCTTTCATCCCCGGTTCCCAGTTTTGCAAATGAGCCATCAATAAATCAGCTTTTTGCCGATACTCATCGGCTTGATCTGATTGCTGCAAGCGCGTCTTAAAGGTTTGAGCTTTATTGCGTAATTTCGCCAGAATATTATTCAATTTCTGACTCAACTGATGGCGTAATTGGGAAAATAACTGTTGGTCAATTTGGTTACTGTAGTAGCGGTTGAGTAACTCCTGGATATCTTTGACCTTTTCAACTGCACCCCAACCCATTACGGTGTAGCCAACTTTTGTCCAAGCGGGATGAAATTTACTGGAATCCAAAGCTTGTAGCCATTCTTGCCAGCGCTCAAACAACCGTCGCCAGTCGTCGGGGTTGAGAGTATCTGTGGATGTTTCTGGTGCGATATTTGCTTCTAACAGCATTAACTCCAGCAGTGCTGCACTCAAGCCACTATAACTTTTCAGCAATTGCCGCTTGATTGCTCCTGGCACTAAACTTACCCGTTCTTGCCAACGTTCTTGAGATTCGCTCAAACTGGGGACAGTCCCAGTCAGTTTTGGCGGTGTTTCATAAGGTTGTCCGGTTTGGATGGGACGGACACTAGATTGTTGCTGACTGACTTGATGAGCAGCAGTGATAATTATATTGTTGGCATCGGTGAGAATGACGTTGCTATACTTGCCCATGATTTCTGCATAGACATGATATAGGGCGGTTTCTCCAGGACGACGGGCAAATTGCAAATCAATAACCCGCTCCCAAGGGGCGATCGCTTCAATAGCTACCAGTGCTAAACCACTCAATTGGTGTATCAGTTGTTGGCTAAAGGTAAAGGTATCTGGCGATCGCGGTGGTGGATCGCCGATACAAATATGTGCAGCTTGGGGATGCCAAGAAATTTGTAGCCAATCTCGCTGTTTCAGGGTGCGTAATGCTATGGCAATAGTGTAGCGATCGCGCTGGTAAACCTGTTCTAAGCGTGATGGTAGCCAGTTAGCGCGGATTTCGCTACAAGCAGCTGTGAGAGTGGTAAAGTCAACTGGTTGCAAAGCGATTAGTTGTTAACATTCAAATGGTAGCGATCGCTATGCTTTTATCTTCGTTTAGTCAAAGCATAGCAGACCTCAACTATCATAGCGGTTACTTGGTTTGGTGATAGCTAATGTACTTCCAAACAAAAAAATATACGATCGCTATAGAGGCACGGGGGCAGGGAGCAGGGGGAGGGAAAGTCGTAGTGAAGTCCAGAAATTGGATAATTTATTTTTGGAGTTCCCTAACGCAAAAATCTATTATTCGGACAGACTCTTAGCATTTAGATGTTAACTTACCTTTTTATACATTTTTTAGTGTCAAGTTTTGTAAGCAAGCCTATAAAATAAACTAGCTAAGTAATTTCCACTAATTAAACTAATAATGGAAATCACTCAGCCTAGAGAAATATTTAGAATAAATGATTGAGTAATGGTGAGTGAAGACTAGGAAAATAAAATTATTGCTTACTTCCAAGTTACCCATTCACCATTATCTGTTACGCAAGAGAATTATTTAGCAACCAAAACTGCCTGTTTTGCTGTTGACTGAACTAATTCGACTGTTGACTCCACTAGTTCTTTTGCTGTTGACTGCACTAATTCGGCTGTTGACTCCACTAGTTCTTTTGCTGTTGATGCTACTGGTTGTGGCTGCAACAGTTCGGTGTAAAGTTCACTCAGTTGATGTGCTACCCCATCCCAGCTAAACTTATTTTCGACGCGCTTTCTACCAGCTTTACCTAATTCGTCTCGCCACTCTGAATTTAAGAGAATTCGGTCAATGGCAGAGGCAAAGGCATCTACATCTTGCGGTGGTGCCAATAAACCAGTTTCTTCATTAACTACAGTAAACTGAAGTCCGCCGACATCACTTGCTACCACTGGTGTACCACTTGCCATCGCTTCGATCGCTACGAGTCCAAAGGGTTCGTAGTGGCTGGGAACAACGCAAACATCAGCAGCTGCATAATAAGTTGGCAAAATATCTTGACTCAGACGACCAGCAAGGGTGGTAAAGTCGCTCATTCCCAATTCGTTGATAATGCCCTCAATGCGATCGCGCTCAATTCCGTCGCTGTTACCTGGAGTACTACCACCACCAATAATTAGCTGGAGATTTTTAGAGTCTCGTAGCCCAGACTGGTTTACTGCCCGCACTAAGGTTTCTATCCCTTTGCGTGGGTCAAAACGTCCTACATATAATACAACTTTGGCTTCTTTGTCAATTCCCAATTCAGCCCTGGCTGCTTCTCGTGCAATCGAACCAAACCGCTGAATATCTGTACCACAGGGAATGATGTCAATATTGCCTTTAGTGGAAACTAGCGATCGCATATGTTGCTGTTCTTGCGGACTTGTTGCTACAATTCGCTCTGCTATTTCCAACACCTCTTTTTCCACTGCTAATCGCACACTAGCAATCAGAGGAATATCTTCTATAGTGTTGTACTTGACTGCTCCTAATGAGTGGTAGGTGTGAACCTGTTTACTCTCTTGGATTTTCTTTAACTCCATTCCCACCCAACTCGAGAGCCAATAGTTAGTGTGAACTAATTGGTATGTAAAGTCATTTTTTAATTGAAATTTGAGGAAATTATCTACAAATTCAGGCAGATATTCAAAAATATCATCTCGTGGCACAAACTCAAGGGGACCAGCTTTTAAACGAATAGTTCGACAATTCTCGCTATGTTCAACAATCGAGTCTTGCTCCAGACTCACTTTGCGAGTAAACATATCAACTTGCCATCCCAGCTGCGCTAGTGCTTCACCCACATTACGCACATAAACATTTTGTCCCCCAGCTTCTTCTTTCCCTATTTCAATCGCCGGGTCTCCGTGGACGGAAATCAAGGCGATACGTTTTTCGGTGGTAGAGTTCATAGTTTGTGTGTTGCTGATTTTAACAAAGTTTTAGGCTTTACCAAGTTCGTGTATAGCACACTTGCCTAAATTGTTTAGGAACTTTGATTAATATTGATTTTAATTTACTATGCCTAATATTTTTTTACATCCTCTGCCAGAAGTATACTATTAGATTAAATACAAATATTTAATTTCTTTAGATATAGAAAATTTATATCTTTATATTTCATACTTTTGATAGATGATAATTATTATTTTTTATATGTCAACTCTAAATCATTATTGAGAGACAAAACCGCTAAAAAGCTTATATATAAATGCTTTTAGCTTCCGTACTTTCTCTTGTTTCAATTCAGATTGCTATATTAATTCAGCATATCTAATGCTTTTGATAGATAAATATTATGTTTTTCGTCTTGTTTGTGCAGATATGGTCCCATAGATACATGCATTAACGTGAGTTGGGCGAAGCGAAAAAGCAGCGACACGCAGAGCATCTCGTTGAGAAGGTAGTTTTAAAAATTAAGCTTTTTGACGATTTTGGCGTAAATCGCTGAATTCATCTCGTTGAACTCACATTATATTAAGTAGTGAGAATAACTGTTAAATATTGATGCAAAATCGGGTACTTTCTGGAATTTGCCTCGGAAAGTTTCAGATTATATTTTCAATCATTAATAAATTTCAGGAGCAAATCAGGTGTTTACTTCAACCTTACTCGCTGCTGCAACCACACCTCTGCAATGGAGTCCCACAGTTGCACTGATTATGATTATCGTTAATATCGTTGCCATTGCCTTTGGTAAATCTACCATCAAATATCCTAACGCAGAACCAGGACTACCCTCAGCCAATTTATTTGGTGGTTTTGGTTTACCAGCCCTTTTAGCAACTACCGCCTTTGGTCATATCTTAGGAGTGGGTGTTGTCTTAGGGCTGCATAACCTGGGAAGAATTTAGGTTATTACCCAAGTTAGCCTTTATTTGATGATTATTTTGTCTCCAGCTTTGAGCCAGAGAGTTAGTTCTCTGGCTCTTTTTTATTCAAATTGTCCTAAGATATTTCTTCTTTGCCTAGTAGGAAACTACTTTAGGTGACTTTACCTGAAATCCCTTGCTGACACCGTAGCGCACAGTCCTAAATTCCAGATGATTTGTACTTGGTGTATAAAGGGTATATTTTGCTTTACTAGGTATTCGTCCCACATTACCAACTCCAATAACTTGACGCGGGGAAATATTTATGGTTATGGGAAATGCTTGACTATCAAGAGTAGTTGTGCTTGTAGTGATAGAACCTGCTTGCAATTGATATTGAAAAGCCAAGCCAGAACGACCGCAAAACAAGTTATTTGCTTGCATCCGCGATAGGCGATCGCACATGATAATAGGGTGAGTTTCTGGTGTTAGTTCCTCGTCAACCGCTACTGTTGTGGCGTGAATTAACAAACAATCCAGTTCAAAAAAACCAAAGTCTAGTGTTCTCAACCATTGTATCGTTTGGCGAGAAACCGACTCCCACAGCAACTTAACTGTTTCTCCCCCATATTTTGCCATCAAATCAGTCGCTTCTCCAGTTGGGCCAAGACCATGTAGGATAAAACACTGTTCTTCCCACCAACCTTTACAAATCAAAGGTTCTAACTCTCCAGGTTGCGGGTTACGCACCCGTTTTACTAACTTCTCTGTTTCTAGTCTGGGCCCGACCAAATCGCCCAAAATATACAAAGCCTCTACAGCATTACCCTGACGCTTAATATCTGTCATTACAGCTTCATAAGCTGCCAGATTCCCTTCAATACCACTTAAAATCGCCCATTTACTCATATCAATTTTGGTTTTTAGATTTTAGATTTTAGTTTAAAGATTGGTCATTGGGCATGGATTATTCTCCTTGTCCCCTCGTCCCCTTGTCTCCCTCGCTCTTCTTTACCTCGTACAAACATGAGTCGGGTCATCAGCCCTTTCTGCAAATTCCAATCCTTGCGCCAAACGCCAAGCAAAAACTGGCGGTAAACCCTTTTCGATAATTGCTGCACAGGTTTTTTGATAGTCGTAAGATACTTCCCGCAAATTCACTTCTTGACTTTCTGTGTCATAAATCACATATGTCGCATTTGGTCGGCCGTGTCGAGGTTCTCCCACGGAACCTACATTAATAATTCGCTTGAGGGAGGTAGTGAAATTGAGTGACTGTTCTTCTGCTGCCTCACCTTTGACACGAACCTGTAAACTGCCTGCATCCAAGTTACGCACATAAGGTACATGAGTATGCCCGCAAAACAGCACATCTGCTTCTGTGGAAAGTACTCGCTCTAGAGCGGCATAAGCATCAAGTTCTGGTAGTAAATATTCGTGATTGCTGTGGGGACTACCATGAACAAATGCCAAATTTCCCTCACGTAAACTATGGGGTAATTGGCTTAAGAATTCGCGGTGTTCTGAATGAATTTCATTATTTGTCCACTCGTGGGCGATTTTGCCACGTTTTTCAGCCAATAACGAGGGATAACTACAATCACAAGCATTCAATCCTTCGACAATATCTTCATCCCAACACCCCGCGCAAGTAGGAATATCAAGGGAACGAATTTGTTCAACTACAGCATTTGGATAGGGCCCATATCCAACCAAATCGCCAAGACAAAAGATTTTCTCAGCTTTTTGGCGATCGCTATCTAACAATACCGCATCCAAGGCTTCATAGTTGCCATGAATACATGACATGACCGCGATTTTCACTGTATACTCTCCTCAATTAAAATTTGTTTTACCTGTTCTTGGTATTGCCCCAGCGCAGTTTCTGACAAATAGCAATCTTGCAAGGTTTGTCTAATTGCAGACTCATCCAAGTTTTGTCCCAATACTTCCATCCCACTGAAGCGCTGTGGTCTACCTTCTAAATGGCGTGGTAGGTCTAATTCTAAAAAATCAGTTGCCGAGATACCCGCCACAAAATCTGTGTATAGTGAACGTCCATCAGCAACATCAAAAATTCCCTTAGCACGGGAAACATGGCCGTAAGCACCGTGGGTAATTTCGTACCAAAACTCGTTTAAACTGTCTTCGTCAATAACTTGACCACTGGTTGGTGCACGCCATAGTTGAGTTTGGGCAATACTGCTATCTACATCTGCGCCTGTGATAATTTTTTCTGCCCAAGTATGATATTCAGAATCTTTGAGGTGCGATGGTAGGATGGCGATCGCTTTGTAAGATAAGTTGTCTAATATTTGCTCAATTGCGCCTAATTCTAAGTAAAACCCTAGTTCAATATAGGCAAGTTCCGTAGCTACTAGCTGGTTGATAAACTCAACTTCTTGCCCATCCCCAAAGACTTTTAACTCTGGGAATTCCGCAGCCACGCGTGTCTGATCAATAGGAACATTCCCAGTGCCAGGACTAAAATAAATTACGTTTTTACTAGAAGTGGTATTGGACATCTGTTGGCAAATCCAAGTAGTTTTGCCACATCCAGCCGGGCCAGCAACGACAGTTATGATTGGTACACTCATATATAAATGATAATCATTTTCAGTCACTTGACAAGTATGGGTGAGCAAATTTCTCCAGTGAATGCTGTAGAAGCTTTTCCAATACCAAAAGCCCCCATATGGGGGCTTTTATTACTGACTATGGCAGTGACAAATATCTAACTCTTAACGAATGTCCACTCTAGTATCTTGATAGGAGCTTCTTGTAGTGCTTGAGTTAGTTCGGCACTACTTTCAAATTTCACCTGGGACAGGTCGCAGGCTTCGACATTGACCGTGAATTTATCCTCTTGGAAGGGCCAAGGTTTGACAACAACCAAATTATCACTGCGCTGCATGATGTCATAGCGCTGACCTTCAGGGCCCTTACTAATTTCTAAAAACCGCTCATCGTCTGGTAGTTCTTGCTGACATAAAATGAGAGAAAGGCGATCGCACCATTGCATAAATGCATAGGCTGCATCAACTTGTTCCTTTTCGATGCCCAGTTCCTTGCGCCAACGTTGCTGATTTTGAAGTTGCTCATCTAAAAGTTTATCTAGTTCTGAAAGCTGACCACGACTTGGCTCATTTAAACGGCTGATGTGCATGGAAATGAGTAGAGCCACCCACCGTCCTCGGTAGCGGGCATTCTTTGCCAGATTAGCCAATTTCTTAACACCAATCTCTGCATCCTTCTTTGTGGCGAGAGTGAAGTCCTTTGGCGCACCTGCTTCAGTAAGAATGTCCTCTTCCCACTCTTTTTCTAGATCATCGTGATGGGAAATTGCAGCAATGGTTTCGTATAACCTTGCGGGTGCATCTTTACGTCGCCACTGTCCAGCAAGTTGAGCTGCTAATAAAGCATGGGCACGATGATAAATGACTTCCCAACCATTTGGTGTAGCATTGACAATCACAAATGAATCTCCTGATTCTCAGTTTTGATTTTGAGTTGAATTAATTTCTGAATCCAGAAACGTCGGGATAAATATTGAAGAGGCGATCGCTCTGACTTCTTGAGTGTGGCTAAATTAAATATTTATAGCCATTTTCTATTAAGTCTAGGATAGTCCATTCTTCGTAGCGCAGAGATATATGTCCGAAACGCGTGTTGTATCCAAATGAATATCAGCAAATACTACTTGGCTTAGATTCCCGACTTCTTTAAGAAGTCGGGAATCTGGTTGTTTACGAATAATTTAGGATTGTCATAGGTTGGACAAAGCTAAATTTCCCTTAAAAAATACCTGAGGTGGATAAGCTGTTACGCATTTAATTTGTACATTTACCTAATGACTGATGACTGTTAACTGTCAACAGTCATCAGTTAACGACCATTAAGAGTGACTTTCTAACGGATTTGCAATGTATTTGAATGTTGGTTCAGAATTCCAAGGGCCACGCTCATCTTGACCATTACCATCTGTAGATAGGTTGTAGTAGAGAGCAACAGTTTCATCTGGTTTAATATTACCAAAGAATGGATCTGTCAACTTACCCAGCGAATCTAGAGCTTTCATAAACATCTGGGTATGAGAAATTTCTCGTGTTAACAGATGGACTAAAGTCTCTTGGGTTCCTTTGTCAGTTGCCAACTTAATCAATTCTTCGTAAGTCTGACGAGCACCAGCTTCAGCTGCAACGTTAGCTCTTAAATCACGCACTACATCTCCACCTTCATTCAAGTAAGTTGCAGTCCAAGCATTACCCTGACTATCTAGGAAATGAGGCCCAATACCTCTGACAGCAAAGAGAGTACTCTTATAAGCCTCTGTTTGATCTGTATTCTTTGTATGAGCTTCGATGAGTTTACCAACCATTTCTAAATGGCTGAATTCCTCGATCGCAATGTCTTGGAGCATATCTTTAATTCCAGCATTCTCGACATGGAATGATTGAACCCAATATTGAAGTGCTGCACTAAGTTCTCCAGTAGCTCCACCAAACTGTTCTAAAAGCAACTGAGCAAAACGAGGGTTTGGTTCACTAACGTTAACTGCATGAATAGGTTCTTTTTTGTGAAAAAACATACGATTAGACTTCCAAAAATTATGATGTAACAGAAGAGAAAGACTTCACTTGTATTTAAGTTATCAACTCTGAGCCAAAATTCTTTCTATCAGATGGGATAAATGCTAAATCCAAAAGTTAGACAAAGGAAAAGAGATGACATCAAAACTGGATGATATTTGGCATTCTTATGCTATAAAGACCAAATAAAAACTTTTTGTAATAAATGAATTAATTGATTATTTTAATATATAACTCTAAACCTGATTAGCAGTATAGCAATACAACATTAATCAATTGTTTTGTGTTATTTTATATCTATCTTAAGACATAAAAAATTTATCTAGCTTTTTGGAGATGCGTTAAAATAATTCGTAATTAGTTAAATCCCCTCAGCCATTATTTTAAAGGTAGATTGAGGGGATAATATGTAGCCAATATTTACGGAAGGAATATTAAATGGCGCGGGAAAATTTTGTCTCTCGCATTTTTGTGTGAGTATCAAAGATGACGGCAATATTTCTTACTAGTAATCTACCGATGTCGGTAATCTGAATCTGATTTTTTGATAAACTAACTAGACCATCAGCTTCTAGTGGTTTTAATGCCTCTAGCTCCTCAGAGAAATATTCATCAAAACTGATATTATATTTGTTTTCAACATCTTGCTTATGTAACTGGAAGTGAGACATGATACCCATGATCACGTCCCGCCTGATAATATCATTTTGAGTAAGCTTGACACCTTTACTAACAGGTAAAGCACCTGCTGCAAGTGTCTGATAATAATCCTTTAATTCCTTGTGGTTTTGGGCATAAGCATCTTCTAACATACTGATGGATGTAGAACCAAAACCAAAGAGTTCTGTTTCAGCGTGGGTAGTGTAGCCCTGGAAATTGCGTTTGAGAGTGCCATTACGTTGAGCGATCGCTAATTCATCATTAGTTTTAGCAAAATGATCCATCCCAATAAATAGATATTGGTTATTCGTCAATTCTTCAATGGTCATTTTCAGAATCTCTAACTTTTCCTCTGCTGGGGGTAGCGCCTCTTGAGGAATATTTTTTTGTGTTGGTTTTAACCACGGTACATAAGCAAAGTTAAAGACAACAATTCGGTCAGGATCTAATTCAATAGTCTTTTTCAGCGTCTCCCGAAATGTATCGCGGGTTTGATAGGGTAAACCATAAATTAGGTCTACATTCACACTTTCAAACTTAGCTTCTTTGACCCAACTCATGACATCAAAGAGCATTTCTTCCGGCTGGACACGATTTACAGCCAGTTGAACTTGGCTATTAAAATCCTGAATGCCAAAACTAATACGGTTAAACCCAATCTCTCTCAAAAAGAAAATGTAGTTTTTATCGATATAACGGGGATTAATCTCAATTGAGATTTCTGCTTGTGGATCGATGTTGAAATGACGATTTATATTTTTCCATAAAAATTCTATTTGATGACGATCCAAGTAATTAGGAGTACCGCCTCCCCAATGAATTTGCAGCACTTTTCTGTCTGGATCGATTAAAGCTGCCGTGTTTTTAATGTCTTGAGCTAAAGACTCCACGTAAGGTTTAGCAATATTTTTGTTGTTAGAAATTACCGTGTTACAGCCGCAGAAGTAGCAAGCACTTTGGCAAAAGGGGATATGGAAATACAAAGAAAGAGGAGTTTTGCGTTGATTCGATGCTGCGATCGCGGCCTTAAAATCAGTTTCAGTGAATGTTTCGCTTAACTCTGTAGCGGGTGGGTAACTGGTATATCTAGGTGCGCGAGTGTCGTACTTTTGGATCAGATCCAGATCAAACTTGACACCAGGTAATAGAAAAACCATTTAGTTGCTTTCCAATGAATGAGGGGAGTTGGGAGTGGGGAAGATGAGGGAGATGAGGGAGATGAGGGAAAAGCTAGGCAAACTTCCGCCACAGGGTAGCAGAATAATTACTAACTCCTAACTCTTAACTCCTAACTCCAATGACTAATGACTAACTTAATTAGCCGCAGTTACTTCAGTACTACCTGAATTTTGGGAACGAGTGAGGCTATTAAACAGAACTTGACCGAGTGCTTTAATTAAACTTCCTTCTAACTCTTGAGCCATCTGTAAATTGAACCCAAAGGAATTATTAGCTTCTGCAACAATCCGTTCTGCTGTTATATCATCAATAGATAATGCATTTAATGCCTGACGATACTTATCCTTAAATGCCTTTTTGTCAGGAATTTGCTCAAAATTGTAAAAGGATGTGCCTTCATAGCCAGAAAGCTTCAGGGCTGACTGAGCAACTTTTTGTAGCATTTGACCTCCAGAGAGGTCGCCCATGTAGCGAGTGTAGGCATGACCTAGCAATAAGGCTGGTTCACTAACAGAAATTTCCCGAATGCGGTCAATGTAGCTCTGGGTAGCGGGTGAGGCTGTAACTTGCTGCCTCCAATTATCCCCATAATAGAACACCATGTCTTTTTCGAGCGACGATTGGCGATTAAGTTCTGGGAAGTAAACTGCACTAATCACAGGATGCTTTACATGGCTTTCTAATGCCGCTTCTAGTTCGCTGTAAACGTAATACAAGTTGCTTAAGAACTTGGCGAAGCAGTCTCTATCCACAACTCCTTTCAAAAAACATTTCATGAATCCCACATTTTCCGCAGATGTGTGGGCTTGTTGAGTTCCAGAGCGCAGTTTGATGGCTAGATTACTACTCATTGTTGCTTCCTTCGTGTTCAAGGGCAAGGTTTCTGGGCAGTCACCGACTCAGGATGCTTGCCAGGGCCAGCTAAAAGATTGTTATTCTAGGTTTAGAAAGGATCTGCATTACTCTATCCAGCAAGTACCACTGCCGATGCAAATCCCAGCTATTTTTATTTCTCCTAAGATTATTTAACTATTAATTTATATATAACTATAAAGATATTAGTATTTATTTAGGTTTTTCTGATTTTCACCCTTAGGCACATCCCACTTGAGTAGTAACAAAACTGGTTGGGGAATAGGCATTTAAACTCTCCTGAAACAATAGTTAATAAGTTTATTTCTCACAATTTGCTTTCAATAATTTAACTGATGCTTACAAACAGCTATTTATGCTTATATAACTTTTAAAGGATGAAATAATCAAAGGATTCTCATGGTTAAGTCTCTGGAAACCTCACAACCTGAGTTGCTGAAGCCAGGTGTAAAAGCGCCTGTTCAAGAAACATTATTAACACCCCGGTTTTATACCACTGACTTTGAAGCTGCGGCACAGTTGGATATTTCGTCCCAGGAGGCTGAGTTACTAGCGATTGTAGAGGAGTTACGAGCAGACTATAATCGTCATCACTTTGTCCGTGATGAAGAATTTCAGCAGTGTTGGGATCACATTGATGGAGAAACGCGTGCCGCCTTTATTGACTTTTTGGAACGTTCCTGCACATCAGAGTTTTCTGGATTTCTGCTGTTCAAAGAATTATCGCGCCGTCTGAAAAACCGCAATCCGATTCTGGCGGATGCTTTTAATTTTATGGCGCGGGATGAAGCACGCCATGCGGGATTTTTGAATAAGTCAATGGCAGATTTTAATCTTTCTCTTGACTTAAGTTATTTAACCAAAAATCGCACTTATACCTTCTTTCCGCCAGAGTGGATTATTTACACAGTCTACCTATCCGAGAAAATTGGCTACTGGCGCTACATTTTAGTGTATCGTCACATGGAAAAACATCCAGAACACCAAATTTATCCTCTCTTTCGCAAGTTTGAGAGTTGGTGTCAGGATGAAAATCGACATGGAGATTTCTTTAAAGCACTACTGCGATCGCAACCTCAACTATGGAACAATTGGAGAGCTAGATTATGGGTACGTTTCTTTTTGCTGAGTGTTTTTGCTACTCACACATTGACAGTATTTGAACGCGCCACCTTTTATCAATCTATTGGGATAGACCCGCGCGAATATAATACTAGAGTCATTGAAGAGACGAATAACACCGCCGCACGGGCTTTTCCGTTGATTTTAAATACAAATCACCCAGAGTTTTTCCGACGGTTGGAGAAGTGTTCTGACCTTAATCTGAAACTAGCAGAGATTAACAAGAGCGATCGCTCACCAATTGTAAAATTCTGCCAAAAATTACCCTTAATAGCCTCCATTGTTGGGCATTTATTGCAGACTTACCTAATCAAACCTGTTGATGCTGAATCATTAAGAGGGAGAGTTCATTAGACATCCGGTGAAAAAGAGACGTAGCAGTGCTACGTCTCAATAAGGTTTTTAGATAAGGGAACTCCAAAAAATAAATTATCCTAATTTCTGGACTCAACACGACTGTTGCTCCCCCCTGCTCCCTGCCAAGAAAGCGATGGGATATTTTTTTAGTTGGAAGTCCCTAAGGACTGAAGCAAAAATTTAACTTAACCTTATCCTTTTTTTGATTTGTTCTTAGTTGTGCCAAAACTTTTAATGCAATATCCTTTATTTTATATCTTCTATAAAAATCCAAATAATTTTTGAAAAGCTTGACTGCTGATAGCTTTGGGTAATGTAAATCAGAACGTCAATATACTTAAGAAGATTAATACCGGATTATTAAGACTTCTACGTGATATTGTCAAAACAGGTTTAAGGATTCAGCCTTTCTGTCTGGCATCATACTCACTAAATCAGGATAAACTTTATGTATCGATTCCAGATTAGTGGATATACGCAAACGGGCGAATCCATCGGTCTTGTCGGTTCTACTCCAGAGTTGGGACTGTGGGACATCAAGAAATGTGTCTACCTGCGTACCAGTGGCGATCGCTATCCTTTATGGTGGACAGATATAGAAATTGACATTCAGCCGTCTTTAGAATTGGGCAATCGCCAGAGGGTTGAATATAAATATGTGCGTCTCGATGCAAACGGCAATGCCCGATGGGAAAGTTTACTAGATACAAACCGCTGGATACCGATTGACCCTAACGATCATTCCAGCACGATTATTGTGGATGATGGCGCATTCGGCTATTTACAACCTTACCCCTTTGGATACATTGATGAGCCTGCTGTCAAGATACCCCTGAATGAAGAGGCTGAGAGACTCAAAATCGTGGTCATTGGCAGTTCCGTCGCATTAGGTCATAAAGCCTGGTATTTGAAAGGTTGGGTTTGGTTATTGGCACAGGCTTTACAGCAAAAATATGGGCATCAACTTGTGAATGTGTCCGAGGTGGGGGCGAATGTCAGCAGAACGATCGCTCGATTTCCCTGGTTTGTCACCCCAGAACAACCAGATATTGTAATCATTGCCCTGTCTCTAGGTAACGAAGGTTTAGCCTACTGTCCCCCTCATGAACGGCGGGCAATACAACGGCGGTTTGAAAGTGGCTTGCAGCAGCTGGTAAAAATGACGCGGGACATTGGGGCTATTCCGATTTTGGGCGGTGTCTATCCTAATGGCGACTATTCCCTGGAACATTACTGGCTGATCCGAGACACACACAAGCGGATGCTTCGTTGGGATGTAACCGTACTGGATTGGTTGGCAGCCGTGGATGATGGACAAGGACGATGGAAAGCAGGGACATCCTTTGATCCGGCTCACCCGAACACGGTTGGTCACAGCCTTATGTATCAGCAGATCGACCATCACTTATTCGACATCGACAAAGACGAATTGGCAAAAGAAAAACAACGCTTCCGACAACCGAATGAATTTCCCATCTACTTTGACAATGCTGGCTTTCATGTCTCTGTCTGTATGGAAGAGAAGCGTTTACGGATCATTAATCGATCACAATACAGCTACACGATCGCTCCCTATTGGCAGGAATTGCAAACTGCACTGCAAAGTAAGGCTGGATTGATACCGGGTATCTACATTACGAAGGATACCCAACCAGGGACGCTCCCCTTCTTTGCTGTAGAGGATGGCGCGATCGCCACCACAGTAAATATCCCCCCTGGTGCCGACTTAGAATATAGCGCCGCCTTCAATCTTTTTTCGCCCAACAACTCACAAGTTTTGTTCTATGACGGACATTTGGGAATTTTGCAACCGGACAAACAACACCTCTGGGTGATCAACGAATCAGACAACGAGTACAACATCCAGCCGATGTGGACAGAGGTTTGCAACGCACTTAAAGCCATGCCATCGGGTATCTATGAAGATCCACTTTATCCCGATGCCCCCTTTCGCACCATGATGATTGGCAACGATGGGCTAGAAAGTCGGGTGAAAGCACCACCTAAGTCTGCGGTGTTTTTCCAATATAAATGTCAGTTATCGGATATCAGCCGTGTGGCTATTCTTCCTCTTGGCGATCGCTGTGCCGTCCGCATGATGCTGTATAAAATGGAATATGATGGCCCTGCTTTTCCCTTTGATCTAACGCGCACCACCAATATTGCAGATGTTGCGGATGCGATCGAAAACGGTTTTTATGATATGTGGAATCCTGCCTTTTTGCACTACAGCCCAGATGCAGGCAGAATCTACCATAGTAAATGGTCGGGTTTGTCTTTTGCCCATGAAGTTGAGGAGACAGACGACCCAACGAGCGATATGTCTCCTGTCCATGAACGGATGCGCGTTCGGTACACGGCACGTTCTGAAAGATTTTGGTACGCACTGCGACACTGCGACAAAGTGCTTTTTGTTCGTACAGGAATTAGCGATCGCGGTGGTGTGATAGATTTAGTCAACAAGCTGGAAAAACAATGCCAGGGAAAACCATTTAATCTCTTACTTCTTTCTCCCCAAAGCAATGATGAGTTTTTAGACCTTCCCAATGTGCTGCACTACAATGTCGAGTTTAATCCCGATCGCATGTATGACGATTTGGGACACTGGATATACTGCACAGAGGTAATGCGAGGAATTCTGGAATCCCTTGGTGTGTCTAGTAAAAATCTCTTTTGGTGTCCGCCTAAACCTCCGAAGGGGTGAGGAATTAGTTAGGGGCGATGCCTACGGCTGGCTACGCCTACGCAATTGTTATTTCGGCGATCGCATTTGCTATTTCGGCGAACTCATTTGCTATTTCGGCGAACTCATTTGCTATTTCGGCGAACTCATTTGCTATTTCGGCGAACTCATTTGTTATTTTGGCGATCGCATTTGTTATTTCGGCGAACTCATTTGCTATTTCGGCGAACTCATTTGCTATTTCGGCGAACTCATTTGCTATTTTGACATTCGCATTTGTTATTTCGGCGTTCGCATTTGTTATTTTGGCGTTCGCATTTGTTATTTTGACATTCGCATTTGTTATTTTGGCGACTGGGTTGTTTGAGTGGCTGTGAAATGATCTGCCGATTACTTACAGCTTGTTTTTGTCGCAAATCATCACAAATTGCTTGTAAATCGTAGTTGAAAGCCTTTGCATGTTCTTCTCGAATTCTATAAATCTCTTCAATAATTTCATCTTTCCACATATCTACTCTCCCATTAGTTCGCTGGGTGTACAAAGGGTTGGCAACTCGTATCCGGCATCAAGACTGATTTGGGCTAGCTTCTTCTGGATTTGAGCATTGGCAAGTTGAAAATTTCTAGGTCTAGTTCAGCGTTTACGATCGCTATCAGCAAAATAGCTCAACCACTGTCGGTTTAGTAACTTTCCCCATCGCGTTGCGCGGTAATTCTTCAACTATCAAAATTTGGGTTGGCACCTTATAAACTGCCAATCGTTCTTTTGCCCAACTCCTGAAAGCTTCTAATGTTAAAGGTTGTGAACCTTGCAATACTAACGCGGCACACACCCGCTCACCCCACTCAAGATCGGCAACCCCAACCACTGCACATTCCTGAATATCTGGATGCGATCGCAATACTTCTTCAATTTCCAGAGCTGAAACTTTATACCCTCCGGTTTTGATGATATCCACACTCATCCGGCCCAAAATTCGGTAGTTACCGTTCTCAACTACGGCGGTATCTCCAGTACAGAACCAGCCATCTTGGAAAGCTTTGGCGGTTGCTTGGGGGTTTTGCCAATATTCTAGAAACACTCCGGGCCCTTTAACTTGGATTTCTCCTGGTGTTCCTGCGGGGACTAACTCTCCGCTCTCATCTACTAATCTCACTTCAACTTCAGGTAGTGGCTTCCCCACATATCCAGACAACCGTTCACCGTGTAAAGGGTTCGATAACGCCATACCGATTTCCGTCATCCCATAGCGCTCAAGTAGAAAATGGCCGCTGATAGTCTGCCATTTTTCTAAAACTTGAACTGGTAATGCTGCCGAGCCAGAAACCATTAGGCGCATCTTAGCACAGCCTTCTGACATACTTTTTTGGCGTTCCTTAGAGGCCGTTTCCCAAGCAGCAATTAGTTTTACATAAATTGTTGGTACTGCCATAAATAGGGTTAAGTTACCATCACAAATTCGGTTCCAAACGGTTTCGGCATCGAACTTGCTCAACATCTGACACTCCGCCCCAGCCCATAAAGCACAAGTCAGTACGTTAATAATTCCATGAATATGATGTAGTGGCAGTATATGTAAAATGCGATCGCGCAGCGTCTTTGCAGGAGAATCGCTAGATGTCCATTCCCAAGCGGTGATTAAGCTAGTCACTTGCGCTTGAATATTTTGATGGGTTGTAACCACACCCTTGGGTTTACCTGTTGTACCGCTGGTGTAGAGAATTAAGGCGCGTCTAGTGATATCTACCTCTGGGAGCGTAGCAATATCAGATGGGAGCGTTTCTGAGGTAAGGATAAATCTCAAATTGTGTTCTTCAGCTAGCGATCGCAGTATACCCTCAAAATTAGGATGAGCAATAATAATCGATGCTCCAGAATTAGTAATTACATACTCTAATTCTGGGCGTGGATGGGAAACACACAGAGGTACAGCTATGCCACCAGCACGCCAAATCCCCCATTGAGTGGCTACATACTCAAACCCAGGCGGAATGAGAAAGGCAACTCGTTCCTCCTGTAAATCTTCTGCATTCTGAAGAAGACTTGTCGCTATTTGACTTGAAGTGTGAAGCAAATCTCGATAGGTAAATGCTCCATCTGTTGTAGCGATTGCTGTTCTCTCGTTGTGTTTTTCAGCACGAATAATTAATGGGAGATTCACGTTTATTTACCGTTTTAGGGTTACTTTCTATTCCAACAATATTCTGTAACTTAATAGATGCTACAACCAACGTTGTTTTTTTGCATAAGCAATACTGCTAAATACAATTAATGCCATCATGCAGATCACAGCAGGATAAGCCCAAGGCTGATCTAATTCCGGCATATATTTGAAGTTCATACCATAGAAACCAGACATGAAAGTTATTGGTAAGAATATAGTCGAGAGGATAGTCAGACGATTAATTCGTTCACCAGTTTTGCTAGCAATATTATCGCGTTGAATTTCCATTAATTCTGACATCCACGCTCTCAGAGATTGATATTCTTGCCAAAGTTTATCAACCTGATGAACTAATTCTTGATTGAATAGTTCCTTCACTGGCTGGGTGATCCATTGGAAATCTTCGTTATTCATAATAGCCATAAGTAACTTGATGCTTTGAAAATTACGTCGTCCCGAACGAGTAGATTGCCTCATGGTGGCAATTTTTTGGTAGGTTGATTCATCACCTGATTTTTCTAACACTTCATCTTCTAAATCATCAAGTTTTCTAGAAATATAATCAAATACATTATCATAGTTATTCAAAACATATTTTAGAATAAGATAAAAAAGATAGTCAATTCCCAGACTTGGAATATCTGGAGTTCGCTTTTGTAAATTATTAGTTAGATTGCTTAAAATTTTTAATTCTGTAATTTCAAAAGTGATAATAAAATTATTTCCAACCACAATATTGCCACGCACAACCTCAAATTCGTTATTTTTTATTTGAGAAGTTAGAATTTCATAGCTGTCAAATAAACAATCTTCTATGTCTTCATCAATTCCTAGAGAGGAATGGTTAAAAATCATCTCAACACGAGATGGATTTAGTCCAAAGTGATTGATAATTCTGGCGGTTCCAGTGCGATCGCGGAAGTGAATACAGCGCAACCAAATATTGTGAGAACCATCAATTCTTTTCAGTACTGTATCGACATCACTACTGCTGAATAATTCCAGATTGTCTGGATAAAAAGTGAGGAGAGTTAGCATACAGTATCCTAATTGAGTCATAAGACAATCCGGTAACTCATAGTAAGTAGTAAGTACTTTATCCCTGATTTTATAAGCACTTTAGTGCTTACTACAAACTATATTGAGTCATAGCTCAATTTTTTTCTCTTTTCCCAGATTTAGGACGAGTAGTTGGCGTTGGTGCTGACTTATTTTGCAGAATTGCAATTTCTCTTTGTGCATCTTGATAACTATCTTTTTCTCCTTGCTGTTGGAATAGTTTTGCAGATTTTTTGAAATCTGCGATCGCTCCCTGTTTATTTTTCTGCTTGGCGCGAATCACACCCCGATTATAGTAGGCTAAGGCATTGTTAGGATTAATTGCGATCGCTCGTGAATAATCCTGATTTGCAGCTTTTTTATTTCCCAGTTCGAGATAGGCGTTACCACGATTGTTGTAAGCTGCTACATCATTAGGATCTAGTTTCAGCGCTTCGGTGTAATCTTCAATCGCGTCTTTATAATCTCCGAAAGAAAAACGGTGAATACCTCTGTGAATATAAGCTGCAATAAATTTAGGATCAATCTGTAAAATAGTGTTGTAATCTTCAGTAGCTTCTACTTTATTTCCCAAATCACTGTAAACATCACCACGATTCAGATAGGCTTCTATGTATTTGGGATTGATGTTAATTGCATCTGTGTAATCTTTAAGTGCTGCATATTTTTGCTTATTAATAGATTGAGTTAAACCCCTTTGATAATAAGCTTTGGCATCACTAGGATTAATCTTAATGACTGTATCAAAATCTTGGATTGCTCCTTGTCTAAGTCGGAGGCGACGGCGAAGAATCCCTCGTTGTAAGTAGGCTTCGGTATACTGTGGCTTGAGAGCGATCGCTTTGCTAAAATCTCCAATTGCTCCTTTATTATCCTTCACTTGAGCACGAGCTAACCCCCGGCCATAGTAAGCATAAGCATTCTCAGAATTCAATTTAATCGCTTGGGTATAGTCTGCGATCGCTTCTTTATATTTGCCTAATTCAGAAAAAGCAAATCCTCGGTCAAAATAGGCATTAGCATCTTGAGGATTCAGCAAAATGGCTTGGCTAGAATCTGCTTGTGCTTGCTCGTAGTCTCCTAATCGATAATAAGCATCGCCTCGCCGATTATAAGCCAGAGCATTTTGCGGCTCTAATTCAATCGCCTGATTGAAATCTTCTACTGCCCCTTCATAGTTTCCTGCCTCATATTTATTTACTCCCTCTTGGTATAATGTCTGTTGAGCATCACTTACAGGTTTTAGCGACCTCAATTGCCACGCTCCAACACCAAGTGTTATACAGCCAGCTATCCCCGTCAAAACTAGTAATAATTTTTTATCATGCTGTTTTTTCTGATCTTTAACATTTGTTAATTTTTTCAGATCGTCTAAAACTTCGGTTGCATACTGGTAACGCTTACGATAGTCAAAACGTACCATTCTATTAATAATTTTTACTAATTTTCTGTTAAATTTTGTATTTTTGTTATGCCAAACTATTTCGTCGGTCAGCCGATTTTTCTGATTTCGCAAATTAGATATTTCGTTTGCAGGTAAACCTAGAAGTGCGGCGATCGCAACCATACCTAAAGCATATATATCGCTGTTATATTTCAGGTTGCCGTTAACCTGTTCTATAGGCATATATTCGAGATTATCAACGGTATTAGTAATGGCTTCATTAAAATTACTAAAATCAACCAAAACTAACTTTTTATCTGACTCCCTGCGAATAATATTTGTTGGCTTAATATTCCGATGAATTACACCAAAGCTATGTACAATTACTAAAATTTTTAATATCTCTGATAAAAGATTAATTACTTGATCTTCCCTCAGAGGTTGTCCCTGGATAATTTCGTCAGCTAAAGGATTACCGGGTATGAATTCTTGGACTATATAAAATTCTTCGTTTTCTTCAAAATAAGCAATTAGCTTCTGAATTTGGTCGTGTTCCTGCCCTAGTTTTTCTAAAGTTGCTGCCTTACTGGCAAACAAGCGGTGCAGGCTGGTTAAACTTTGAGGATTGCTACTAGGAGTATGTAACTGCTTGACTATAAATTGGTTGTCAGGAAGATTAGCATCCTCCACTAGATAGGTTTTTGCCTTTTCCCCATCATTTAGAGCTTTTAGTATTCGGTAACGTCCATCTCGTAAATGAATACGCATCAATATAAATATGTAATTAATAAATTGCTTGATTATAGCTTACGTGTTATTACTGGTAACTATTTTTTAAAAAAAATATTTATTAAAAAAAAATCAATGCCAGAATGGCATGTAAAAGTATTAATTATTAGCTAATGCTTCATATTGCTAGTAATATTTGTCTTTGTTAAGCGAATATTACAGACTTAATACGCTTACATATTACCAAACTGAAGTAAAATTTGTGAGTTAAACTAGACTTAGTAAAATAGGTAAATGCATAGGGGGGGGATATTTTGATCCGGACTCTTCAGCAATCCCACTCATGACACCTAACCCTCAAATGGGGTAAAAAAATAACAGCTTGAATTATCCAAAACTCCATATAAAAAAATTGGAAATCAACGTATTTGGGCGAAAAAAAGGCTTGGTAGCTACTGCGAAGCGTCAATTGCTTAAGGCGCTCAATTACCGTGACATAGCTGCTATTACTAGCTTAATTGTAGAGTGGCAAAGAATTTTGGGATCGGAAAAGTTAACTGATTTGATTGTTAATGAGGTAATGGTCGAATGCGACTCTGACAGCCACAGTTGGTTTTGTCAAACTTTTATTGGACAAGCTCAATATGAACAGATGGAGGAAAAAGCTCAAAGTAACGTCTTTCAAATTTTAGTGAGTAAAGGTTTGGAACCAGGCAAGGACTTTAGCTCTGGGTCTGATCACAGTATTATCATAGGCGATCGCGCCAAGGAAATCTTACTTAGCCAATTGCCACAGGAGGATCAAGCATCATTTGAGGCACAGTTAGAAAACTCGTTAATCTTAGATCCAGTTACTACCATCGAACAACAGTTGGGGTGTGCATTTTTTAGCAATTTGACTGAGATTGCCATCCAACAAATGGAGTTATTGAGTAATTCTCAAGCAGCAGCTTATTTAGGAGTGTTGTTGGCTGGATTAGTGTCGCGTCATCCTCAACTTAAGGATGCAGACTTTCCCACACGATTTATTGTCAATACTCTCCAAGGACTGTCCCAAGAACGAGCAATGCTAATCTTGAACGATCCAGAGACAAATCCTCAGTTCGATGAAATTATTATTTTTGGGCATTTATTAGCAGCAATGGGAGATAAAGAATATTATCGCATTGCTGAGGAAGATGGTGGTATTAGCCTCGAACAACTCAAAAAACTTGATTTAGTTTGGTGTGGTGAACGTCGGCTTTCGGAAATGGTAGCCATGATGGAAAAATGGCATTTCAAAAATAGATAATCAGCAATTCCAAATTCCAAATTTAGTTCTACGCTGGTACGACAAATTTTTCACTACCAGCTAGTTCAAAAGCAGCATGAATAGCTTGCAAAGCTTTAACACCTTGCTCTTGTGCCACGACACAACTAATTTTAATTTCTGAGGTGGCAATCATTTGAATATTAATTTGGTGTTCGGCTAGTGCTTCAAACATTTTTGCGGCAACACCTGGTTGTCCCACCATACCTGCACCGACAATACTCACCTTAGCGATCGCACTATCTAAAACAACTTCACCCCATCCTAACTCTGCTGCTACTTGGGTGAGCATTTCTTTTGCACTTTCACCGTCGATCCGCGAGACTGTAAAGGCAATATCTCGCCGAGGAACACCATCAATCACCCGACAGCGCTGAGATTGGATAATCATATCAACGCTAATATTATGTTTCGCTAATAGTCCAAACAACTTCGCCGCCATCCCCGGCCGATCTGGCAATTGGCGAATAGCAAGACGCGCTTGGTTCAAGTCTAAGGCCACACCACGAACGGGGGGAAAATTGGGCAGAGAAGAATTTGTGCATGGACTCTCCCCTACTTCGATCTCAAAAGCTGTGCAGAGTGCGCTGACGGCGCGATCGCATTCGGCTGCATCGACTACGCAACTTACTTTCACTTCGCTGGTGGAAATCATCTGGATATTTACGCCAGCTTCGGCTAAGGTGGCGAACATTTTTGCAGCTACACCAGGACGGCCAATCATTCCTGCGCCAGCGATGCTGACTTTGGCAATGTTATGTTCTACCATTACCTCGGCTTCGTCAGATTTGGGGTTAGATTGATTCCTTAGTGCTGGGGCGATCGCTGCTGCTACTGCTTCTGCCCGTTTTAATATTGGTGTTGTAACTGTAAATGCAATGTCGTTACTGTTACCTTCATGAACTGACTGAATAATCAAATCTACGTCTACTTTTTGTCGGGAAATTTCGCCAAATAACCTTGCTGCGACACCTGGTTTATCGGGTACACGCAACAAAGCAACCTTCGCTTGGTCAGTGTCAAATTCTACATTATCTACTGGACGGGCAATTTCCAGATTGATCAGCGATCGCCCTTGGGGTTTAGCTGATGTCACCCAAGTACCGGGGGCATCTGTCCAGCTAGACCTGACGACTAGGGGAACACCATAGTTACGAGCAATTTCCACAGCCCTAGGATGCAGCACTTTTGCCCCTAAACTAGCTAGTTCCAACATTTCATTACAGGTAATGTTATCCATTAACTGGGCTTCGGCAACTAAGCGGGGGTCTGTAGTTAAAATCCCTGGAACGTCTGTATAAATTTCGCAAAAATTTGCTTTTAATGCGGCTGCGACCGCTACTGCTGAAGTGTCAGAACCACCACGTCCTAAAGTCGTAATTTCCATTTCTCCGGCGCTGGAAATGCCTTGAAATCCTGCTACTACAACTACTTTTCCGGCATTGATGTGGCGGCTAATGCGAGTAGTTTCAATATGTAAAATCCGAGCGCGGCTGTATTCAGCTTCGGTAACAATTCCTACCTGAGCACCAGTCATCGAAATTGCGGGTTGTCCGAGTTCCTGCAATGCCATACTGAGTAAGGCAATGGTTACTTGTTCGCCAGTGGAAAGCAGCATATCCATTTCCCGGCGGTTAGGATTTAGAGAAATTTCATTAGCTAGTTTGACGAGTCCATCGGTGGTTTTGCCCATTGCGGAAACCACTACAACCAGAGAGTTTCCAGCTTTAACGGTTTTGTAAATGCGTTGTGCAACAGCTTGAATACGTTCGACTGAACCGACAGATGTACCACCGTATTTTTGAACTATGAGCGCCATAACTTTTAGTCAATCAATTGTGTCTGCTTTGATAAATGCCACCGCCGGGCCAGGAAACCTTGAAGGCTTATATAGTTTACTAAAGATGTTACTGCAATAGCTTTATCATGGTTTAGTTGATGGGCTGTTTCCCACAACCCTGAATTCGATGAATGCCTTGCTCAATATGGGCAACGAGCTAAACACCGGAAAGTGTCAAACTAAACATAAAGTCTATATAAAAGCAACAAACTCAAACTATGACTCAGCAACCAACTGATCTAGATAATAAAGCTGTATTTGAGCACTTGTGGGGAATTACAAAGGAACTTTACCAAAAATTGGAGGCTCGTTTTCAGTTACATCCAGACTCTTCTACACAAGATTTACAGCAATACCGCAGTCTCGATGGCAATATCAACGGATCGCTGACTATTTTTTCTGGACAAGAAATTGACTGGCTAGTTCATTCGTGGTTAGGAAACCCTGAAAAATCAAACTTTAGCACCATGCGTCTCACCACTTGGTTGAAGTCGCATATCCAGGTTCCTCATTTGGCTTTTGAGTTTGGCACACTGCCGAATATTTTCTTTTATATAGATTACATTCCTCGGACTGAGCTTTTAACCGATTTGGAATATCTCGATCGCTACTATGAGCCAGTTAACCAAACATTCTTAAAGTTGCAGGACGATTCGCGCCTAAAAGTATTTACCAGCAAAAGTGTGTATGTTCGCCTATTTCAATCGCCTGTGAGCTTATGCTATACCGGCGCACCTACTTTTGAGACCCTTGAACTAACTCGCACACTTGCACATGAAACCCTCGATCGCTGGCTAACTTGGGTAGATGCAGCTGAACCTGTACCAGAAGATGCACGGGAAGCCTTGGCGGCTCGTGATTTGTTGGTACGCCGTACCAGTGCTGAACGTGATCCAGGTAATAAATTTGCCGCACAGATGTTTGGTTCTGAATTAACAGATAAACTTGTACGATCGCTCTGGGGTGGTGATCGAATTAGTCATTAGAAAAAGACAACTACCCAATGCCCCATGCCCACTAATCCAGAATCCTACCGCGCTTTAGCACTGCAAGTTACCTGTCATGCAGTCAACCAAACAAGCGATTGCCTCCAAGCGCGATCGCTCATGCAAAACTCCATCAACCGCCTAGCGCAACAAATTGCTGCCAGTATCGCTTTCATCGGTTTCGATTGTCGTTTAATTGTACTGCCAGAATATTTCCTTACTGGTTTCCCGATGGGAGATTCTCTAGCAGGATGGGCAGAAAAAGCTTGTATAGAAATGGCTGGTGCTGAGTATGAGGCACTTGGTAAAATTGCCCAAAAGCACAAAATCTTTTTAGCTGGTAACGCCTACGAAGTTGACCCTAACTTTCCCGGATTGTACTTCCAAACCTGCTTTATTCTTGACCCTTCTGGCTCAATTGTCTTGCGCTATCGGCGGCTAAATTCCTTGTTTGCCCCCACACCCCATGATGTTTGGGATAAATATCTTGACTGCTATGGTTTAGAGGGAGTTTTCCCCGTAGCTAAAACTGCGATCGGTAATTTGGCAGCTTTAGCATCAGAAGAAATTTTGTATCCAGAAGTGGCGCGGTGTCTAGCGATGCGAGGAGCAGAGATTTTTGTCCATTCCACCTCGGAAGTATACAACAAAAGCCTCACCCCCAAAGACGCGGCAAAAATCACTCGCGCCGTCGAAAATATGGCATACGTAGTTTCTGCTAATACCGCAGGCATCGCTAATATTGCTATCCCCATTGCTTCGGCCGATGGTGGCTCTAAAATCATTGACCATCGCGGAATCATTTTAGCAGAGACAGGTGCAGGCGAGAGTATGGCAGCATTTGCCGAGATTGACCTAGCCGCATTACGCCGCGATCGCCACCGACCGGGGTTAAATAATTTACTTGCCCGCCAACGCTTTGAGCTATACGCCGAAAGTTATCATCAATCACACTTTTACCCAGCTAATACTATGCTGGAGGGAGAAATAGACCGCAAACACTTCCTCCAAACCCAGCAAGCCACAATTGATCGGTTAGCCCAATTGGGAATAATTTGAATTTCGGAATGGGGAATAGGGCATGGGGCATGGAGAAATAAAGAATAAATAATAAAGAACTCTTAACTAATGACTAATGACCAATGACTAATGACTAATCCAATAGAAGTCCGTAATCCCCGAAATGGCAAATTTGACTACGTAATTATCCCGCCGCCTCCAAGGCTGCTAGCACAACAATGTAAGCGCACCCGCAGAGGGCAAATTCGCTGGCAGCAACTAGGTTTAGAGGGGAGAATTGAAGCCTTACAACAGTGGAAGGAAGCGATATTATCAGGGCGCGATCGCTTAACTGAGGCTTTGGTAAATGATACAGGAAGATTATCGACCTCAATATTGGAAATAGATTCTTTTCTCTCTAGCATTGATCGCTGGTGTAAGTTAGCACCGGAATTGCTGCAAGACTCGGCAAAAAACACAGCAATTCCGTTTATTGCCTTGCAACAAACATCCGTTCCTTATCCCCTAGTTGGGATAATTAGCCCGTGGAATTTTCCGCTGTTGCTGTCTACCATTGATACCATTCCAGCATTACTGGCGGGTTGTGCCGTCATTGTCAAACCCAGTGAAATTGCTCCCCGCTTCGTAGCACCACTGAAAACAGCACTCAGCGCCGTTCCCGAATTGCGCGACGTATTAACTTTTGTTGAAGGAGCAGGCGCAACCGGATCTGATTTGATTGAGAATGTAGATTTGGTATGCTTTACAGGTAGTGTGGCGACGGGGCGGAAAGTAGCAGAAGCGGCTGCTAAACGGTTTATTCCGGCTTTTTTAGAATTAGGAGGAAAAGACCCTGCGATCGTTTTAGAATCAGCCAATTTAGAATTAGCAACCTCAGCAATCTTATGGGGTTCCGTCGTCAACACCGGACAGTCGTGCTTATCAATTGAGCGGATTTACGTTGCTGAATCAATATTTGAAAAGTTTTACCATCAACTAGTAGCCAAAGCTTATCGCCTTCAGCTAGCCTACCCCACAGTGGAAAGTGGAGAAATTGGCCCCATCATTGCCGAAAGACAAGCAGCAATTATTAGCGGCCATCTTCTAGATGCAGTTGAAAAGGGAGCAGTAATTCACTGCGGCGGTGTAATTGAAGACTTAGGTGGGGGTTGGTGGTGTCGTCCAACAGTTCTCACTCAGGTTAATCATTCCATGAAAGTGATGACCGAAGAGACTTTTGGCCCAATTATGCCAGTGATGCCTTTTTCCACAGTAGAGGAAGCAGTGTCTTTAGCGAATGACTCAATTTATGGATTGAGTGCTGCTGTCTTTGCCTCAGAAGCCGAAGCCTTAGAAATTGCCCAGCAGATAGATGCAGGTGCTATTAGTATCAATGATGCTGCGCTTACCGCCATCATGCACGAGGGAGAGAAAAACGCCTTCAAATTCTCTGGTATGGGAGGGTCACGCATGGGTGCAGCAGCGCTGAAACGGTTCATGCGAAAAAAAGCTATTTTAATTAAAACTAACGATACTAATGACCCTTGGTGGTTTGAGAATGGGGAGTGACCAATGCCATCATCACTATGCAACTTATTACCGTAAGCAATGACGTAGCTTGCCGCCGTACTCCTTTGGAGAAGCAAGCTACGCAAATCGTCTCCAAGAGTTGGCATCGCATTCTCATTCTGTTCAAAATATCTGTTTCACTAGAGGCGATCGCCTCTGCCACAGTTTCGTCTACGATAACCAAAGCACCTGGAAGAATTTTCATAGTTTTGGTTCAGAACACAAGTCCATTCGTTCATAACACAAGTCCATTCGTTCAGAACACAAGTCCATTCGTTCAGAACACAAGTCCATTCGTTCAGAACACAAGTCTATTCGTTCAGAACACAAGTCTATTCGTTCAGAACACAAGTCTATTCGTTCACGATACAAGTCTATTCGTTCACAACACAAGTCTATTTGTTCACAATACAAGTCTATTCGTTCACAACACAAGTCTTTGAGACACCCTAGAAAGATAAGTTTAGTCAAAGGTGTGCATTGATGTCACGCAAAAAAATTCAAACTATTAAGAAAGCCTATAGGTCGGTTTCTACAATAGCGTTACACTCGATAACGGACTAAGCCTTTATGTAGCTCCTGTAGCGCCTGATGAACCTAGCCGATATCCTCAAAGACTCAAACTACAAACTGTCGCAGTTTACTGCGGCGGAAATTGAGCAGTTAGAGCAGAGCATTACTCTGAAAGCAACCAAAAGTGGTGAAGTGCCTTATATCGTTTGTTTGGTGCGTCAGAAGGCAATTAAGCATCACCCCTCTCGTTTTCATGCCAACAAATTATTCTGAGCTTCAAGCTCAAGCTCGGAGAATTCTGGATGCGATCGCCTTCATTCCCTTTGAACAATGCCAACCCTTGACCCGTGATTTTGGGAGCATTCCGGCTCGTCCTGGCATCTATGCAATCAGGCACAAGACTGACGGATTGCTGTACATCGGTAAAACCAAGAGCTTGCGGGGGCGTTTTAGTGGTGGACATAAAGCTTTTTTGTGGGCGTGGCTCGATAAGTATAACGATGAAGATGTGCGAATCGCAGTGCAATTCATTTCATATTGGGAAAACCCTAAGTTACTATTGGAGCTAGAAGCCATTATTTTAAGAGCTACCGAACCTCCTTACAACGTTCAAATTCCAACCGAAGGGTAGTAAAGCGATGCAAGCAAAATCCCAAGAGCAACTTTCCCCCAATGATGCCGAAGTTATTTTAGGATGCTTACCTGAACAAATTCGTGCCGCTCTAATTGCTCGTGCTACTGAAATTGAATATCCAATCGAAGCAATTATTGAGATGGCGATCGCAAGTTTTCTCGACACAGAGGCGTTGGGTTTTGCAGATTGCAAGCCAGGGCGTGGACAATAAAAGCGTAAACTGGCGATCGCAAGCGGCGGAACTGGTGAAAGATATTGGTGTGGATAAAGAGGTGACTTGCAGCACCTCAACCAGAACATTAAAAGCCGACGATAAATGCGTAGGCGTAGCCCGCCGCAGGCATCGCTTGAAAGAAAAACGGAATTCGTTATGCTTCGCGTCAAGTTATGCCAGCGATGATTAAAGCCGTCTTTGACAACCTTCACCACTCCCAACTCATAATATGCGAACATAATTAAGTTGTAGCTGACTACCTGCACAGAGATTTAAAATGGATACCATTGCAATCCCTGTTCTGAATCGCCCAGTAGATGCCGCGGTAGAGATTCCTGTTTCTAAAAGTATTACCAATCGGGCATTACTCGTTGCGGTCTTAGCGCCAAGTGACTCGATTTTAGAAAATGCCTTATTTATTAAGCTCATCCACCCCTAAAAGAGGATGAGATTTCACGTTGACGGTTGACGGTTGACGGTTAACAGTCATCAGTCAGCAGTTAACGGTGGCGGGGAGGCTATCCCGGACACCCCTTGAAGGAGTGGGTTTACCGCCGCCTTCGATGAAGACTGGTATTTGCTGTCACTGGCTTAAAGATTCCAGGCCTTGTAATAAAAGACCCTGGTCGGTTGTACAGCGAAAACTTTTCCCGATTACTTTACTCGATTTTTCTAAATGTTAGAACAATAAAAGGTGAATTGCAATGTCAAATATTCGAGAAGAAATGCCTGTACTTGTCCGTCATGAAGGAGATTGGGTAGGAACTTATACAGTAATTGATACAGCCGGAAAAATCCTTGACAGCTACGAGTCTCACTTAACTTGTCAATTTCCAGAAAATGGCCCTCATCCCTACTACCAAATCAATCGCTATAAATGGTCTGATGGTAAACAAGAGGAGTATGAATTTCCAGGAATCTATAAAGATAACAAACTTTGGTTTGACACCGATCGCATTCAAGGTAAAGCTTGGGAAGCAGATGATTCAATTGTGATTTTGTGGTTTAGTTATAAAACAAACCCAGACATGAGTTTATATGAAATGATCTATATTAGTCCTGACAATAACCATCGTGCCCGCACTTGGCATTGGTTCAAAAACAATCAAATCTTTCAACGCACCCTAATTCAAGAAGAACGGGTAAGATAGTAATTTCTGTTCTCAAAGATGATCAATCATCATTCTCCAGTCCGCGCAGGCGGACTTTGTTTGTGTAGCCACGGCTTATAGTCGTTAGGCTTTCATCTCAAATTTCAACTTAGTAAGGTATACGCATGGCAAAAGGTGACAAAATAAACTTTTCTACTCCTAGTGGTTTCCCAGAATTTCTGCCTAGTGAAAAGCGTCTAGAATTATATTTGTTAAATATCATCCGTAGAGTTTTTGAAAGCTATGGATTTACGCCCATCGAAACACCTGCTGTAGAACGTTTAGAAGTACTGCAAGCTAAAGGAAATCAAGGCGACAATATCATCTATGGCATTGACCCCATCCTGCCACCAAATCGCCAAGCCGAGAGAGATAGATCCGGCGAAACTGGTTCGGAAGCCAGAGCTTTAAAGTTTGATCAAACAGTTCCATTAGCAGCGTATATTGCTCGTCACCTCAATGAGTTAACCTTTCCTTTTGCCCGCTACCAAATGGATGTAGTTTTTCGGGGAGAACGGGCAAAAGATGGGCGTTTTCGTCAGTTCCGTCAGTGCGATATTGATGTAGTTGCTCGTCGTGAACTCAGCTTGCTCTATGATGCTCAGATGCCTGCAATTATCGCTGAGATATTTGAAGCAATAAATATTGGTGATTTCTTGATTCGCATCAATAATCGTAAAGTTCTTACAGGGTTTTTTAAGTCAGTGGGAATTGCTGAGAACCAAATTAAATCCTGTATTGGCATTGTTGATACTCTAGAAAAGATTGGTGAAACTAAGGTAAAACAAGATTTAGAGAAAAATGGTATTTTAGCAGAACATGCTCAAAAAATTATTGATTTTATTAAAATAGATGGTTCCGTTGATGAAGTATTAGATAAGCTCAAGCACCTCGCAGAAAATCTGTCAGAAACCGAGCAATTGAGCTTGGGAATTAGCGAATTAGAAACGGTAATTGCAGGTGTGCGTAATCTTGGAGTTGCCGAAAATCGTTTCTGTATTGATTTATCCATTGCTCGTGGACTTGATTACTATACTGGTACAGTTTACGAAACAACCTTATTAGGACATGAAGCTTTAGGTAGTATCTGTTCTGGCGGTAGATATGAAGAATTAGTTGGGGTATTTTTGGGTGAAAAAATGCCTGGGGTAGGCATTTCTATAGGATTAACTCGCTTAATTAGTCGCTTGTTAAAAGCTGGTATTCTTAGTACTTTAGCTGCTACACCAGCCCAGGTGATGGTAGTGAATATGCAAGAAGATTTAATGCCAACTTATTTAAAAGTTTCGCAACATCTGCGTCAAGCTGGAATTAATGTCATCACTAACTTTGATAAGCGCCCCTTAGGTAAACAATTTCAGCTAGCAGATAAGCAAGGAATTCAATTTTGCGTAATTATTGGTTCCGAAGAAGCAGCAGCGCAAAAATCCTCGCTGAAAGATTTGAAAACAGGTGAGCAAGTAGAAGTGCTACTAGTAGATTTGGCTGAGGAAGTTAAAAGAAGACTTGGCTAATATACTTTTAACATCTCTTTTTCTCTCTGCGCCCTCCGCGTCTCTGCGGTTCAAATGCTTTTTATTTAACCACAGAGGCACAGAGAACACAGAGTCAAGAAGTTAAAGAGGAGTTTCTTGAGGGTTAATATTTTCGTTGAAGTTGGTCAGTCAGCTAGGGGTTAAGATAGGTTTTATATAAGAAAGTTGGATTGAGTTGCACCTTAATCAAGCAAAAATATATGACAATTCTCAACGCTCGTAATTTATCCTTAGAAGAAGTTCAACGTCTGTTTGGCTTTCAAGAACAATACAGTGAATCATTTTCTAACTACTTATCTCTAGAACCTCTCCTCGAAGTAGAACAACAAGAACTTCTGCAAATTAGAAATGACTTTCGACGCTACCTGACAGCAGGGAAAGTTTCTGAAGGTCAGGTAAAGTTTCTTGCAGTTGCACCTTTATTAAGATTAGCTGGTTTTTATCGCTATCCTATCGAGATTGTTTTGGAGGAGAATATTGCTGATATTGAAGTTGAAGATGAAGATATCAGAATTAAAGGTAGATTTGATATTTTAGCTATTAGTAAGGCTAAACATACAAAACTTCAAAGATATTTTTGGGTACTGTTAATTGAATCTAAAAATAGTCAGATTGATATATCAACAGGCTTACCTCAGCTACTCACATACTCTTATAAAAATTTAGATAATCAAAAATCAGTTTGGGGATTAACGACTAATGGTAGAAGTTATCAGTTTGTTTATATCGAACAAGGAAATCCGCCTATTTATTACCTGTTACCAGAATTAAATTTAATGGAAAGAGAGCGTTCAAGTCAGTTGCTACAAGTTTTAAAAGCAATTTGTCAGCTTTGAAAGCATTGATGTTGAAGTTGAGTAAATTAACGATGAAAATCAACCAGACATAAAGCACTGAACTGGAAAGTTTGACCCAAATATTAAGGCAATATACAAGGCAACAATTTATGAGTCAAGCCATACCCAAACTAGTAAGCTTTGAAGATTTTGCAGCGTGGCGGCCCGAAGGCGGAAGATACGAATTACATGATGGCGTGATTATTGAAATACCCCAACCAACGGGTGACCATGAAGATGTTGTTGGTTTTATAGCTAGAAAACTAACAGTAGAATTTGACCGATTAAATTTACCTTATATAATTCCCAAAACTGCGCTGATAAAACCTTTTAATTCGGTATCAGCCTATTCCCCAGATGTGTTGATATTAAATCGTCTTAATTTAGTGAATGAGCCGTTATGCAAAAAAGAATCAACTGTATCATATCCGGCATCAATCCCCTTGGTAGTTGAGGTAGTTAGTACTAATTGGGATGATGACTACTACACAAAACAAGGTAAATATGAAGGTATTGGAATTCCTGAATATTGGGTTGTAGATTATCTCGGTTTAGGCGCTAAAAAGTTCACTGGCAACCCCAAACAGCCTACTATGTCTATTTATCAATTAATCGATGGTGAATACCAAGTTACTCAATTTAGAGGTACGGATTGCATCGTCTCACCTACTTTCCCAGAATTGAATTTAACTGCCGAACAGATTTTTCAAGCTGGAGGTTTCCCAAGTAGTTAAAATTATTGAGAGAGCTTCTTACAACTTGTCTAATTATGAATTACGAATTACGAATTAGTATGAGGCTACCTTGGGATGAATGGGAAGCAAGTAACCATGAAATAGAACAAGTAGCGAGCAAATTTATATTTGCTAATTGCTATGACAGCCAAAAAGCTTGCATTGTACTACAAGCACAACAAGAAGAGTTTTTTTCTGCCCAGTACCAGGTAACGAAAACGTAGAAACCGCAATACTTCGTGTGAAATGACTTGTTTGGAAATCTTCACAATTTCCTGTATGCCTTATATGTTACAGTTTATAAGTCTCGACGCGACAGAAGAGAAGACCCACTCGGGCAATAGCAACCTCCCCTGTCTATCCTTAAGTCCTCCCCACCCTCCAGGCAAATGTCCATAGGGAAATCTTATTATGTCCTGAGATATTGTGAACGACAATCTTCCTTTTACGCTCCATCCGACGCGATCGCCAAACTTTTCGTAGTTTTTTCCAACGCTTTCCCAAATTCGCTTTTGCACACTAAACCCAAAGTGCCCATTGCTGTATTTTTCCCACAGTTGGTCAATGGTGCGTAAGTCAGTGCAAGGAAAGTTATTAATAGATTCATGACTAAGCCAGCCACATGCCAATGCTTTGAGCATAACAGCCAGAGTTTCTCTATCCGCCTCTTTCCAATTCCCTGCTTTAAGTAAATCACGCAACCGCGTATAGTCTACGCCTTTCTCAGAAAGGAGATCGTTATCAGTAGATTGCTGTTCTAGTAGCAGCTTATCGGCTTTTTCTTGTTCTCGTTGTCTTTGCAGCCTCTGTGCTTTCTTTTGTCGCAGTCTCTCACCTTCTTCTGCTTGTTCCCTTTGTAATTGCAGTCTCTGTGCTTCCTGTTGTTGCTGAAGTATTTCTCCTTGTTGCTTTTGATCTTCTGCTTCCTTATCAATGAGGGCTACATCTTCATCTTTAAGCTTTAGGTATTGCTGTAATTTTTTCAAATCCGCTTTAGCTTTTTCCCCTAACGGATATCCTTGTTGATCTACTAACTCGGTAAAGATTTGCTTGTATTGATCCAGATATTCTCTGTATTTATCCTTACTGGTGCAGAAAAGTCCTGAATGCTTGATATATGGAGGATTTTACTGAGACAAGGGTGACAGAGAGGGGGACG
>NZ_JBIQNW010000057.1:0-37006 GCF_047228265.1 Nostoc sp. UIC 10607 | reverse complement strand
CGTCCCCCTCTCTGTCACCCTTGTCTCAGTAAAATCCTCCATATATCAAGCATTCAGGACTTTTCTGCACCAGTAAGACCCGCGGGTCTAGTCTTGGCTTGTAATTACCTTTGTTAGTGTTTTTGGGCAATAATCCCACAAAACCATTGCCATAAATTTCAGTTGCTTGTTGATAAGCTTTACGCCAGCGCCGAATTGTGCGGGTAATTCCCACTGGAGGATGGCTAGAAAGGTAAGGCAATAATTGAGTGTAGCGGTGATTAGCTTCTACAATATCTTGCGGTTTCGCGTGACGCAATAATTCCTCTAGCTGCTGTTGTTTTGCTGTACTTTGAATAGGTGCAACAGTTATTTGACCGTCTTGGATCAGTTTAAAAACTGTAGCATTTGGCAGTTCTACAAACTTACCATCTGTCCTCAGTAATCCTGTTGTCGTTGTTCCTGTGTTTACAACATCCCAGGATTCACCATCCCAAGACAGAGATTTACCGACCGCAATTTCAACGGATTGAAGGTTGCTAGGTATACTACTTGGCTTGACGGATGTTATTCGTTCGTAAGCGAGTGCTATTTCCCGGTTGGCAAAAACTTTTACTTGTTCAGGTTCGGATAATCTAGCTGTATTTAAGTTGACATAGATTTGCTCAGTTGCAATCAAAGTATAAATGTCATCTAAGCTGGCTTTTTGGTATGCGATTTTAATCAAATCCGCTAACACTATGCCTGGATTTGTTTCTACTATCGCTAATACTTTTCTGGTTACTTGATTATCTATTGCAACTGGTTCTAGATTCAAGTAATCTTCCAACCAGATAAAGTTCTAATGAGTCAGTTGCTTAATTCTGATTCTAAATTTATCTAAACACAGGTGGTGATTTGCTAATATATATTGATTTAAAACTTTAAGGTTGCTTATGTAAGTACAACTAGTGGACAACTTTCAGCTGATTTTTCAACTTGGTGACAATTTATGCCTTGATTTTTGACTTTGAGACAATTTTTGGCTGTATTCGTTTTATGGCATCAGAAATTTTCCTACGATAGTATCAGTGTTTCGCCTTCGAGGCGGACAACTTATGCCTTGTATACTGGACATATTGTGCTTAAAGTTACAATAGCCCTAAATGTCTTAACTGTCCTTGCATTCTCGGTAAAAATCTGGCAACCTGTTAACAATGGTCTGCTGTTGTGGTGAAACCAGACACACCTTAAGTAACTTACAAGTTATTAATCTATTGCTTTATCAAATTTATTAAGTGTCTTAACTCCCCTGATGTTTTCGTTATGCTCCTGAAAAAATATCAATGTATGTATATTGAAAAACTACAAACTTTTGAGCTTACTTAATATTTTTTTTACATAGTTATTTTTATCTGAACCTTTCTGCTCTTAATAGTTAGCAGAACAATATAAATTCATACCAAATGAGCTTAAGCATATATGAAAAAACGTTTTCCGTTTACCTCATTTCCCAATGGTTGGTTCCGTATTTCTTACAGTCATGAACTACCACCTGGAGGTGTTAAACCGCTCTACTATTTTGGAAAAAACTTAGTACTATTTCGCACTAAACAAGGTTCTCCTCATGTACTTGATGCTTATTGTCCTCATTTAGGAGCACACTTGGGTTATGGCGGTCATGTTGAAGGTGAAACTATTCAATGTCCGTTTCACGGCTGGTGTTTTAATAAGTATGGAAAATGCACAGATGTACCTTACGCAAATAAAGTTTTACCTAATGTACAGATTAATACTTGGCACGTTAGAGAAATTAACGGTCTGATTTTTGTGTATTACCATGCTCAGGGAGAAGCACCAAAATGGGAATTACCACAAATACATGAATTAACTTCTAAAGAATGGACTCAGTTAAAACAAGGTAGCCAGTGTCAAATTAATTCTCATGTTCAAGAACTGCATGAACAAGTCGTAGATATTGCTCATTTCCCAACAGTACATTCTGATCATTCTACAAAAAGTCAGGGTTCGGAGATAGATGGCTCGGTTTGGAAACAACGTCTTCTTTCAAGACAAGCTCTTGAAGTTGCAAAATTAAACTTGCAGATAGAAACTCAAATCGAAATAATTCTCTATGGGTTGGGCTATAGCTTACAAAGATACTCCATAAGTGGAATTGGTCAGCTACAATTCATTCTACTATTTTTGACAACACCTGTGGATGAAGAGTATCTTGAAATACATATGCTTATTAGTGTGAAGAGCTTTTTTACCAAAACCATAGCCTCAGCTTTGACACCATTGCTGCTCAAGGTGTTGAAAGATGAAGTTGAGAAAGACTTTCCTATTTGGAAAAACAAGCTTTACCGTACTCATCCTATACTCTGCGACGGTGATGGTGAAATTACGAGATATCGCTATTGGGCTAGTCAGTTCTATTCTGAACTCGCTGAAATATCTAATAACAATTCCCCAAAATAGAAACCATCTAGTAGACAAAATCATTTTTTTGTGAATTTTTGCATTGCACATCTGGTGATGGTCTAGTTTTATGATTTTTTTCTAGAGTCAGTAGACCGAAAAGTTTTGCGATGCCTTCTCTACGAGGCGCTACGCGAACGGCGGGCGTAGCCATCGCTAAAAAATAGTAGTGTACGATACCGTTTTTGAAGGAATGGAAAAAATGGTATGTCCAATAATCGGTTCAATGGCACTACGGCATTTGAGCAATTGTTTGAGAAAGCCAGAGCGTTTACGGTTCCCCACTAACAGCTTTTTCAGGCTTTGAAACCCCCATTCTCTTGTAGGGAAGGCTTGCTCGGTGGGTTAGGTTTCCGAGGTTTAGATGTTACCAAAAATACTTTTAAAACATCCTCTAAGTTTTACTTACCTCAATGATTTTTTCTTACTTATGAGAAATGTGGGGGAAACTCCCAGTATCTTCGCTATTGCACGAGAGTATTCTATGACCTGTTGATGTTCTTCGGGAGTCATGGATTCACCTCGCATTGATCACCAGGGCAAACGCATCTAAATTACTATTGATCACAAAGAAGGTTAAGAACCAACGAAAAAATCAGGATTTCGCGTTTGATTATCTTTTAAGCCCCAAAGCGGTCGCCTAAAATTTTCGCAACAAGCAAGAGTTAATGACATCCTTTTAAAGTCTGTTGACAATAGAATTTGCTTATTGACATGATGCGGCCGCCCTGCATTGATCACTTAATAATGTCTAATTACTTCCCTACATTATATTTATGTAACAATCTTTTGTTCTTACTTATTTATTATTAATGGGAGAATAAAAATTGAGATACACCGCACCCTAAAAGACTCTCTTATTTTATGTCCTAAGTGCCTTGACAATTGCTATAACTGTCTTAACTGTCTTAACTGTCTTAACTGTCTTAACTGTCTTAACTTTTTTAAATGTTTTAACTGTCTTAACTGTCCTTGTATTTCTACTTTTAATATGAAATAATGAGTCTAAATAATTCATTAGCTTATGTTTGAAAAATAACTCATGTATAGCTATTGAAATCGAAATCTAGGTTGGAGTTAGTAGATAAATAAATTTTATACTTCTAACTAATAACCATTAAATAAATCGATTTCAAATTATGCAACTAGTATTTAAAAAACATGGGCAATTGGTTATTTATACATTGTGTATAACTTTCCTCGAATTAAGATGAAAAAGTAGCTAGAATGCAAGTTTAATCACCTGAAAATGTATATAATCTATTGATTTTGCTTGTTTTAAAGCTCTCTTGCTCATCAAAAAGTTGCGAAAGTAATACAACTTGTCTTCTATTTAGAAGACTTAAAATTTTTAGCAAATATAAAGGACAAAAGTTATGGCATTGTCAGAACTCCAAAAGCGCAAGCTAAAAGTTGAATTTCAAAGTTATGATTTAGATGGTGATGGGACAATAACTCAAGATGACTCTGAAGGTCTTCTTACTCAAATAGCTAGAGTCACAGGTGTAAAATCAGGAGCATCCGAGTACGAACAACTAAAATCAGAGTACCAAAAGCATTGGGATGAATTAAAGAAAATAGCTGATACTGATGGGAATGGTGAAGTAAGCTTAGATGAATGGTACAGTTACAGCGAAAGCATTATCAATGACCAAAATCAATTTGATCAATACGTAATAGCTTCAACAAATCGGCTTGTAGAATTAGTCGATACTGATAATGACGGTAAACTTACTCTACAAGATTACAAGCGGTTCTTCACAGCTTATGGTTTAGGAGCAAGTGAAGAAGAGGCAATCTTTAAAAAGCTTGACGCAAATGGTGATGGTTTTGTCACAAAGGACGAGGTTACAAAGCTTGTCCGAGAGTTCTATCTCTCTCAAGATGAAAATGCTCCTGGTAACTGGATTCTTGGTAAATTTTAATGATTGCTCGGCTGGCACTTTTACTAACCCTTTTATCTCACTCTGGAGCAAAATATTGATTTTTCGTTAGCTAAAATCATGAAAAATTGTCATTTTGTTCAAGATTGATCGAAAAGTAGTAGGAGTCTCCAAAGTGTGATTCGTAGATGGCTGGATTTATTAAAATTCAGCCATCTAGTAAAGAGAAAAACTTTACGTCCGGATCTAATATGAAAGAGGCAGAGGATAGTACCCACCCTCGACCAATAAATAAAATATCTAGTCGTTTCAATCATATTTTTTGCCAAATTATGATTTAATTTTTAATGCTTTCACTTTTCGAGCAAAAACGACCACGGGGTATTTTATGACTTATACCAATTCTCCAAAAGGAGGCTACAGATGATGACGAGAAGACGGGGTAATTGATGTGTTACAGGATTTTAGAGATATTAGTATTTCTGACATCTACATCTACTTTAGAGCTTGTTATAGTAAACTTATAAAGCGAATCTTATGATTCTAAGTCAAGAACGAGCAACCCTCGAAAAGTTTTTTCCAGGATTGGATGCAGCTCTTTTAAATATTCCTCTGCTAGAAATGGAAAGCCGAAATAATCCTGCTTTCCAAGTTTTTAGGGAATTTGGTGGGCCTGGTTTATTAATCCCAACCGAGTATGCTGGTCTAGGAGCATCCCCACTCCAAGCTATTCGCATTCTACGTGCAATTGCAAGTCGTTCTCCTTCGTTAGCAGTTGCAACGACTATGCACCATATCACAGTAGTTATGACTCAGGTGATGATCACTAATCAGCCTGGTTTTGCTCTACTAGAGCGTGTTGCTCAACAAAACCTCTATTTTGCTTCTGGCTTTGCAGAAGGACAAGTAGGACAGAACATACTTGCTTCATGTATGCAAGTCAAAGAAACTGTGGATGGTTTAATCATCAGTGGCAGCAAGAAGCCCTGTAGCTTGTCTAGATCTATGGACTTGATAGCTGCTAGTGTCACGCTTCCAGCACACGGAGGAAACGAAGATGAATTAGTAATGGTAATTATACCAGCGAGTGAACCAGGGGTAGAGCGCTACCCTTTCTGGGAAACTTGGCCTCTTACAGGAACAGAAAGTGATGAGGTCAGACTTCAAGAGGTTTATGTACCCCAAGAATGTATTTACTATATGGGTAAGCCTGGTCATTTAAATTCGGTACAGGCTCAGACATTTATTTGGTTTGAACTATTCATCTCAGCTGCTTATCTTGGCATTGCTAGTGCTTTAGTTGAGCGTGTATTCAAAGATGGCAAAGGTATACCTTCTGAGCGTGTTTTACTAGCAACAGAGGTGGAAGGTGCAATGGCTGCACTTGAGGGTTTGGCTTATTCCATAATGAATGGAGAGAAAGATGATAAAACAGTAGCGAAATCTCTATTTGTACGTTATTTGGTTCAACGTGCGATTGCATGTGTTACAACACAGGCTGTGGAAATTTTAGGTGGTATGTCATTTGTTAAATCATCTGAGGTTGCTTACCTACTTGCTTCTGTCCATGCTCTCGCATTTCATCCCCCTTCACGCCTCAGTATTTCACCAGCATTAGATAAATATTTATTAGGTGGAACTCTTTCTCTAATGTAACAAAGTTAAGAACCTAATTATAAAATAAATTTTAAAATCTTATCATAAAATTCTTTGATAAAACATTAATAAAAATGCAAAAAAAATATAGTTTGTCTTTAGAAAACACAAAATTAAGTAATTTACTTTCACAGTACAGCCAATATTTTCTTACTAGCAAAGGTTTGGATAATGATTTTTTAGAATCTATTATTGAGCTATTAACAGGATTAAAAAAAGTACTAACTGATGCAAATTTAACAGATTCGATAACTACAGAATTCAAATTTGAATTAGGAATAAACAAAATTCCTAAAAAAGGTTGGTCAATTGAAGAAGTTATTCAAAACATTATACTAAATTATTTAGGAAATGTCCCCAATTACTCAGCAGGTTATGCTCCTCTCAATGTCATTCCACCCTCTTTAACTCCAGCTATTCTTGCTAAATTCGCTTGTGCTATTATTAATCCAAATTTAGTTTATGAAAGCTATGCTGGAAAAGCGATTGAAGCTGAACAGTTAGCTATCTCACACATAGCTGAAATTATAGGTTTTGAACCAAAAATATCAGGAGGATATTTTACATCAGGAGGCTCTGCAAGTAATTACTGGGCAGTTCGATGTGCCCTTGAAAAGACATTTCCTGGTTTGGGAAAAAAAGGCTTTAAAGCTTTTTTTGATAAAGATCCTGTGGTTATACAATCAGTTCTTGGTCATTACACCAATATCAACGCGGCTCGGTTACTTGGTATCGGAACAGAAAATGTTATATCTATTCCTGCCACACATAATTTTAGTATATCTTTGCCAGATTTCGAATCTCAAATGGAGGAAGCAATCAAACATCAAAAACAGGTTGTCTGTGTATATTTAATTGCTGGACAAACTGATTCTTTCGGTATAGATGATGTCAAAAGTGTTGTTGAGATTTGCGAAGAACTATGCCAAAAATATAATGTTTCTAAACCACATGTTCATGTAGATGCTGCTGTAGGATGGATTTATGGTATATTTAAAAATTATAATATTGTTAATAATCCATTAGGATTCGATCCAGATACTATTGATATTATTCAGAAATTAAACTGTCTATACTCTAATTTATCTTATGCAGATTCTGTTACAGTTGATCCTCACAAACATGGTTTTACATCTTATACTTCTAGTGCCTTAATTTTTAAAAATAGAAGAGATTTGTTGCTGCTTCAAAAAGATGTAGAGGAAACCCCCTATTTTACTGAAGATATTTTCTGCTCATTTCCAGGTGCTTACACGCCTGAAAGTTCTCGTCCAGGAGATGGCCCTTTAATGATTTTGGCTAATTTATATGCATTAGGCTATGAAGGATACCAAACTATTATTGGTTATGCTATCCAACAAAGCATCATTTTTAAATCTAAATTGCAATTCAGTTTTAAGAATTCTGTTCAAGTTCTAAATAAAAATGTTCCCGGGACAAGTACACTTTGGCGATTTTATCCACCTGGTATTGAAGCGCAAGAGGCTTACAACAGAGAGTTGTTTGGAACTAGTGAAGAAGATTGTAGTTTTATTCAAAATATAAATGACTATAATCACAATCTTTTTATAAAAAGCAAGAATATAAGAAGTTCTGATACACCTATTTTAGGATATTCTCATCAGGTACTTGTAAGCAAATCAGGGATGCCAATTAGTGGATGGAAATGTATATTAATTCATCCCTATGTCAATATTGTATCAATAATTGATAATCTTCATATTCTCTTAGATATGGTTGTAAAAAGCTGATCCATTAACGCCACCAAAGACTGTCAACAAAATGTATTAAGTCTTCAAATTTTAATTAGTAAAACAAATGAGAAAATCAGAAGATTTAGTTGCAATCATTGGTATGGCGTGCCGATTCCCTGGAGCCAAAGACTATCACCAGTTTTGGAATAATCTTGAAAAAGGAATAAACAGCATAACCGAGATTCCTTCAACTCGGTGGGATATTGAGAAGTTTTATTCCTCAAATCCTGATGAACTCAACAAAAGCATTAGTAAATGGGGTGGATTTCTTGAAGATGCAGACAAATTCGATCCCATGTTTTTTGGTATTTCACCCCGAGAAGCAAAACTGATAGACCCTCAACAAAGGTTAATGCTGGAGCTTAGTTGGTCATGTATAGAAGATTCTGGTTATTCGCCTACAAACTTATCAGGAACTAATGTAGGTGTTTTTGTTGGAGTTTGTAATTTTGACTACAAAGAATTGCTGGAAAAGCACCAAGATCATATTGATGGTCATACCTCAACAGGTACTTATACTTGCATTATTCCGAATCGGATATCCTACTTTTTTAATTTTCATGGCCCCAGCGTACCTGTAGACACGGCTTGTTCAAGCTCACTTGTGGCAATCCATCAGGCAATCAATGCGCTTAAAGAAAAGGAATGTAAGCTGGCGCTAGTCGGTGGAGTCAGCGTTTTGTCTACACCTACCTATTACATTTCTTTCAGTAAATTGGGTATGTTGTCACCTGAAGGACAGTGCAAAACCTTTGATGCGAAGGCAGATGGTTATGTTCGAGGTGAAGGGGCGGGGGTTATTCTATTAAAGCCTCTTAGAAATGCAATTAAAGATAAAGATCGTATTTATGGCGTTATTAGAGGAGATGCTGTCAATCATGGCGGCGCTGCTCGGACTTTAACCTCTCCTAATGCCTATGCTCAATCACAAGTCATTCGATCTGCATATACAAAAGCAAGCATTCCACCTAATACAGTGTCTTACATCGAAGCTCATGGCACAGGTACCCCATTAGGCGACCCGATTGAAATTAATGGAATAAAACGAGCATTTACACAACTGTATCAACAGTACGGGATTCGGCAATTTAATGAACTCTATTGTGGATTAGGTGCAGTCAAGACAAATATTGGACATTTGGAAGCAGCAGCGGGAATAGCTGGAGTAATTAAAGTCTTATTGGCAATGCAGCACAAGAAATTGCCGAAAATAATTAATTATGAGCAACTGAATCCTAGAATAAAATTAGACAATAGTCCCTTTTACATCGTAGAAGAAACAAAAGATTGGCAGCAGTTAAGGACAAAAGAAGGAGAATTTATCCCCAGGCGAGCTGGTGTGAGTTCCTTTGGTTTCGGCGGTGTTAACGCCCATGTAATTTTGGAAGAGGCACCAGCACCAAATTGTACGGTAGCGCAAGTTGAGCGCCCTCTCCATCTATTGACTCTTTCAGCAAAAAGTGAAAAAGCTTTAAAGGAACAGGTACAAGCTTACGAAGCTTATCTGAAGTTGTATTCAGAGGTATCCATAGCCGATGCTTGCTTTACGGCAAACACAGGGCGATCGCATTTTGACCATCGCCTTGCTGTTGTCGCAGAGTCCACCATCCAATTGCACGACCAACTAAATGCTTTCGCCCAAAGTAAGGAAAATTTCGATCTATACAGCAGCCATTTACACAGAAGTAGTCCCCCAAAAGTAGCGTTTTTATTCACGGGTCAGGGGTCACAGTACATCGGGATGGGGCGCTCTCTCTACGAAACGCAGCCCACCTTTCGCGCCACGATTGACCGTTGCAATGACATTCTGCTTCCTTATTTAGATGTACCTTTGCTAAAAATTCTTTATCCAGAAGCAGGAGAAACTTCACCCATACATGAAACAGCTTACACTCAACCTGTTTTATTTGCCATAGAGTATGCCCTAGCAGAATTATGGCAGTCTTGGGGGATTAAATCCGCAGCAGTAATGGGTCATAGCGTCGGCGAATACGTAGCTGCTTGTGTGGCAGGGGTCTTCAGCCTGGAAGACGGTCTAAAGTTGATTGCTGCACGCGGACGATTGATGCAAGCGTTACCTGCTAATGGGGAAATGATTGCCTTGTTAGCCTCAGAATCTCAGGTAGCGCCAATTATTGAACCTTATGTAAATCAAGTAGCGATCGCTGCCTTTAACAGCCCTGAAAGTGTGGTTATCTCCGGAGATCGCGATACTGTCCGCTTAGTGGTGGTAAAACTAGAAGCAATGGGAATCAAGGCCACACCTCTACAAGTGTCCCATGCTTTCCACTCTCCCTTAATGGAGCCAATGCTGGCGGAGTTTGCGCGGGTGGCAAGTGAAATAACTTATTCTTCTCCAAAAATTGACTTAATTTCTAATGTTACTGGACTAGCAAAAGCTGAAGTAGCTACAGTTGAATATTGGTGTCAGCATATCCGTCAACCAGTGCGCTTTGCCACAGGCATGGAAGCGCTATATCGTGCAGGTTATGAAGTTTTTGTGGAATGTGGCCCAAAACCGATTTTGCTGGGAATGGGTCGTAAGTGCCTACCAGAAGTAGCCGGTCGATGGCTGCCTTCTTTGCGTCCAGGGCAGGAAGATTGGCAGCAAATACTTGAAAGTTTAAGTCAGCTTTATTTGGCAGGCGTGCAGGTGGATTGGTCAGGCTTTGACCAAGACTATGAGCGACAAAAAGTTGCACTGCCGACATACCCGTTTCAAGGACAACGGTACTGGATTGAAACAACCCAAAAACCCTCAATCCCAAATTCTCTTCATCCCCTGCTTGGTCATCGGTTACGATCTGCTCATCAAGATATTTTGTTTGAGTCCTCCTTCAGCGCCGATGCGCCAGCTTTTCTCAAGCACCATTGCGTCTACCAGAAAACTGTTCTGCCTGCCGCTGCTTACTTAGAAATGGCGGTAGTCGCTGCGATCGCTGTCTTCAAATCTGAGAATTTGGTTATAGAGGATCTAATTATCTCTGATACGCTGATTTTGCCAGCAGAAAAAATCCAAACAGTGCAGTTGATTCTTACCCAAAACTCCGCAGAGTCTGCATTTAGGATTTACAGCTTGCAAACGGATGATGACGAATCCTGGAAATTACATACCTCCGGCAAGATTGTAGTTAAAGAACAAAAGCCACAACCAGAGCAAGTAAACCTCTCCCAGTTAAGGAGTCGCTGTTTCCCAGAGATATCTGTCAAAGCTTACTATCAACAGTGTCAAGAGCGGGGCATTAATTACGGTGCAAGTTTCCAAGTTATTGAACAACTATGGCGGCAGCAAGGAGAAGCTTTAGGGCGCATTCGGATGCCTGAGACATTAGTAGCCGAAGCTTTGGATTATCATCTGCATCCGGTGTTGCTGGATGGTTGCTTGCAAGTGGCGATCGCAGTTTTCCCTGAAATAGTAAAATCAGAAATTTATTTACCCGTAGCCGTAGAACGCTTAGAAGTCTACAACCATCTGGGGCTGAACCTGTGGAGTCATGCTCAGTTACGCCCAGTTAAGGGTTTAAATCCAGAAACCTTGACAGCTGATTTACGCTTGTACGATGAAAACGGAACCATTGTAGTTCGAGTTGATGGGCTTTCCTTCAAGCGAACCAGTCAAAAAGCGATACTAGCAACTACCGACAAATCTTGGTTAGACTGGCTTTATGAGGTGGAATGGCGACCCCAGGCGAATTTTAGCCATTTTCTACCACCGGACTATTTACCGACTCCTGCTGAAATTAGCGATCGCCTCACGCCTGTGCTAGCTGAGTTCAGTCCGCAACCGCAACTATTAAATCAACTTGAAGCTTTGAGTGTGGTTTATGTTTTGTATGCTTTCAAACAACTGGGATGGAAGTTTCAATCCCAGACAACCTTTAGCACTGCATCCATAGCAGAGCAATTAAGTATAGTTAGCCAACACTATCGACTGCTAAATCGTCTGCTCGAGATGTTGGCTGAAGTCGATATACTGCAACGAGTAGGACAAGAGTGGCAAGTAGTCTCAGTCCCGCAAATTCAAGATCCAGAGGAATATTGGAGTACGCTGTTAGAGCGGTATCCCAGCGCCCAAGCGGAGCTAACCTTGCTCAGGCGTTGCGGCTTGAAACTAGCAGAAGTACTGCAAGGAAATAGTCATCCGTTAGAATTGCTATTTCCAGCCGGGGATGTCACAACCGCAGCCAGCTTATATGAAAATTCTCCAGCCTTCGCGCCCATGAATGTACTGGTGCAAAAGGCAATCTCAACCTTGCTGGAGCGTTTACCTGCTCAACTCGGGGTGCGAATTCTGGAAATTGGTGCAGGTACTGGGGGAACAACCGCCTATATTCTGCCGCACCTCAACGCCCATCAAGTAAAGTATATATTTACTGATATTGGCAGTTTTTTTACAACTCAGGCACAAAATAAATTTCACAATTATCCCTTTGTAGAGTATCGGGTTTTAGATATTGAGAAACCACCTGCAAATCAAGAGTTTAATTTACATGAATATGATTTAATCTTGGCAGCTAATGTACTTCATGCTACTAGTGATTTACGTCTAACTCTCAAACACGTACAGCAGTTATTAGCTCCTGGCGGGATGTTAGTCTTACTGGAGGGGACGGCGCGTCGGCGCTGGACAGACTTAACCTTTGGTTTGCTGGATGGGTGGTGGAAATTTGCCGACTTCGATTTACGTCCAGAATATCCCCTAATTTCTGCTAACCAATGGCTAAAATTGTTACAGCAAAACGGTTTTACAGAAGCTATAGCCCTTGGCTCTGAGAAAGAGAGTATATTTCCACAATCGGTGATTGTTGCCCAAGCACCACATATAAACTCAGTACTAACAACATCTCAGCCAAGCCATTGGCTAATTTTGGCAGATCGTTATGGTATTGGTGGGGATTTAGCAAAATTACTACAGTCTCAAGGAGAAAATTGTACTTTAGTATTCCCAGGACAAGAGTACAAACAGCTACCAGATGGGTTCAGGGTAGACCCAAGCAACCCGGCTGACTTTCAACAACTCTTCAAGGCATTAGAAACAGATCAGCCTTTGCGAGGAGTAGTACATCTGTGGAGCTTGGATGCTGTAGGAGTAGATTTAGAGGTAGCCACAAAACAAGGATGTGCTAGTACATTACATCTAGTCCAAGCTTTGGTAAAAGCAGGATTTTCTACACCGCCCTCTCTGTGGTTAGTAACCAAAGGTGCAGTACCAGCCACAACTCAAAACTTTCTAGGAGCAGCACAGTCTCCTTTATGGGGAATGGGAAAAGTCATTACTCTAGAACATCCAGAACTAAACTGTGTACGGGTAGATTTAGATCCCTACAAAGTCGGGAGTCAGGTGCAAGACTTATTTGCAGAGATTTGGTCAAGTGTTTCCGAATATGAGGTGGCTTTCCATGACGGTGTACGTCGAGTAGCAAGGTTAGTACGTAGCAGCTTAGTTCCAAACCGCAACGTTGCACATCGGCTTGATGTTCCCAATAACCAACCATTTCAACTCAGTATCTCAACACGAGGACAACTAGAGAATTTAGAATTACAGGCGATCGCTCGCTGTAAACCTAGTGCTGGTGAGTTAGAGATTCGAGTTCTGACCACCGGGCTGAATTTCAAAGATGTTCTCAATGCACTGGACTTGTACCCTGGTGATCCAGGTTCATTGGGGCTGGAGTGTGCTGGTGAGGTGGTAGCTATTGGGGAAGGAGTAGAAGGCTTTCAGATTGGAGATGCAGTTTTAGCTATAACTCCTGGCAGTTGCCAACAGTATGTTACAGTCAACGCTGCTCTAGTAGCAATTAAGCCAGAAACTCTCAGTTTCGAGGAGGCTGCCACAATTCCAGTTGCTTTTTTAACAGCCTACTATACGCTACACCACCTTGCTAAAATATCTCCTGGGGATAGGGTGTTGATTCATGCAGCTAGTGGCGGGGTAGGACAAGCCGCAGTGCAACTAGCTCAGTTGGCTGGAGCCGAAGTGTTTGCTACAGCTAGTCATGGTAAATGGGAATCTCTCAAGTCTTTGGGAGTAAAACATATTATGAATTCCCGCACCTTAGATTTTGCTGATCGAGTTATGGCAATTACTCAAGGTGAAGGGGTAGAGATTGTACTCAATTGCCTAGCAGGAGAATTCATCCCTAAAAGTTTATCGATTCTAAGTCCTCAAGGTCGCTTTTTAGAAATTGGTAAAAGGGGCATTTGGGAACCGAAGCGGATAATCAAACTCAGGTCTGATGTCTCCTATTTTGTGATTGATCTCATGCAGGTATGTCAACAACAGCCTGCTTTAATTCAATCGATGCTGCATCACTTAATACAACAATTCCCAGAGGGCAAACTCAAGCCTTTACCACGAAAGGTTTTCTCTATCCAAGACACAGTTAGTGCCTTTCGCTACTTCCAGCAAGCCAAACACATTGGCAAAATTGTACTATCTCAGCAGTTAGATAGAGAAACTTTTAACGAAACATCTCTATTACCACAGCAACTTGCCTTTTCTGGCGATCGCACCTATTTAATCACTGGGGCTTTAGGAGGTCTGGGGTTATTGGTCGCTCGCTGGATGGTAGAAAAGGGAGCGCGCCATTTAGTGCTTGTAGGGCGCAGTGGTGCTAATGATTCTGTGCGGAGTCAGTTGAGGGAGTTAGAGCAATCAGGTGCTAATGTCAGGGTAGTCCAAGCTGATGTTACCGATGCAGAGCAAGTCGCTCAAGTGCTGGCAGATATTGAGAGTTCCCAACCACCATTGCGAGGAGTTATTCACGCCGTTGGTGTTTTGGATGATGGTGTTTTGTTGCAACAGAATTGGGAGCGTTTCCAACGAGTCATGGCTCCGAAAGTGCAAGGAGCATGGAATTTACACGCTTTGACCCAAAACCAGCCCTTAGACTTTTTTGTGTTATTCTCCTCTACTGTTTCTCTACTGGGCAATTCAGGTCAAGCCAACCACGCAGCAGCAAATGCCTTTCTGGATGCCCTAGCCTCTGCTCGTCGAGCCAGGGGATTAGCAGGATTGAGCATTAACTGGGGGGCTTGGGCTGATTTAGGAGCCGCAGCCAAACGTCAGGTCGTCGAAAAGTTCAAAATGAAGGGGATAGGAAGCATAGCCCCACAGCAGGGATTGGAAGTGCTGGAACTCTTATTTTCTCAGCCATTTGTTCAGGTTGGGGTCGCGCCTATCAACTGGGCGCAGTTTATGAAGCAATCACTACCTTTGTCGTTCTTTGCTGACTTTGCAGAAATTTCTCAGCAGCCAGCGATCGCTCCTGTAAAATTTATCCAACAACTTCAAGCAGCTCAACAAGGCGATCGTCAAGAGCTTTTGATTGCTCATGTCCGCTCACAAGTCAACATAGTTTTAGGTTTAAATCCATCTAAATCTATAGATACACAGCAGGGTTTTTTCGATCTGGGGATGGATTCTCTGACATCTGTGGAATTAAGAAATCGTCTGCAAAGCAGTCTGGGATGTACTTTGCCTTCGACCCTAGTATTTGATTATCCGACAATGAAAACCTTGATCAATTATTTAACCCAGGAAGTACTAACAACAGAATTTTCTCCAGCATCTCTAAAATCACAACTCAATGAAAAATCTGATTTAGAAGAACTATCCTCAGATGACATTGCAGATTTACTGGCCCAAGAATTAGCAGCGATTGAGGAGGGCAAAGCTTTATGAGTAAGAATTCCGTGAATACCGATCATCAATCTTTAATGAAAAAGGCACTACTTGAACTCAGGGAAATGAAATCCCAACTGAGTACTCTAGAGCGTACCAAGACTGAACCTATTGCCATTATCGGTATGGGTTGCCGATTTCCCGGAAATGCGAATAGTCCTGAAGCTTTCTGGCAGTTGCTATGCAATAAAGTAGATGCCATTACTGAAATACCGCCAGACCGATGGAATATTGATGCTTACTACGACTCAAACCCAGATACTCCAGGGAAAACATATACCCGGCATGGTGGGTTTGTCGATCGCTTACGTGAATTTGACTCTCAATTTTTCAACATCTCACCACGGGAAGCCGCCAGTCTTGACCCCCAGCAACGCCTGCTTCTAGAGGTCAGTTGGGAAGCACTGGAAAACGCAGGTTTAGTACCCGCACAACTAGCTAACAGTCAAACTGGTGTATTTATTGGTATCTCTAGCAATGATTATTTTCAACGACTTTTGACTAGAGAGCCTACAGAAATTGACGCTTACTTAGCAACAGGTACTTCCCATAGCGTTGCATCGGGTCGCTTATCTTATATTTTAGGTTTACAAGGGCCAAGTTTATCAGTGGATACAGCTTGTTCCTCATCATTGGTAGCTGTTCATTTATCTTGTCAAAGCCTGCGTAATCAAGAGTGTGATTTAGCACTGGCGGGCAGTGTAAATCGACTCCTGTCACCAGAATATAGTATTAATTTCTCCAAAGCCAAAATGTTAGCCGCCGATGGACGTTGTAAGACCTTTGATGCCTCAGCCGATGGCTTTGTGCGTGCGGAAGGCTGCGGAGTCATAGTCCTGAAGCGTTTGTCAGATGCGATCGCTGATGGGGACAATATTTTAGCTGTGATTCGAGGTTCAGCAGTTAATCAGGATGGCCGCACCAGTGGACTAACGGTTCCTAATGGCCCGGCTCAACAAGCTGTGATTTCTCATGCCTTAGAGAATGCCAGGGTCAAGCCAGAGCAAATAAGTTATATAGAGGCTCATGGCACTGGCACATCTTTGGGCGATCCGATCGAGGTGGGGGCGTTGGCAACAGTGTTTGGTAAGCACCGCTCTCCAGAACAGCCATTGATGATTGGTTCGGTAAAGACTAACATTGGTCACTTAGAAGCGGCATCTGGGATTGCGGGTTTGATCAAAGTGGTATTAGCCCTCCAGCATCAGGAGATTCCACCTCATTTACACCTTCAGCAGCCCAATCCTTATATTAGTTGGAATGAAATCCCGGTGGTCGTACCAACTGAACAAACGCCCTGGCGAACAGGGACAACCCCTCGGTTGGCGGGAGTGAGTGCCTTTGGCTTTAGTGGCACTAATGCCCATTTAGTGCTGGAAGAGGCCCCGCCTTCCCAGCCAGGGCTACCGAATACAAAACGCTCATGGCATTTGCTGACATTATCAGCTAAGACACAAGAAGCGCTAAAGCAATTGTCACAGCGTTATCAAGACTATTTAGCCGCTAACGCAGATTTAGCTATAGCGGATATCTGCTTTAGTGCTAGTACCAAGCGATCGCACTTTCACCATCGGCTGAGTGTGGTGGCTGACTCCTCAGCAACGATAAGGGAAAAATTAGCTGCCTTTGTCACTGGACAAAAAACGCCAGGAGTTTTCTGTGAGCCGATACTAGGCACTAGTCAACCTAAAGTCGCCTTTCTTTTCACGGGTCAGGGATCACAGTACATAGGCATGGGTCGCAAGTTATACGAGACACAGCCGACATTTCGCAAAATGCTCGATCGCTGCGATCAAATCCTGCAACCTCTTGTGGAAAAATCAATCCTGTCAGTACTCTACCCAGAGCCAGGAACAAGTTCCCCTTTAGATGAGACTGCCTATACTCAACCCATCCTATTTGCCTTTGAATATGCCCTAGCTGAGTTATGGAAATCTTGGGGCATAGAACCAGCAATAGTCATGGGTCATAGTGTAGGTGAGTATGTTGCTGCCTGTGTAGCAGGGGTATTCAGCCTGGAAGATGGTTTGCAGCTAATTGCTAAAAGAGCGCGTTTGATGCAAGCTTTACCCCAAGATGGTGAGATGGTAGCGGTATTTGCAGATGAGAATCAGGTGCAAGCAGCTATTGAACCTCACAGAAAGCAGGTGAGTATTGCCGCTATTAATGGCTTGCGGAATATTGTCATTTCTGGTAGGCGTGAAGAAGTTAGAGCAATAATTGCTGCTTTGCAATTAAAAGGAATCGAAACTCAGCGTTTAAGAGTTTCTCATGCCTTCCACTCTCCTTTAATGGAACCTATGCTGGATGGGTTACAAGAGGCTGTTAACCAAGTTTCGCTGCAACCGCTACGCTTACCACTTATTTCTAACTTAACTGGTGAACTGATACCGCCTGGTGTTGTCCTCAATGCTCACCATTGGCGAGAACACACTCGAAACGCCGTGAAATTCACCGCCGGGATAGATTATCTATTGCAGCAAAGTTACGACTTGTTTCTAGAAATAGGTCCGAAGCCAATTCTATGCGGTATGAGTCAACGCGATCGCCAGACAGCAAACGCGCTTTGGCTACCTTCTTTAAACCCAATTAAGCATGACTGGCAAGTGTTAGAGGAAAGCCTTGCTACTTTCTACGTCCGGGGAGCAGATATCAACTGGATCGAGTTCAATCGGGACTATTCACAAAATCAGGTATCACTTCCTACATATCCCTTTCAGCAAAAAATTCACTGGTTTGATGACAAGAGTGTACTGATGAAAACAAAAGACTCCAACTCCCAGGCAAATACTTCCTTTCAAACCACCCAGCGAGACAAAATCTTGGGAACATTGAGTTTGTTAATTGCCAATTTGCTGCAATTGTCCCCACTGGAAGTAGATATTTATAAACCTTTTCTAGAAATGGGTGTTGATTCCATTGTCCTTGCTAATGCAACGCGCAGCATCGAAAATACCTATGGAATGAAGATTGCCATGCGCCAGTTCTTTGAAGAATTGACAACACTGGATGCACTGGCAAATTACATCAACCAAAATTTAGGCGAACAGCAAACCGAAATCGATGCGCCACAGCCTCAAGTACAATTGCAGCAGCCAATTCAACCGCCTATCGTTGTCACACCTACACCAGAGCCGGAAAATCAACAGATAGTACCAGAGACTGGGCTACAAGGAATTATCCAGCAGCAGCTTCAGGTAATGTCTCAGATCATGTCGCAGCAGTTAGAAGTCTTAAGCAACAACAAATTACCTTCCCAGCGATCGCCTTCATCAGAAACTAATACTGTCGATTCTCAAGAGCAACCGCAGCATCACCAGGTTGCTCAATCGGTAGCTGCTACTACTAAACCTGAGCTGCCAGCAACTACCCCTCCATCTTCCTCAGCTATTCCTTTTTGGCAAGTTGAACAATCCCAGACCAGACAATTGCATCCCCAGCAACAGCATCATCTGGAAACTCTGATCGCTCGTTATACCCAGCGGACTGAAAAATCAAAACAACTAGCACAAGCCTATCGGCCAATTTGGGCAGACAGGAGAGCTTTAAACCAGTTTCGTTTAGAAACCAAAGAGATGTGTTACCCCATAGTGGGCGATCGCTCTTTGGGATCAAAGTTTTGGGATATCGATGGCAATGAGTATATAGACTTAACAATGGGGTTTGGTGTCCACCTTTTTGGTCATAATCCCCCCTTTATTGCTGAGGCTTTGGCAGAGCAGTTACAGCAAGGGATACAAATTGGTCCCCAATCAAAAATAGCTGGCGAAGTAGCTCAATTGATTTGTGAACTAACGGGTGTAGAGCGAGTTACCTTCTGTAATACGGGGACAGAGGCAATGATGACAGCCGTGCGTTTGGCACGCGCAGCCACAGGCCGCTCCAAAATTGCTATCTTCAGCTGCTCTTACCACGGCCATTTTGATGGTCTTTTAGCTATAGCAGAAAATATTGATGGGGAATTAAGCTCTGTACCGATGGTTCCTGGTGTATTGCAATCTATGGTTGATGACGTTTTAGTTCTCACCTATGATGCTCCCCAATCTCTGGAAATTATCAAAAATTACGCCCATGAATTGGCTGCTGTTTTGGTTGAACCGATACCAAGCCGCCGACCGGATCTACAACCTAAAGCATTTCTGCAACAATTGCGGCATTTGACGCAAGAAGCTGGAATTGCTTTAATTTTCGATGAAATAGTGACAGGCTTCCGCATTCATCCTGGTGGAGCGCAGGCTTGGTTTGGTATTCAAGCAGACATCATCGCCTATGGTAAACTCATCGGCGGTGGGATGCCTATTGGCATCATTGCTGGTAGGGCGACTTACATGGATAGAATTGATGGCGGTTTGTGGCATTACGGTGATGATTCATATCCTGCGGTTAAAACAACATTTTTTGCTGGGACTTTCTCTAAGCATCCATTAGCTATGGTGGCAGCACGAGCTGTACTTAAGTACCTGAAGATGCAGGGAACCGCGCTACACGAGCAGTTGAATCAGAGGACATCACGGTTAGCCGAAACCCTCAACGCTTACTTTGAAGAACAGAAAATTCCCATTAAAGTCTTATATTGTGGTTCAGTTTTACGTTTTACTTACTTAGGAAACATTAGTTATCTGTATCAGCCGCTAGAGATGGATTTACTCTTCTATCACTTAGCACAGAAGGGAATTTACATCTGGGAAGCACGCTCCTGTTTTCTATCTACGGCTCATACAGAAGAAGAGATTGATTATATAATTCAAGCCTTTAAAGATAGTATATATAACTTGCAACAGGGAGGTTTTTTCTCCAAGCATTCCCCAACTGCGACTCAGCAAAACTTATTGTCTGCCAAAGAACAAAAGAGTCAGCATTTGCCATCAGAGGCCATGCTAACACCAAAAAGCATTAGCGATCGCCTCAGACCAGAATTCACTCAATTGCTTTTTCAGCAAGATTTAGATATTTATAGAAAGCTATTAACCAAACTGGAAGGCTTGAGCATCAACTATGTTCTCATAGCTTTTGCACAAATGGGATGGAATTTCTCTTTTCAACAGCGCTTCTCAACAGTATTAGCTGCAAAGCAAATGGGCGTAGTTGAGCAATATCAGCCGTTACTCAATCACTTACTTTTTATGCTGGCAGAAGTGGGGGTGCTACGTCACGTAGATGGAGAGTGGGAAGTTACTCAACTGCCAAAGCATACAGACTTACAGGAACCAGAGATTGCAACTTTAATTCAACAGTACCCAGTTGCCAAAGCTGAACTGACTTTGTTGGGGCGTTGTGGGCAAAGACTAGCACAGATACTACAAGGAGAATGCCACGCACTCCAAGTGTTATTCCCTCAAGGAGATTTAAGCACAACAACCCAGCTTTACCAAGATTCTCCTGGGGCTGTAGTCGTAAATACCTTGGTGCAGCAAGTTATTGCCACTGCTTTGCAGCGTTGGCAAGGACGAAAAGTCCGAATTCTAGAAATTGGTGCTGGCACTGGCGGCACAACTTCACATATTCTGCCTTATCTGTGCGATGAAACTGAGTATGTATTTACGGATATCTCTCCTTTGTTCGTCTCTAAAGCAGAGAAAAAATACACTAATTACCCCAATATCAACTGTCAAATTTTAGATATTGAGCAAGAACCTTCTACCCAAGGCTTTGGCTGCCATCAGTATGATTTGGTGATAGCAGCCAATGTACTCCACGCTACTCAAAATCTCAGACAAACAATCAACCATGTGCAGCAGTTATTAGCTCCTGGTGGATTACTTGTTTTAGTAGAGACAACAGCTCCCCAACGCTGGTTAGACCTAACTTTTGGGTTAACCGCAGGTTGGTGGAAATTTGCTGACCATGATTTGCGACATTCCTACCCCTTGCTTTCTGCGGGGCAATGGCGGCAACTATTACAGGGTAATGGGTTTCGAGAAGCTGTTACCATTCCCCATGAGATGGAAGAAACCAGACTTTTATCTCAACAAGCTGTGATTATCGGCCAAGTAGCAGACAAAATTCCCTTGAATGCAGCCCAAAAACAATTAGGTATTTTGGCACAAATGGGGAAAGATGGTTCGCTAGCATACAATGTTTCCATTGGTCTGGAGTTGAAAGGTTTGTTGAATCAAGGGGCAATAACTCAAGCTATCCAAACAATTGTCAACCGCCACGAAGCTCTACGTACAGTTATCAGTAGCCAGAACGATTTTCAGGAGATTTTACCATCTCTAACAGTAGAGGTTCCTTTAATTGACTTTTCTAATTTAAATAGTGGCGATCGCGCGGAGCACAGCGCCAAAGGCGATCGCAATTTGCAAGTAGCTGATTGGTTCCAAAAAGAAAACCAACAACCTTTCGACTTTAACCAAAAATCCCTCTGCCGCTTCTCAATTCTCAAACTAGAGTCGCAACTGCATTTGTTGGTTTTGACGATTCATCACATTATTGTTGATGGTTGGTCAATGGGCATCATCCTCAAAGAGTTAGGTGCATTATATTCTGCTCAGTGCCAGGGTGTTGATTGCTACTTAAAGCCATCTATGCAATTTAAAGAATATCTTCAGTGGCAGGAGCAACAAAGCCAAACTGAGGCAATGGCAGTCCATGAATCTTACTGGTTAGAACAATTTGCTGGCTCCATCCCCATTTTAGACCTACCCACTGACTATTCTCGCCCCCCCATCAAAACGTATAAGGGTAGCAGACAAACGATGCGGCTTAACCCTAGCCTGACTAGTGATGTCAAACGGTTCAGCGTAGACAATGGCTGCACCCTATTTATGACTCTTCTATCAGCCTATGGAGCTTTGCTGCACCGATTAACAAACCAAAACGATATCATCATCGGTACTCCCACAGCCGGACGCTCTTTTGCTGGCAGTGAAGAATTAATAGGTTACTGCGCTCATATATTACCTATAAGAAGTTGCATTATTGACTCTCTCACCTTTGGTGAATACGTAAAAATTCTCAAAGACCAATTATTTAATGCTTACGAACATCAGGATTATCCTTTTGCTAGGCTGATTGACAAACTCAATGTAGCCAGAGATGCCAGCCGCTCCCCTTTAATTGCGACAACATTTAACTTCGACCAACCTGTTTCTCTGCCCAAGATGTTTGGGCTGGAGACAGATTTATTCCCTAAACCTATTAGTTTTACTCCATTTGATCTCAGCTTGAATGTTGTCGAGATAGATGGTGAATTGCTGTTGGATTTTGATTACAACACAGACTTATTTGCAGCTGCCACAATTGAGCGCATCATGGGGCATTTCCAAACCTTGCTGCAAGGAATTGTGACTGATCCTCAGCAACATCTGACGCAATTGCCCTTACTATCTGCTACTGAGCAGTATCAGCTGCTAGTGAAATGGAATAACACTCAGGTAGCGTATCCCCAAGATAAATGTATCCATCAATTATTTGCAGAGCAAATCGAGCAAGAGCCAAATGCTGTAGCAGTAGTATTTAGAGATCAGCAACTAACTTATCAGGAGTTGAACATCCGAGCTAACAAAATAGCCCATCATTTGCAAAGTTTGGGTGTCGGCTCAGAGATGCTGGTGGGTATCTGCGTTGAGCGTTCTTTAGAGATGGTAGCAGGGCTGCTAGGAATTCTCAAAGCTGGTGCAGCTTATCTACCTTTAGATATAGGATATCCCCAAGAGCGGATTTCCTTGATGCTAGAAGATGCCCAAGTCTCAGTTTTGTTGACTCAACAACAGTTAGTTGAGAGACTACCTGCTTGCAGTGCCAAGGTGGTTTGTTTAGATTCTGACTGGGAACTAATTAACGAAAACAGCGAAGAAAATCCCCACAGTGCCATAACATCTGACAATTTAGCTTATGTTATGTACACCTCAGGGTCTACTGGTAAACCAAAGGGTGTTAGCGTCATCCACCGTGGTGTAGTAAGGTTAGTCAAAGCAGCTAACTATGCTCATCTCACTCCAGCAGAAGTTTTCTTACAATTGGCTCCCATATCATTTGATGCCTCGACTTTTGAAATTTGGGGTTGTTTACTCAACGGTGGACGGTTAGTGATTTCCCCTGCCCATACACCATCTTTAGAGGAGTTAGGGCAAATTATTCAGCAATACAAAGTCACAACCCTATGGCTGACAGCAGGTTTATTCCACCTAATGGTAGATTGGCGGCTGGAGGATTTAAAGCCTGTACGTCAATTGTTGGTAGGAGGTGATACTCTATCTGTTTCCCACGTCCAGAAAGCTTTGCAAGAGTTGCCAGACTGTCACTTAATTAACGGTTATGGGCCAACAGAAAACACGACCTTCACTTGCTGTTTCCCCATCACAGATTTCAGCCACCTTGGTCTTTCCGTCCCCATTGGTCGCCCAATTTCTAATACTCAAGTTTATATTCTCAATCGCCATCTGCAATTAGTTCCCATTGGCGTGATTGGTGAACTATATATTGGTGGGGCTGGTCTTGCCAGAGGTTATCTCCATCGCCCTGACTTGACGACAGAGAAATTCGTTAATAACCCCTTCAGCAATGAACCAGGGACACGCCTCTACAAAACTGGTGACTTAGCTCGTTACTTAGCCGACGGTAACATTGAGTTTATTGGTCGCATCGATAACCAAGTAAAAGTACGGGGCTTCCGGATTGAACTGGGAGAAATTGAAGCTGTGTTAGCTCAACATCCCGATGTACTTCAGACAGTAGTTACTACCCAGGAAGACAAAATAGGTAATAAGCAACTAGTGGCTTATATCGTCACGCAGCCAGACAAAGCGCCTAGCTCCGCAGCAATGCGCGGCTTTCTCTTGGAGTTGTTGCCCGATTACATGGTGCCCTCTGCTTATGTGCTATTGGATACTTTACCTTTAACTTTTAATGGGAAAGTAGACCGTCAAAGCCTGCCATATCTAGATCCATATCAAAGAACTTCTGAAGTAGGTTTTGTAGCACCAAATACCTCTACTGAAGAGATTTTGGTTAATATCTGGGCTGATATCTTAAAAATTCAAAAAATAGGCATTGACGACAACTTCTTTGAATTGGGAGGCAATTCCCTACTGGCTACCCAGATCGTTTCTCGCATCCGCGAAGCCTTTTTGGTCGAACTGCAATTATCAGATTTGTTTGCAGATCAAACGATCGCACATCTAAGTTCCAAGATTGTGAGCGCATCCAGCGATTCTTCCGGTATCCTACCCCAGATACTTCCTAGATCAATAGCAGGTGACGCACCTTTGTCTTTTGCCCAAGGGCGTTTATGGTTCTTAAATAATTTTGATCCAGGCAATCCTGCGTACAACATCGTTATCAGTTATCGCATCCAAGGCATCTTAAAAGCAGATATCCTAGCAGTTGCCTTACAAGCGATCGCTACTCGCCAAGAATCTTTACGCACCTGCTTTCCAGTAATTAATGGGGAGCCAGTACAAAGAATTGAGCCATCAGTGCAAGTAGCGCTAAACGTCGTTGACCTCACAGGTACGCCAGATACTGGCATTGAAAACACCATTGCAGATATCTGCAAGGATGAATATCTCTGGCGTTATGAGCTGAGTAAAACACCACTTTTTCGCTTTACACTGCTTAAACTCAAGGCTGACGAGTACATTTTCCTCATCAGTTTGCATCACATCATAGCTGATGGCTGGTCAATTGGTGTTTTTAACCGTGAACTCAGTCAGCATTACCAGGCAGCTATCACAAAAGAAGCGCTACACCTTCCCGATTTGTCAATTAGCTACGCTGATTTTGCTGTTGGTCAACGTGCCTGGCTACAAGGTGAGGTACAAGAAAAGCAACTTGCTTACTGGAAATATCAATTAGCAGGGTTGCCACCTTTAAAATTACCTAAAGACTATGCACGTCCACAGGTGCAGACCTTCGTTGGTTCTAACGTGCAGTTCCACTTAACGACTGAGACAGCGATCGCCCTAGAAAAACTGAGCCAGAAACATAGTGCCACCCTGTTCATGACTTTGGTAGCAGCCTTTTTTGTTCTACTCTACCGCTACTCAGGTCAAGAAGACATAGCAATAGGAACGCCAATCGCCAACCGCAACCGTAGCGAAATCGAAAATCTCATTGGCTTTTTTGTCAATACATTAGTGCTTCGTTGTCAAGTTTCCCAAGACATGACTTTCTCAGACTTGTTGAAACAGGTACGCCAAGTTGCCCAAGCAGCTTATGCACGGCAAGACTTTCCTTTTGAGCAGGTGGTAGAGGTTCTGGCCCCAGAAAGGGACAGCAGTCAAAATCCGCTGATCCAAGTGATTTTCGCTTTTCAGAACGCTTCCATGAAACCACCAGTCTTTCCTGGTCTTGAGATCGAAACCCTTGATTTTAAGGCACATACTGTGCGCTTTGACCTAGAGATGCATCTGTTACAAATTGACGATGGGTTAACTGGTTATCTAATTTATAATACCGATCTGTTTCAGGCTGCGACCATCGAAAAATTAACTGGCCACTATGTCAATTTATTGCGATCGTTAAGCACTAATGCCGATCAAAATATTCAGCAGGTGGCAATTCTAGAAGCTGCTGAAAAGATGGAATTGCTCAGTGCTGGGCGTAATAATTTACAGATTTCATACCCACGAGACAAGACAATCCATGAACTTTTTGAAGCCAAAGCGGCTGAACAAGCAGAGGCAGTTGCGCTGGTCTACGCAGAACAAACACTGACCTATGGAGCGCTAAACGCTAGAGCTAATCAGCTTGCCCGATATTTGCAAACCTTGGGTGTAACACCAGAAACGTTAATAGGAATATACCTGGGACGTGGAATAGATAGTATAGTAGCAATGCTGGCGATTCTTAAGGCTTCTGCTTGCTATGTTCCTCTTAACCCAGAAGATCCATCTGCACGTATTCAATTTGTCGTAGAAGACACCAACCTTGATCTGATTATCACTAACAGTGAAACAGTGCAACAGCTACCCAGAGAATTCAAAGGCGTTGCACCACGACCAGTTTGCCTCGACCAAAACCAAGCAATTATCGCGGCTCAAAAGGAAACTAACTTACCTTTGCAAATTGGTGCTGAGAATCTTTGCTACATAATGTATACCTCCGGCTCTACAGGACAGCCTAATGGCGTTACTGTAGTCCATCGCGGCGTAGTGCGACTAGTTAAAGGATGCAACTACGTCAAGCTGAACTCAGCAGAAATACTGTTACAATTAGCACCATTAACTTTTGATGCTGCTACTTTTGAAATTTGGGGTGCTTTGCTGAACGGGGGTCGTCTAGTAATTGCCACACCCACCCGTCCTTCGTTAAAAGAATTGGGACAACTGATTCAGCAACAAGGCATAACCACTGCTTGGCTAACTGCCAGCTTATTTCATTTGATGGTTGACGAAAATATTGATGGGCTTCGAGGACTTCGCCAACTCCTTGCTGGAGGTGATGTACTTTCTTTGCAGCAAGTTCGACAAGCATTAACCCATCTTGGTAGCGACTGCGTACTCATTAACGGCTACGGACCGACAGAGAACACAACTTTCACTTGCTGTTACCGGATGCAAGACATTTCGGACTGCGATGCAGAACAGGTTCCCATTGGCCAGCCAATCTCTAACACCTACGTTTACATACTTGATGATCGGCGAGAACCCGTCCCAGATGGTGTTATTGGGGAACTGTACGTTGGCGGGGATGGTTTAGCACGGGGTTACTGGAGGCGACCCGATTTAACAACAGAAAACTTTATTCCAGACCCTTTTAGTTCAGATCCTCACGCCAAAATCTATCGTACCAGGGATCTTGTCCGCAGATGTGCCGATGGCATCCTTGAATTTATCGGTCGTGTGGACGATCAGATCAAGATCCGAGGCTTCCGGATTGAACCAACTGAAGTCCAAGCTTGTCTTGCTCAACACACAGCAGTTCGAGACTCTTTAGTTTTAGCTGTAGGTTCTAAAAATGAAGATAAGGCTTTAGTTGCTTACGTTGTACCTAAACCAGAATTCGTTTCCACAGTGGTTAACGAAAACAATAGCGAGTCGTTATTAGAACATCAAAAAGCTAACTGGGCGGAATTATTTGACAAGCACCTTTATACTCAGTCTCATGTCACATCTGATCCCACCTTCAACCTCACTGGCTGGGTCGATAGTTACACTGGAGAACCCATTCCCGTAGAGCAGATGCGAGAATGGTTAGATTATCGCATTGAGCAAATCCTATCCTACCAACCAAAACAGGTGTTGGAAATTGGTTGCGGTACTGGGCTGGTGTTGTTCCGACTTGTGCCTGTGGTAGAAAAATATGTCGGTATTGATATCTCTCAGGTTGGCTTAGACTACATTACAGAATATCTGCAAAACAAACCTGCGGAATCAGAGAAGGTAGAATTACATCTTGCTAGTGCAGAACAAATCAAAGGACTGTATCAACAAAAGTTTGATACTTGTATTGTGAATTCCACGGTTCAATACTTTCCTAGTGCCGACTATTTAATTAACGTTTTAGAAATTGCTATTGAGGCAATGAAACCAGGCGGTACAATTTATCTGGGTGATATCCGTAACCTAGCTACACTAGAAGCCTTTCATGCTGCTATGGCATTGCGTCGGGCAGAAGACTCTACTTCCAAAAGCGAGTTACAGCGTCGTGTACGCCAACGGGTCTTCCACCAGAATGAGTTGTTAGTAGATCCCCGCTTCTTCCAAGCATTAAAACAACTTTTCCCCCGCATATCTCATGTCAAAATTCAACTCCAGCGTGGAAATGCTTTCAATGAATTAACTCGCCACCGTTACGATGTCATTATTCTGCTCGATGGCACCGAGGAGAAACCTGTTGGACGCGATATCTGTCTAGATTGGCGCATAGATGAAATCAGCATTGGTTCTCTTCCAGCCCGTTTGGGGAAGCAAGATTGGCATCGATTGACTGTACGCAACATACCCAATGCCCGTATGGTAGAGGATTTGCAGGCTGTAGATTGGCTAAGGGAAAACGGTGAACCAAATACAGTTGGGGCATGGCGAGCTAAAAATCAGCAAAAGACCTACAGTGATGCGGTGAACCCAAATGATCTAGTGGTTATGGGCAAAGAGATGGGGTTGGATGTCGAGATTAATTGGGCTTTATCGGGGAATATCCAGTATTTTGATACAATTTTCCAAATTACTGCTTCACAACCCCAGCAGCCTCATAAAAAGACAATAAACCTCACTCCACGCCTTATCAACCCCATTTCCCTGCCAGATTTGACGCGAATGGCCAACCTTCCACTCCAAGGTGAACTCAGTTCCTTGTTAGGGCCTCAGTTAAGGGAATATCTGCAAGCGCATTTACCCGACTATATGATTCCCAGTTACATCTTGATTTTGAGCCATCTTCCCCTGAAACCATCCGGTAAAGTTGATCGAATTGCGCTGCCACAAACCCATGATTTGACCTTAAATAACCAGAAACAAAGCAGTTTGCCGGAACATGGAATCGAGCAGAAGATTGCTCAAGTATGGCAGGACATACTGCAAATCGAGAACGTTAGAAGAGAGGATAACTTCTTCGATTTGGGTGGAAACTCCTTAACAATGGTACGAGTCTGTAGCATTCTGCAAAAAATCCTAGATATAGAACTAAGTGTTGTAGAGATGTTCCAATATCCCACAATTCGCAAATTGGCAGACCATCTCAAAACAAGAGATGGCAAGATTACGCGATCTACATCTAATCAAACTCGGTCACAACAACAACAGAATGCTTACCGCACAGTTAATTTTCCCAGAAAAAGGAGATTCCAAAATGACTGATCAGCAAAATTTGGATAACTTAGCTATTGCCGTAATTGGCATGGCTGGAAAATTTCCAGGTGCAAACGACCTTGACTCATTCTGGGAAAATCTGTGCAATGGAGTGGAATCGATCCGTCATTTCACAACAGAGGAATTACTGAGTGTCGGTATTTCTGAAAAAATCGTTGGCGATTCTCACTACGTAGCAGCAAAGGGCGTTTTGTCAGATATCGACCTGTTTGATGCAGATTTTTTTGGGGTCAATCCTCACGAAGCCGAGTTGATGGACCCTCAACATCGCTTATTTTTGGAAACTGCATGGACTGCCCTGGAGAATTCGGGATACGATCCGCAGCGATATGATGGTTGGATAGGTGTTTACGCAGGTTCTGGTAATACAACATACCTGAATCATGTTCTACAAGATAGCGAGGATCTCAACCTGAGAGCGGGACAAACTCATGTTTTCTTTGGCAATTACCCTGATTTCTTCGCCTCTAGAGTAGCTTACAAACTAGGTCTTAAAGGCCCGGCTGTGGTTGTTCGCACAGCCTGCTCGACTTCACTTGTTGCTATCAATATGGCTTGTCAGTCGCTGCTTAACTATCAATGTGATATGGCGTTGGCTGGTGGTTGCTCAATTCATGTCCCGGAAAAAGCAGGCTATGTCTATGAAAAGGGAGGAATTCTATCGCCAGATGGACAGTGTATGGCGTTCGATGAACGTGCTGCTGGTACTGTTCCTGGTGATGGAGTAGGTATATTAGTTCTCAAACGGCTTAATGATGCCTTGCAAGACCAAGACAATATCCTCGCTATTATTAGAGGTTTTGCGCTTAACAACGATGGCTCAGACAAAGTGGGTTACACCGCTCCCAGCGTCGATGGTCAAGCTGAGGTCATTTCTTTAGCCCACGAAATGGCAGGTGGTGATTTTGAGGCAGTCGCTTATGTCGAAGCTCACGGCACAGCTACTCCGTTGGGCGATCCTGTTGAGGTCGCAGCCTTAACTCAAGCTTTTCGTCAAAACACCCAAAAAACTAACTTTTGTGCTGTTGGGTCAGTAAAAACGAATATTGGACATCTTGATGCCGCAGCTGGAGTCGCTAGCGTTATCAAAACTATTCTCTCACTGCGTCATGGATTGCTGTTACCAAGTCTGCATTTCCAGACCCCCAATCCGAAAATAGATTTTAGTAACAGTCCTTTTTATGTGAATACGACATTGAAGGAATGGCCTAACCAAGATAAACCGAGACGGGCGGGTGTAAGTTCCTTTGGGATGGGCGGAACCAATGCTCACTTGGTTTTGGAGGCAGCCCCAAGCCGTAACAGTGAATCTCAGGCTGATACTTTTCAGGTGCTACCGCTCTCAGCCAAAACTCCAGAAGCATTAGAACAACTGACAAATAATTTAGCTGATTACTTAACGTCTCACCCAGATATCTGCCTCAATGATGTAGCTTATACATTACAGGTCGGTCGCAGTCAACATTCATGCCGACAAGCAATTATCTGTCGAACCCATTCCGAAGCTATTGAGGCTTTGCGCGGTGTTCGTGTTAATCAGGTAAATTTGCTGCTAAAGGACAATGTTCGCCAACCAATTTTTCTGTTCCACGGTTTAGGAACTACAAATTTAGAATTTGTCCGCAAATTATATGCAGGTGAACCTGTTTTTACACAAGAACTCGATCGCTGTTTTCAAGTCCTCAAGCCCTATTACAAATACGATCTGCATCAAATATTATCTTCTTCTGTGCTTGAGCCAGAACTGCCTTTGCACTTAGTCAACACCCAACCCATCTGCTTGGCTGTTGCATACGCTCTGGCTAAACTGTTGCAATCTTTAGGTATTGAGCCTACGGGAGTACTTGGCTTTGGTCTGGGAAAATATATCTGTGCCTCTATTGCTGGGGTGATGACCATCGAAGATGCTTTAATGTTAATTGCCAAGCAAAGTCAAGAGGTTGCTAACGATACGCCATTCACAGAACAACTGACTACACTACTGCAAACTGTTTCTTTGCAGTCACCCCAGATATCTTTGTTTGATCCAGTTGCAGGTGATTGGATAGATAAAACGGAATTGGTCAACCCAGAATACTGGGTGCGTCAACTTAAACAACAAGCTCCTGTCTCCAAATTAACTCTTGATTCTGAGTACCTTTTACTGGAATTAGAACCTGGAAGAATACTCGACTCCCAAATAGCAAGCGAGAACAGTGAGACAATTATTAACGTCTACAGAACTATTGAATCTGCGCCGAACAACCGAAAACCTATTTTCCAAGCCCTGCTGCACATCTGGCTGGCTGGGGGTCATATCGATTGGCAACAGCTTCATCTGGGAACAACTCCCAGACGGGTAGCGCTACCAACCTATCCATTCCAGCGTCAGCGTTATTGGTATGAACCACGCCAAAACGTTAGAGTTGCAACGCGACCAGCACCAGTTTTAAAGCAACTACCACCGATTCCATTAAAAAAGAAAAAGAATTTGGCGGAATGGTTTTATGTACCGCAGTGGCGGCGGACACTGCCACTTCTACCATTTAATTCTTTGAATTTAACTGGTTCCCAAAATATCTGGCTTTTATTCTTGGATGACTGTGGTGTTGGTCAAAGCTTTGCCCAGCATTTGCAGAGCCTGGGAATTAACGTATTTACTGTTAGCCGCAGTACAGATTTTCAGGTTTTGTCGGAATGCAATTATACCATAAATCCCACCGAAGCAGAACACTACGGACTGCTACTGGATGATTTGGCTCAACGTAACAAAATTCCCAGCCATATCTTAAACTTTTGGTTTGTGACATCGCTGAGTGATGAGCTAGCCCCCGAAACTGGCTTCGAGATGCTGCTGTTTTTGGCACAAGCGTTAGGCAAATGCGATCGCTCTTTCACAACACACTTAACAATCGTCTCCACAAACCTCCACGTAATTGAGCCAAGCGATCGCATCTGTCCTGCCAAAGCTACTCTACTTGGGCCTTGTCGCGTTATTCCACTTGAGTATGCTAATATTACTTGTCGCAGTCTCGATATCGAATTACCGAAGAACGAAACAGAAACAGCACGATTGCTAGATAGTTTGTTCTGTGAGTCTACTGTACTCAACGAGGAACCAATAGTTGCTTATCGCGGCGAAAGCCGTCTGATTCTTGAGTACGAACAAAAACAGTTAACCCCTGATGATGGCAACGAAAATATTCCCTTGCAAGAGCATGGAGTTTATGTAATCGCTGGCGGACTTGGTGGCGTGGGTTTGTCCTTAGCAACTTTTTTGGCTGAAGAATACTCAGCTAAAATCGCACTCATTACCCGATCGCCATTTCCACCACGAGAATCTTGGCATGACCTCTTGACTCAATCGCATATATGTGATTTTCGCACTTATCTAGAAAATTTATCCGCTGCTGAGTCAGTATGGTCAGAAAAACTGGCGATCGCTTCTCTTTCTGATTACCCTGGTTTAGAGTCAGGGTTACTAGAATTGTGTCGTTGCTATGCTCTTGATTACCTCAAGGGAGCGCTCAGAAAATCAAAAACGGTAACAGGTATAGATACCCAAAAACTTTTAGAATGCCTTGAGGTATCGCCCTCAATGGAGCGATTCATCGAATTTATGATCGACTTACTGCAAGAGCAAGAAGTACTCATCAAACAAAATGGGCGACTTCATTTTGGTCCCAATTTTAACCAATTACAAGATTCTTCTCACCTGAGTGCTTCACTACGTGCTAACTACCCGGCATTCACTGGAATAATTGATGTTTTAGAACGCGCTGCTACACACTACCATGAAGCTCTCTCAGGTAAAATTCCGGCAATTAGTGTGTTGTACCCAGAAGGTCGCTCCGATTTTCTGGAACAAGCTACAAAAAACACTTTAGAGTATAGTCAGGAACCGATCTATCGTCGGGTATTAGCCGAATTAGTGCGGATGTTGGCATACCAACAGGAGAAGCAACCTCTACGGATTTTGGAAGTCGGTGCTGGTAGCGGCTTATTAACACAAGTTGTTGCTAAGGAACTTTCTCAACTCACTTCCCAAAAGGTCGAGTATTGGGTAACTGATATTAGTCCCAGCTTTATGGAACAGCTTCAGCATCGGATTGCAGACAATGGTTTTGACTTTATCCAAACAAGGGTATTCGATATTTCCAGAGATCCGATAACTCAAGGTTATGCTCCTGGCAGCTTTGATGTTATTCTGGCACTCAACGTTGTTCACGCAACACCAAACATTGAAAACACACTATTTAACCTGCGATCACTCTTAGCTCCTAACGGAATTCTGGCACTGATTGAAGCCACGAAGATGCCCCCTTGGATTGATATGATATGGGGATTATCTAAGGGCTGGTGGCAGTTTGAGGACACTCATTTACGCAATCGGTCGCCCCTTTTAAGTCAGCACAATTGGGAAAAGCTGTTGACAGAACAGGGTTTTACAACCGTTGAGAGCTTGCCAGCTAATGCTGAGATGCAAAGTACTACCGATACAGCTTTAATAATTGCTCAAATCAGCAGAGAGCAAGTTGCAGCCTCACCTAGTTGGAATAGTGAAGCCAATCCACAAGAGTTAACACAACATCGAATTCGCCGGATTCAGGAAATTGAACTCCGGGGTGGAGAGGTGGAAATTTATAACTGTGATATTTGCGATCGCGATGCATTGGCGGCAACAATTGTGGATATTGAACAACGTTTTGGTTCAATTAATGGGGTCATCCAATCCGCTATGGTACTAGATGACGGATTAATGCAGCTAGAAACGTCCAAGAAAGCTATGGAGGTTCTGCGTCCGAAGATACAAGGTACGCAACTGCTTTTTGAATTAACTAACAATCCAAAGCGGAGCTTTTTTGCCATTAGTTCATCTCTAGCTTCCACCCTTGGACTCTACGCCCAGGCAGATTATTGTGCAGCCAATGCTTTCCAAGATGCTTTTGCTCAAAAGATGAATACTGAGTCCGAGTCTTTCGTCTGTTCTATCAATTGGGGCAATTGGAGTGATGCTGGAGCTGCAATGCGTCTACTCATGGACAAGTCTTCTGTTGCACCGCGACTACATTGGGTTCCTCATCCCCTGTTCGATCATTGTGTAGAGACTATTCCAGGTAGAAGAGTTTATCACGCTCGCTTGTCAGTACAACGACATTGGATTGTGAACGAACATCGGCTTGACGAGCGTCCGCTAGTCCCAGGTACAGCCTTCCTAGAATTGGCTAGGGCTGCCTATCAACATTGGAACCCAAGTAAGGCCGTAGAACTGCGCGATGTCTTGTTTCTAAATACGTTAGAGGTGCATGAATCTCAAGACCGTGAGGTGCGTGTTGTTCTTGAAGACAGAGGGGATTACTGCAACTTTACTATTCTTAGCCAAGATGACGCGTCCTACTGGTATGAAAATGCGCGAGGCGAAATTGCAGTACTCCAAAATTATCAACCAACACTCTACGATATTCAAGCGTTAAGACGTGCTTGTCAGGAGAAAAGAGTGGCTGATACAGGGCTTACAAGCACCAGGGATAATATAAAGCATTTCGGGCCCGTTAGTGTTGGGCCACGCTGGTACAAGGCAATCACAGATAGATATTTCGGTCAAAATCAGGCTATGGCTGAGTTGACTTTACCGGAAGATTACAGTGACGATTTATACTATTACAAGTTGCACCCTGCCTTACTTGATGTCGCCACCAGTTTTGCTATTGCTGCCCAAGATTTCTATTTTCCCTTCAGTTATAAAAAGTTGAGGCTTTACGGGTCACTACCATCAAAGATAGTAGCTTATGCACGCTATCTGGATGACGGTCGCTCAGGTAAGGAAACCATCTCTTTCGATATTCTTTTACTAGATGAAGCAGGTCACGAATGTGCCTTGATAGAAGGCTTTATGCTCAAGAGCAGCCCTGAGCGATACACCAATAAAGCTATTAGTCCAGTTGCTTCCCCTGACCTACATCCGGAACTACAGCAGGGTATGAGTTCCCCAGAGGGAGCCGAAGCCTTCCGTCATATCCTTAGACAATCGTCGCCCCAAGTGTTGGTTTCTACTCAAGATTTTGCCAGTGTGCAGGCTGAAAACAAAACTATGAGGGTATTACGGTTCAAGGAAAATGCCTTGCCGTTATTACGAGAGTTCACAACTTCTCATTCCTTAGATAATGGAAATTACTCAACAGGAAAATCTCAACTGCACTCTACTACAATCAATAATTCTTCTGGCGATCATCGTCAAGGATTAACTTCTCCATTGGCAGAGGACATGACAGTGCTAGTAAACATTTTTCGGGAGGTCTTACGTATTCAACAAATCAAAATCAGTGACGACTTTTTCGATCTCAATGGAGATTCATTGCAAGCCATTATGGTGACTTCTCGCATTCGAGAGATATTTGGTGTAGAACTAGGCCCGGATGCGCTTTTTGATTGCCCCACTCCGGAGAAGCTTCTGCAATCTATCAAGCAAAAATTAACCCAAGTTAAATCTGTATTTAAATAAAAAGATACTGATACCTCAAAATACTGAGACTCCTATAAAGTGCCGATTAGGGGTATTGGGATTGAGTTTTCCAACAAAAAATTAAGACTTCAAAATTTATGCGAATGAACACCTGCTAAAACTTTTCATCATCCCTAGTAATGGGTTGGACATGGTTAAATTTTGCCCTAACTAGCCAACCTTCCTAACTTTATAACTCTGAATGCTTGCTATTACAACAAGTATCTGGTTATTTTTGATATTCCCGATAATTAACAAGTTAAAATCAGCGTGAATAAATATATGTTAATTAATAAAAAAGTTTATCTAACCGCATCAGCATATGAGTTAGGTAATGTTTATGATATTGAAAATCTAGATGAAATAAAAGAAGATAAAGAGATTTTAGAAACCCTATTAAAATTTGGATTAAAAAAATATACTAAAAGTCAATTAACTCCACCAATTATGGCTAAAAAAACTGCACAGTATACTTTAGAAAAAGGAAGGATAAATAGAAAAGAAATTGATGCATTAATCTATGCCACTAGCAGTTTTTGGGATTCTAGATTCTATGATGGTAAGGAAGTCAGTCGTTTAAGTTATGAACTAGGCTTAGAGAATGCATACCCAATTGGTGTTTTTCTTTCTGAATGTGGAAATATACACACTGCTATACGTACTGCGGCTAGCTTGATCCAAACTGGGGAATGTAGAAATATTTTAGTCGTTACTACAGATCAAATTCAGGAAGGTGGAACAAGAATAATTCCACCAAATATTTCTATAGCAAGTGACGCAGCAGCAAGTTGCATTGTTAGTGCGGAAAAAGGAGATTTTGAGATAATGCATATAACTCAACACACTAATGCTGCGATGAGTGAACTAGATATAGAAGAGAAAAGTGAGGAGTATATGTATGCTGTTGCAGAGGGGATCAAGAAAACTTTGTGGAAATCAATGAAATTTACCGAAAAACAACCAAAAGATTTTCAGCAATTAATTACTAACAACTATAATTTACTATTATCAAAAACTATTAGTGACTTAGGAGGCTTTGAATTTGAGCAAGTATACACTGAAAACATAGCAAGATTTGCTCATGCATTAGCATCTGATAATTTAATAAATTTATGTGATTTCCTCAATAATAATTTTTTAAACTCGCAAGACTTGGTTCTCCTATTAGGAACAGGAACAAATATGTGGGGAGCTACGATTTTAATTAAAACTTAACATGAGTTCGACGGTTGATAAACAGGGTAAGTGTCACTTAAAGGATAAGATGGTTCTTGGCAACTTTTGATACTGCTGGCGAAATATTACTTAACCTAACGACTGAGCCATAAGCTTTGCAAATTGCGAAGTTCGCGTGG
>NZ_JBIQNW010000056.1:0-39656 GCF_047228265.1 Nostoc sp. UIC 10607 | reverse complement strand
TTGTCTTTGCCTGTGGATTCACTTTACAATGCTTTACATTTTTTAATCAAGTTTTATCACTTCAGTAAAGCTGATATTAGTCATGAGTTTTGCTTATTTAAGGGTAAGTAGACGTAACCCAACCCAGGCTTCTTACCTTTGAGTTATGTGACTCACTCATATTTACAAACCTTAAAAGAAGGCGATCGCTCTCCATTTATCTGTATGTGATCGCTTCCAAAATGGCAGAGCATATCACACTCCTGGAAAAAATAATGATCGGGTAATAAATTATTTACTGTTCTATCAAATTAACGTTGTTAAGTTACTCAGCAGGTGTAGTTCTCACCTCCAGGCTGTGTTAAATATTGTGACGCGAAACAGGAGTATAGATACGTTGCAAAAGCTTTCTCCAGAATCTCCTCTATTTATTCTGTTAATTATTATTAGTTTTCTAGTAGTCACTTTGTCAACTTGGCTCTCCTCTAAACCATTCGTTTTAAAACCATTTGGGCTTAATGATATTATTCAGTTACTCATTTTACAATTATTTATTTCTTTGTTGCTAGAGCGTTCTTTAGAAGTTTTTATAACTACTTGGCGTGGTTCATTTATCGAGCAACTAGATATTAGTATTCAGCAAGAAAAAGTTCTAATATCTGAGAAAATAAGACTTATGGAAGCCCAACAGAAACAATTACCTTCTTTAGAATCCAATCAAATCAGTGGGCTACCGCCTGAAGGAATGAGCTTAGAAGAGCAAATCATCCAAAATTTTATACAAAACCAACAAGAACCATTAAAAATATTCAAGCCACAAATTAATGATTTGAATGAAAAAGAGCGCCAAAGAGCAGCCTATAAATCTGATACGCGAACAATTGCTCTATGGACATCCCTTTTATTCGGCCTTTTAATGAGCGCAATAGGTATTCGCTCAATCGAGCCACTTGTAGTTATTGATTTAGATAATCCAATTCAAGTAGTTGTTTTCCGTTGTTTAGATGCATTGCTGACAGGAGGTTTAATTGCAGGAGGTAGCGAGGGAATCCATAAGCTCATAAAAGTTTTTCTCGACTTTATGGAAGCTACGTCTAAACAAATTAAAAATCAGAGATTATCTTGATAAAACTAAGTATTTTCCTTTCTAAAATGGATGATATGCAAATACCATAAAAACTATATTAGTAATATCTATTCTAGATATATAGTCTCATCCTCCCACAAACAATATTTAATATCTACAAAACTTTTGCTTAAATTGCTCAATAAAACTGTCTCAGATAAAACCTGAACTCCTTCAGTTTCCAACTTGCTTTTTTGTTGGCTCACATAAGTTATCAAATAACCTTTAGAGTCTAATATTCTATGTAACGGGAAATCAGCAGATGAGGTCTTTTTCAAGTATGCCGGAATAGCTCTTAGATAGCTATTATCTACTCCTATACCTTTGATTATCTGTTTATATGTAACTACTTTTCCACTGGGAATTTTGATGATAAAATTTAAGAATCGTTCATAAGGGTTCTCAGATAATGCTGAAAATTTATGAGCTTGAATCTGAAAATTAGTTCCAACCTGGATTTTACCTGATTTAATAACTACACCTAAAATTCCTCTTTTAGCTTGAATGCTTTTTAATGATTCTACCAAGTGGGCTATTCGCTTACAAGGTTCACAGTGAAAAGTTAGACGAATTGCTGCACCACTTTCAAAAATTAGTAGAGAACCAGGGATAAAATTATCAAGTTCTATACCTTTAACCACAATATTTTCTCGCAATTCTCCTGCTTTAATTGATAAGTCTAAAATATCTTCGTATCTAACAATTAAAACTTGCCTGGGACTTATAGAATCGGCATTAATATCTCCTTCTATTCCATGACCTACCTTTAAATTTAATGTTTTAAGCTCTACCATCGCAGAACCTGGTTTTACCTTGGTGAAAAGATGTGTTATTGAGAGAGCCATATTCATTCAGCGGCGCGATCAATTTCAAATTGAGGAAATCAATTCAGGTAAATCATTGGATTTACTCAGAATGAATAAACTTCCATCCCCTCCACGTCCAATTCTTAAGGTTTCATCTAAGTAAGTAATGTCTAGTGTGGCAGTTCTGTTAGTAAGATTATTAGCTGGTACAACCTTAAATGGATTGAGTTGGGGAGTATTAATGCCCACAATCTTTTCAATCGATAGGTAGCGTTTGTCAAAATAGACGTTGATGCGTTTGTTCGATGGAGGCTCTAAATCCTCTTTGGCTGGTTCGAAGCTAGCTGTCACTTTGACGTATCCCGATACTAAACCCAGAGAATGTTTAACCTTAGCTAGATTGAAAAACAATTTATTTGCAATATCGATCACTTGATAAACTTTACCCAGCTTTAATCCCAATGGAAGAGAAATTAAAGAACGGATTTCTCTCGCAGTGGAGTATTGGAGTTGCCAAGCACCCTCCAGCAAAGAAGTAGCGTAGAGAAGAGGATTGAGATTGGGATTGACGCTCTCCAGTTCTGTTGTCAATTGTTCAATTTCTTCGGCTAAAATTTTGTCTAGCTGCAAATTGGTAATGGGAGAGCCATCGCTCTTAGTTTGAATCTTCTTAAGCTTGGCTTGTAATTTTTCCTTAATTAAAAGTTGATTGTTCAATGGTTGAATATTTTCCTTTAGATATTCTATTACTTTAGTTAAATGTGAAATTAGCCAATGAGTTGTGCGACGGTAATTTGCGTATCGCTTGGCAGAAAGTGGAGAGCAACCAGTTGCTCTCACCCGCCTTGAATACTTTACCAGATTTCAAAACCTTAAGAATTGTGCCTAGATCAGCAATTTTGATCGCGATCGGCACAAACAATAGCTATAAGATTAATATTCCTACAAGCTCTCCCCAATTTCCACATAACCTTTAATTGTAGACACTACTGAAGCAGAAATTGTAAATTGCAATTCCTGACTTGGATAAATGACACTTAGAAAAATGTTTGTTACTAGTGTTTAGTAAATTGTCGAGCCAAATGTTAAACAACAACGATATAATTACGGGAACTTAATTAGATTAGAATCTTAGTTTAATTAAAAGTATCAAATTTAACCATGCATTTACTTAATATTTGTTAAGTTTTTGGTAAGCATAACGTTGTATAAATTGAAGCTTATTTTCCTTAACTATATTTTGCAAGGGGTGGCTAATCATTTTGAATATGTAGTGTATAGTCACGAATTGATTAAAAAACCGAAAAAATTAGTGACCAATAAGAATCTAAACACAACATTGGGTAGAAGCATCAAAAAACAAAAACATACATATTATCAGAATGACAGTGTTATCTAATCTTTGTACAGAGATTAATTATTTCAATTGGTATTAGGAAGATTACTAAGATGCTCTCTCAAAATTAGGGTGTAAAGAAATGATTTCAGGCGGAGTCGAAGTAAAAATCAATCGCTTAGAATCTATTGTTGAGCAAATTGGGGAAGCAGTACTTTCTACGACTGAGACGATTGAACGTCTTGCAGAAAGACTGGAGAATCTCAGTATTCAAGTCGAAGCACAGGGACAGCAGGTGCAACAGCAAGGCTATCAAATTGTCGCGTTGTGTGATGCTATACAGACCCTTGCAGAATCTCACCATGATTCACTACAAAAACTCAACCAACTGACACAAACTGTAGATCGATTTATGTCCTTAATTCAAGCATTAGATGACTAAAATAATTCGTAATTTGTAATAGCCTAAAAGCTGGTAACAGTTAATTAGTCACTGATAGCTGATGTCAAACCCTTAACTGAGTTACGGCAATATTGCCGGAAAAACATACATCCACATCACTACCAGGAGTGCGATCGCGTTTGCCATATTCGCCCACATAATAAAAATTATCGCCTTCAATTCGATAGTTTACAGGCAAAGGTCTGGTACAGGCTTGGCAAAATACCATATTAGGATCTGGTTCTCCTGGTTGCAGATGCGGCAAGTTTACATTCCAAAAGCTTCCCGGTTCTAGGGGAAGCTTGAGTAAGTCCGCTAAAACTTCAGCTGTGAATTTGGCGGCCAGATCCCAATCAAAATCCTGTTTGGCTTTCCGATAGTGGGAAATAGCAATTCCGGGAATACCGTGCATTGCAGCTTCCCGCACAGCAGCCACTGTGCCAGAAATGTAAGCATCGACTCCCAAGTTACCCCCAGCGTTGATACCTGAAAGGACAAATTTGACATCCGCATTAATTTGTGTTATTGCAATTCTCACACAATCTGCGGGAGTGCCTGCGATCGCATACTCAGTCTCAGAACGTCGCTGGAGGTTGATGGCACGAGTGGTGGTAACTTGATGTCCACAGCCAGACTGATGATCAGCCGGAGCAGCGATAATAGCATTTTTGTCGTTTACAGCTTTGAGTAGCGCTCGGATACCGGGGGCATCAATGCCGTCGTCGTTAGTTAAAATTATGGTCATGTTGTATATATTATATTGATATAGCTTTAGCTCAAATTTCCGAAAAATGCAGATATCACCCATCAATGGCTACAGCAGGAAAAGCTACTTGCAGATATGAAAAAATATCCTCGATTATGCCAAAAATATTGATCAGTACGATATGATTTCTAGATGGTTTGCAAATTCCGCCCTAAGCATTTGGGTTAATTCCCAAAATGGGCGGTATTTCTTGTAACTAGCAAGGGTGTTAGCGTCAGGTCAATGCTTGCAGCCGCCCTCAGAACAAGTTTGTGCAATCAAAAAATCCCGTACAATATCTATCTGTTGGCAGTAGCAGAAATTTCACACTGGAGAAAATCGGCAACGAGGTGATTTTTGCAGTGTTTCTGTAGTATTTTGGGTGCAAGTCTGTCTTAGAGATCACACGATGAAACAGCTCCTCAAACAAGTATTTAGCAGTCAAAAACACCTCATCCGGCTAATTCTACCTTTGGTGACGGTTATTTTAGCAGCCTCGCTGTTTGCCTCACCTGCTTTAGCCACAGGGGTGTATCAATTACCCAGTCTCACAGCAGGGAATGACACCTGGGTTTTGGATCAAGGTGAAGTTATCAGCCGTCTGAATGAAGGTAAGATTAGCAGTGCCTTCGAGGATTTGGCAAAGCAAACAGATAAGGAAGTCAGAATTGTTACTGTTCGCCGCCTCGACTACGGTGAAACGCCGGAAAGCTTCACCAAAGAACTGTTTAAAAAATGGTTTCCTACAAAAGAAGCCCAAGCTAATCAAACTTTATTGGTTCTTGATACGGTTACCAATGGTACTGCCATTATTACTGGAGATCAAGTTAAGCCTTTGCTCACTGACTCTATTGCCGAGAGTGTAGCTACTGAAACAGTAAGTGTGCCGTTACGCAATGGTAATAAATACAACCAAGCTTTTCTAGATGCAAGCGATCGCCTTGTCGCCGTCCTCTCTGGCAAAGCCGATCCAGGCCCACCCCAAATCACTGACAATGTACAGGTAGAAGGCACCTTCAAGAAAGCAGAAGAAACAGACCAAGGTAACGCTACTGCTTGGGTAGTAGGATTGTTAATTGCCGCCACCGTTATCCCAATGGCGACTTACTACATCTATCAGATAAATCAGCCATCATCTGATGGGTAATGGGAGAGTTATGAGTGGAGTTAGGAGTTAGGAATTTCAACTCCTGACTTTTCACTTTTAACTTTAATCCTGAACATACTCTTGCTCTGTGACTAAAGCCACCTCAGCCCGAACAAATTCTCGACCCAAATAAGCTGCATGATTTAATTGAGTTACAGGAGGGGGCTGAGTTTCTTCAAAAATCTTCACGGAAAGTTCTTTCGCTGTCCTCCCGCTAAAAACTGTTGTATGAGTTCGTTCTACCTTTTCTCGCGCCGGAATTACTTTTCCTGTTTCTGGATCGACTGCTAAACCACGCTCATCAATCACATTTGTAAAATGCTTGGCATAAATTAACCCTACATTTCGATCCAAGTAAATAATGAAATACCCGCCGGGATCAAGGTCTATGTGACGCTGGGAAAGTTTATCATCAATTGCGGCTAAATTTTCAACTATTAAATCCATAAGCATTATAAAAAGAAATTTTCTTTCTTGAGGGTTTTTACACTCTATATCAAGTGTAATTCGTCGTTCACCCTCTGCCTTGGTATTCTTTAAGAATCTCGGTTATTAAATGGCAAGTCTGCATTAATTGCCTCAATCTCCTGCTGTTCGAGTTGATTCACTTCCTTAATATAGGGACGTAAAATTTGTCCTAAACGATTATTGTAAAAACGGTGCAAACTATGATTGGGAACAGCAGGGAAACCGCGCCGTTTTTTGTGTCGCCCACCCGCACCAGGGTCAAAAATTTGAATTCCGTTAGCGATCGCCCACTCAATTGGCGCATAATAGCAAGCATCAAAATGTAAGCAATCTATTTCTTGAAAACTCCCCCAATAGCGTCCATAGAGTTTGTCACCTTTAAACAAACAAAAGGACATTCCTAAAGGATGAGAGTTATCTTCCTCGCTGTATGCAGCAAAAAACAAGACTCGATGGCGATAATCGGTGTATAGCTGCTCAAAAAACCGCTGTGTGAGATACTTGCTACCCCACCAGCCAAACTTATCACAGGTGTCAGCATAGAACTGGTACATCAAAGGAAATGAAGAGTAGGGAATTTCATCACCACTTAGCGGTTGCAATCGTAAACCAGCTTTTTCCACAGCTTTGCGTTCCCGCTTGATATTGCGACGCTGATTGGCATTGAAAACTTTCAAGTAGTCATCAAAAGTTTTAAAACCAGCATTTTCCCAGACGTAGCTGTGGTGCAGCCATGTTGTAAAGCCATGCCGTTCCAGCATCGGACGCCATTGGGGATCAACATAGAGAAAATGACACCCAGAAATTCGATTTTTAGAGCAAAAAGTGTCAATTTCATGCACCATTATCGCTGTGATTTCATCTTCATCTTCTCCTGGAGCAATTAAGAATCGATAGCCTTCAGCAGGAGTAAAGGGTGTCATTCCCAGCAATTTTGGGTAATACTGGACTCCGATGCGATCGGCTAACTCTGCCCATTGGTGATCGAAAACAAATTCACCAGAACTATGTCCTTTAAGATAAAGTGGCGCAGCAGCAATCAGCATTCTATCTCGCCACAATGTCAAGTGATTTGGCAACCAACCAGTTTTAGCCGTAGCACTATGGGAGGTTTCGATATTGTTTAGCCACTCCCATTCTAAAAACGGCGTTTTGAGTGGCATTGCCAAAGCATTCCAGGCATTTTGGGGTACTTCAGCAATTTTATTTGTCCAAACGACAGAATAGCGAGGCTTAAGTTGTTCCACCATCGTGTGGTTTTTTTAGGGAGTCGGGATAAGGAGGACAAGAGGAATAATCAATGCCCAATGCCCAATAACTTTACTTAGCGTAATCTAATCTGCTGGTCGTTGCAGGCGATAGTGCAAAAACACTTCTTGTTCAACAGTATGAACTTCTAAAAGTTGCAACTTAGGAGCTAAATCGGGTAAAAATCCTTTCCCATCTACGGGTGTGGGTGCAGTATTACCACCTAAAATCAGTGGACAGACAGTCAGCCATAATTCATCAATTAAATCTAATCCCAGCAAGGAAGCGACTAATTCACCTCCACCCAATACTACCAAGCGTGTTATATGTAGAGTGGCTAGATGCTTCAAGGCTGCGGAAATGTCAATTTCTCGCGTTGATGTTTCAAAAACCAGAATCTGCTCAAATTCTGGAGAGCAATCCTTTGCTCCGGTTTCCAGAGTTGAGGGAAGCGTCTGTAAGCGTCCTTTCCATGAAAGTGCTCCCGCTGTTGTCGTGAGTAACCACCGTCTAACTGGTTGCTTAAAAAAGTTAATTTCCGGATTGAGGTTTGCAGAGTGTGTAGTCACTATATGAACTGGCTGCGGAGGCTTTCCTCCTTGCGCCCGGAGTTGCACTAGAGTTGGATCTGTTACGGTAAGTGTTGTTCCGTAGGCACCCAGAGTACCAGCACCGAATAAAACGGCATCAGAGGCAGCGATTTGTTTTTCTAAATGTGCTTTATCAACCCTTGAGCCAAACCGAGCAGGCGATCGCCTAAAATCTGCTATTTTCCCATCTGCACTCATTGCTAAAACAACTGTAGTATGAGGACGATGTTGCAACATTCAATTGATTTGATAGTTGGAATATTTTCTTTGCTCATGTGTAGATTCTCAAAAAAAATCGATGCCTGCAAGCTACTATTTTACAATTTCACCACTGTATTTATATGCAAAACAAATCGCTTCTAAATCTAGCATATATGAGTTTTGGTATACCACGTTTCTTTTTGAATTATAGCAATTTGTTATTTTTAAACATTGAAAATAAAATTCTGATAATTTAATAAAATGTCTCATCTAGCTCGTCTAATTACATATCTTTGCTGTTGTGGTTTGCAGATGCAAAGTGAGACACTCGATGACTAATTCCCGTCAATCTTCCTTTCGTCGAATTTTAGTAACGAGAATACTGCTTCTGTTCGTTCCAGTTTTACTTATAGGCGAGATTGTTGCCTTGAATAAGGCACGTTCTAGCATATTAGGAACTGCGCGTCAAAATTTAAAAGAAAGCGCCATCAGTAAAGGGCAGAGAATTGGAGATGCGATCGCTATCTTAAAAGCTAATTTACTGGTTGTAAGTAAAACAACGGTTATTCCGTCTTCGCCTATACAAGAGCAAGAAATTCTCACGCAGTTAAGGCAACAACTTCCAGCCAGTATTGAATGCATCCAATTAACGAATCTCCTAAATCAGAAAATAATTGCCAGTAGTTGTGGGGATCAAGCAATTGGAGAATTGACATTACCTTTGTCTAGCGACGGAATTGATATCAAAGCAATCTTTCCGCCAAAGGTAGGGGTGACTGGAAAAAGAAACACACAAAATCAACTCCAATTAGTGTTATCTGCACCAGTTTCTGATAGCCGAAAAAATTTAGTTTACAGCTTAAGTATTCAGTCTGCATTGTACCAACAAACCAGAAATCCGCCGGGATCACTCACAGGGGCTATGGTAGTGATTGCTGAGGATGGCACAATTTTGGCACACCCATTCACAAACTGGGTGGGAACTAATATCAATCAGCACCCAAATGCTTCCCAACTCAAGAGCATAATTAAAAATGCAATTGCGGGACGGAATGATTCGATAAATTTATCTTTTCCAGAGGGTAACGAATTAGTAGCTGGCTATACGGCTATTGCAAATCCACTTAGCCAACAGCAGCAGCAAAAATGGATAGTCTTAGCTGTTACTAGTGTTGATAATGCGCTTTTTGGTTTAGAGGAAATCAAACTAATCCTCATCGTTTTGACAGTTGGTTTGATTGGTGCAAGTTTGTTAGCATCACTATATTTAGCTCCTTACTTGGCACGTCCTGTAGAAGAATTGCGAGACTATGCTCTCAATATTCACTCTCACCACGCCGCACAACCAGTGCCGCACAATTTTCAAATCCGGGAATTCAATCAACTAGCTCAAGCATTAGACCAAATGGTAGAACGGCTCAAAGCTGGGGCAGAAGAATTGGAAATAGCTTGGAAAGAAGCAAAAACCGCTAACCAAATTAAAAGCCAGTTTTTGGCTACGACTTCCCATGAATTGAGAAACCCATTAAATATTATTATTAACTGTATTCGCTTGGTTGAAGATGGCTTATGTGATGACCGGGAAGAAGAAATGGAGTTCCTTAAACGTGCTGATGAAACAACAATTCACTTGCTAGGTATTATTAATGATTTACTAGACATTTCTAAAATCGAAGCAGGTAAGCTTTCAGTCGTCACCACACCTATTGACCTCCGACAAATATTGTTAGAGGTAATTAATTTACAATCAGTTAATGTTCAACAAAAAGGCTTACAGCTGAAATGTGAGTTAGCTCCTGAACAGATACCAATTAAGGCAGACGCAGCAAAACTTAAACAGGTGCTGATTAATGTTATTGGCAACGCCACCAAGTTCACCGACACAGGAAGCATCACCATTGCTACAGAAATCCAATATAGTAATGGGAAATCTCAGGTGGTGGTGATAGTCAAAGATACAGGTATAGGGATTGATCCAACTCAACAGCACAAGCTATTTCGCCCCTTTGTGATGGTGAATGGCACAACCACGCGCCAGTTTGAAGGTACTGGACTGGGATTAGCGATTTCACGAAACTTAATCGAACTCATGGGAGGCAGCATTACTCTTGAGAGTGTGGGTCTTCATCAAGGTACGACACTGAAGATTACCTTACCTTTGATTGATATCTCGCTGTTACCTGTTCCAAAAAAAGAAGAAAATGTAGGGGAAGGGAATCTTGGATTTTCCTCTGGAAACGAGGAGGCAAAAGCAAGCCACTACCCAAGCCTAGAGGAATCTGGAGCAAGTCCCTCTTTGGGGATCAATAAATCTGTAAAAGCAGGGGTAGATAAAGAGAAGTCCTCGAAGTTCCAGTTACTGCTTGGGAACGAGACTTACGAGATTAGTCTTTCGCCGCAGCAAACTATCTTGGTAAGTCTTCCAAAAGGCGGAGTTTGTGCGAATGGGACTTTCAAGAAGTAATTTAGTTAAAAGTCGACATTCTTCATCCTTGACGCTCATTCACAAAAACAGGTTTGCCGCCTTGCTGAAGAGATACTGTTAAACCAGCAAGAATTTCTACTAACTCAGTGCCTACCCAGCCAGACGAAACCTCAGAGGGAGTATTGTTGAGAACAGAGACAACAAAGGAGGAGCAAACCCGCTCTAATGGTTCACCTGTTTCTAATTCCAGCACTATCTGCTTTTGATTTATAGGAATAAATTGATTGCCCTGTTGTTCAAACTGACCATGTAGCAGGGTTAGAGATGATGATAGTGACATTTCATCAAAAATTAAGCTGCCAAGGCTGCCCACAATCCCCAGCCGTCTCTGTTTATCGGGATTCAGCCAGCACAAGTGAATATAAGCTTGAAAGCCATCTGGATATGTTAGTGTCAGCCATACTAGGTCAGCTAAACCTTGAGATGGGGAGTGGATCAGTTCCCTACTTTCCTGTTCTTGTAGCCAGACTGTACCCGTTGCCTGTACTTTCACAGGGATCTGACCCAGCCAAGTGTTAAAAATAGCAATATCGTGAATAGCTAAGTCCCATAGCGCATCAACATCTTGCCGGACAGGCCCCAAATGGGTGCGGGTGGCGTAGCCGTAGCGTAAATCACCTAATTTTCCAGCTTGGACTACAGCTTTCCCTTGCTCAACTGCTGGGTGAAATAAATAAGTATGATCTACCATGAGTATTAAATGATGCTGCTCTGCTAAATAGCAAAGTTCTCGACATTCTTCTGGATCGAGAGTTAAGGGTTTTTCAGCTAAAACATGATATCCCTGTTGCAGAGAGTCTTTAATTAAAGCATAGTGGGTGGTAGCTGGAGTTGCGATCGCCACCGCTGTCAACCCTGGCACTTTTTTTAAGTCTTCCCATTGAGTTGTCAAAATTACATCTGCGTCTAAATTAAACTGCTGCTTGACCGCCGCTAATCTTTCTGGATGGGGATCTACTACAGCAACTACATTTACTTGGGGATGTGCTAAGAAATTCCGCAACAGATGCACTCCCCAACGCCCAATTCCGATAACAGCAATTTTAATTTGGTTTGTCATTAGTCATTAGTCATTAGTGAGCCAGCGCGGTCTTCTCCCAAAGGGAGAGGCTAGCGCCAAGGGGGTTTCCCCCATGAGCGACTGGTGAACCCGTAAGGGTCATTAGTCATTAGTATGCAAGGGACTAGGGACAAATGACCACTGACGACCAACTGATTATCCGTTTATCAGCCGTATTTTTGCTTCAGGAGTTTTCCTGACTAGGGATTGCTAAAAAAGCTACCTTAGCTGCGGCTTGTTCAGCAGTTTTTATCGAGCGTCCCTTACCTTCTCCTAGCTTGTTTCCGTGCAGCCACACTTCAGCTAGGAAACGTTCTTGATTGCGGTGCGGTTGGCTGACTTCCACAACCCGATACTCTGGTAAAACTTTAAATTGTGCCTGAGTCCATTCTTGGAGAGCAGCTTTGTAATTAAGTCTGGCAGGATCGAGGCGAATTTCTGTCGTTAGTTGTTGGAAGTGCGGATCTAGCCAAGAGCGGATTAGTTCCAGATTTTGAGTGCTTAAGTAAAGCGCACCCAGAACTGCTTCAAAAGCATCTGCCAGTCGTGACTCTTGACCAACTTTATCAGCGGTAGCACTGCCAGCAACTAGTAAGTATAATTCCAAACCATAAACTCTGGCCAATTGGGCGAGAATGCGATCGCTCACTAACACCGAACGAATTGCTGCAAAATCCCCTACTGGACAATCGGGATAATTTTCCCATAAAACAACAGCCGACACTAGGCGCACCACTGCATCGCCAACAAACTCTAGCTGTTCATAATTTGCCGAATCAGAGACAGTGGGATGAGTTAGCGCTAAATCTAGCAGCTCCCACTTAATAGGTGCTTCTAGGGATAAACCAAATTTTTGGACTAAACTTTCGAGTTGCCGCTGACGGCGTGGATAGGCAAGGGGCATTACATAACAAGGGGAAGGGGGCAGGGGGAGCAGGAGGAGTAGGGGGAGCTAATAACTCTTGACTCCTAACTCCTAACTTCTAACTTCTAACTCCTAAACTCAGCACTCAGCACTAAAAAAGGGGGAGAGAGCAGGACATAAGCCGGGTTCTGTTCTCTTGCGAGGGCAGTTATCTATCTGGGACGCTTGTTACCAAACGCCTCTAGCGGCTCTCATTGAGCGGAACTGGTAAAAGACCAACCATAGTTCCTATCGCCTTGCTCCCAACCGGGGTTTACCGAGCCAGCACCTCTCGATACTGCTGGTGCGCTCTTACCGCACCTTTGCACCCTTACCAGATCAATTAAAATTGATCTGGCGGTATCTTTCTGTGGCACTATCCTCACGATCGCTCGCACTGGACGTTATCCAGCAAGTTTGGTCTTTCGGGAGTCCGGACTTTCCTCAAACCAGTAACTATGACTGATCTGCAACCGCCTGCGCCTACTCTCTCCTTAGATCCAGTTTACTGTTGACGTAGCATGTTGACATGACATTACTTTTTTTTATTCCAAGGTAGAGCGTAAGTCCAAGGTAGTTTCCTAATTGTGAAAGGACAATTGATAATACTAATGGGAGGAAAATCACGACCTGGGGCTAGACCTAAACGCACCTCAGATATCCGTAGCACCAGTTGTAAGGAAAAGTCCAACTCCTTTCTTCTGTTAATAAAATCGTTGTACAACTTTTTTTGCCCTTTTTGTAGCCCATTGATATCAATTAGTGGTTTTTTTGCTGAATAGGTTCCAGCTACTTGATCGCGCTCGAAAACATCTTCTGCTGTCACCGTTTCAGATAGTGTTTTTTTGGGAGCAATTAGGCTAGGACTTTGAGGTACTGCTAAGTCGCGCGTTAAGTCTGGTGATTTCCGAATTACGCGGCGCGATTGCTTGCTATGTTCAACTACTAGAGAACTGTTGTCCCAGTCAACGTATACAGCAACATTATCAGATTTATTTTCAATGCTAATTCCTAAATCTTTCAGATCGTCAATTGGGTATGAAGATTTGAGTTTAAAGGAAATCCCAATTTTATCGTCGAGATTTTGTTCTTTGAGTTGTTCGTCAACGATTCCTTTCTTAAACTCGAACTTAATTTGGTCATCTATGGATTCAACCATGCGGTTAAAAACGTAGGAAATACCGATAATATAAATCGTCAAAACTACTAAATTCTGGTCGCTACTCCTCATAACTCAGAATCTTAACTCCCGGTGCTAATGAATATATATTTGACCCATCGTCCATCTACAACCTTTAATTACGCTTGATTGTTACAGAATTTTGTAGCCAGCCCCGTCGCCAAAAAAAGAATAGCAAACCAAGTGCGATCGCTCCCATCACTGCCAAGCAAATTGGATAGCCCCAATACCAATTCAATTCAGGCATATTATATGGCGATTTCTCAGTATTGAAATTCATACCATATATTCCTGCAACAAAAGTTAGTGGGATAAAAATTGATGAAACCACCGTTAGCACCTTCATGATTTCATTCATTTTATTGCTCACTGCCGAAAGGTACACATCCATTAATCCAGATGCTAGTTCTCGGTAAGTTTCTACCATGTCCATCACTTGCACTGTATGGTCATAACAATCTCGCAGGTAGATTCGTACCTCTTCGCCAATCAGTTCGCTACCATCTCGAATTAAAGAATTAATTGCATCTCGCTGCGGCCAGATAGCACGACGCAGTTGCAGTAATTCTCGCCTAATTTTATAAATATTTTGTAGTGTTTGTGGGGTGGGTTTAACTATTACTTCCTCCTCTAACTCTTCGATTCGCTCCCCATAAAGCTCCAGCACTGGGAAAAAGCCATCAATAATTGCATCTAACACAGCGTAAGCTAAATAATCGGCTCCCTGTTTACGGATGATTCCTTTGTTTTTTTCAATCCGCGATCGCACCGCTTCAAAGCAATCATGTTCTGGTTCTTCTTGTACTGTCAACAAATAATTTTTCCCTAAGATCAAACTCACTTGTTCGCTGTGAAAACCACAAGTTCTTTCTTTTGGTACTACCATGCGAGCAATGAATAGCAATTGGTCTTCATAATCCTCTGTTTTAGGACGCTCCGGTACATTGACTATATCTTCTAAAACTAGAGGATGTAACTCAAAAACGTTACCCAATCGTTCTAATATGTCTTGACTGCCTAAACCTTGTACGTCTACCCAAGAAATTGATTCGCTATCAAGATATGGGATACATTCTTCTGGAGTTAATATTTGTTTGTGGATGAAATTGGTTTGATTATAGTCAATCAAGAAAATTATCGGTGGTGGAGCATCTGCATCAATAAAAATGGTTCCAGGTATAGTCCCTGGTTGGTGATAGAACTCATCTTCATATGGTCTATTTACTACTTTGGGAAGGCGACGCAGTTTTCGTGCCATGCAATATTACCTAATAGTTATTAGTTATTAGTCATTAGTAAAAATAATTGACTCGTAGCAACTGATAACTTACACATAATTTTACAAAAATTAATACAAAGAGGGCAATTTCTAGATTAAGCAATTATTTAGGTTGCTAATTTGGTCATCAACATTTTGTTGGTAGTCAGTTGTACTCATAACTAAGCACTGAAAAGTTTCATAATTACAGCTATTTTCAGTTGTAAGGGCAAAGCAATGCTGTACCCCGACAATACGTGTGCTTTAAATAGATGAAAACTGCTGTAAGTTTATTTACGTTCAGTGAGTTACCAGCAATACAGATAACATATTGCTTCTGAATCAGCAATGGTCAGTATAAAAAAACAGTTTGCCTTGGCAAGACAAACTGCTTAAAAAATATTTATCTGGGTGAGCAGAAGTTAGAACATGCCCATGCCGCCCATGCCGCCCATGCCGCCCATGCCACCCATGCCACCCATGCCGCCCATACCGCCCATATCAGGGGCAGCCGCGGCGGATTTCTTCTCCGGCTTTTCAACAACGATCGCTTCGGTGGTTAAGACCAAACCAGCAATGGAACCAGCGTTTTGCAAAGCTGAACGCACGACTTTGGCAGGGTCGATAATCCCGGCAGCGATCAAGTCTTCAAATTCTCCGGTAGCAGCGTTGTAGCCAATGTTGAAGTCGCTATCTCGGACTCTAGAGACGATAACAGAACCTTCAGCACCAGCATTATCTGCTATTTGACGCAAGGGAGCTTCTAGCGCTCGTTGGACTATATCAGCCCCAATTTTTTCTTCTTCGTTTTCTAAGCTGTTTTTAATCGCTTCTACCGTCTTAGCTAAGTGAATTAAGGTCGTTCCACCACCAGGAACAATACCTTCTTCCACGGCGGCTTTAGTAGCGTTCAGCGCGTCTTCAATCCGCAGTTTACGGTCTTTGAGTTCGGTTTCGGTTGCCGCACCCACTTTAATTACTGCCACACCGCCAGCGAGTTTAGCGATGCGTTCTTGCAGTTTTTCTTGATCGTACTCAGAATCGGTTTCTTCCAACTGCCTGCGAATTTGAGAAATCCGCTTTTGTACCTCTGGCTTGGTGACACTGCCAGCTACAATGGTGGTGCTTTCTTTGTCAATGGTGATTTTGCGGGCAGTTCCCAACGCTTCTAGAGAAGCGGTATCCAAGCTTAAGCCAATTTCTTCAGAAATCAACTGTCCATCGGTGAGAATAGCAATATCTTCTAACAAAGCTTTGCGGCGATCGCCAAAGCCAGGTGCTTTAATTGCAGCCACAGCAAGTACACCCCGCGCTTTGTTCACTACCAAAGTTGCCAAAGCATCACCTTCGACATCTTCCGCGATGATCAGCAAGGGCTGACCAGAACGGGCGACTTTTTCCAACACTGGTACTAAATCTTGGATGCTGCTGATTTTTTTGTCAGTAACCAAGATGCGGGCGTTTTCAAATTCGACTATTTGCCGCTCGTTGTTGGTGACGAAGTAGGGTGAAATGTAACCCCTGTCAATCTGCATCCCCTCAACTACTTCTAGTTCTGTGGTGAGGGATTTAGATTCTTCAACGGTAATGACACCATCTTTGGTGACTTTTTCCATTGCTTGGGCTAACATTTGGCCAACTTCTTCATCGTTACCAGCAGAGACAGTTGCAACTTGAGCGATCGCACTTCCTTCTACTGGCTTGGCTACTCTGGCAATTTCTTTTACCAGTGCCTCAATAGTTTTGTCGATCCCGCGTCTCAAGCTAACCGGGTTACTACCTGCCGCGACGTTCTTCAAACCTTCCCGAATCAAGGCCTGTGCTAAAACTGTGGCGGTGGTTGTACCATCCCCAGCGACATCTTTAGTTTTTGAGGCCACTTCCTGGATGAGTCTTGCACCAGTATTTTCCAAAGGATCTTCTAATTCAATTTCCTTGGCAACAGTGATACCATCGTTGACAATTTGAGGTGCGCCAAATTTTTTCTCTAAAAGGACATTGCGACCTTTGGGCCCCAAGGTGATTTTTACGGCATCGGCAAGGGCGTTAACACCCCTTTCTAGAGCTCGCCGCGATTCCTCGTCAAATGCAATAATTTTCGCCATGTTTTATTTCTCTAGCGCTTCCATTAGACAATTTAGCACTCACAGGGCAAGAGTGCTAATCTTCCAAGCGGCTCAAGTTACAAATGGAAATAAAAAAAATTGATTAATATACAGGTGATGCTCATATTAGATACAGGCAGTAATGCTTGAATTGGGAGATGAATCTAGACAACTCCCTTAAGTTCCTTGGTATTGCCGACCCTAGCGGCACCGGCTGGTTGGCAGTAGTATTTACGTTTCTCTTGGCTTGGCTTGTAACATGGCGTTTAATTCCAACAGTACGCAAATTCGCCTTGCGGGTAGGTTGGGCAGACCAACCCAACGCACGACGGCTCAATCGAGAACCTTTGCCCAATGCAGGGGGGCTGGCTATCTACGCAGGTGTGATTGCCGCACTGGTATTAGCTAGCCTTTTACGACCTATCGAACTGCAAAACGTACTGGCTCAGGTGCTCACTATTCTGTTGGGGGGTTCGATATTAGTCCTTGTGGGCTTTATCGACGATCAGTTCGGCTTACCGCCCTCTGTTCGATTGTGGGCGCAAATTGTTACGGCACTGTTGCTAGTAGCTAATGGCATTAGTGTCCAAGTTATGTTTGGTACCCCCATTGACTCGCTCCTGTCCATGTCGCTAACCGTGCTATGGGTGGTAGGAATTACCAACGCCATCAACTTGATGGATGGTATGGATGGCTTGGCAGGAGGAATCAGCTTTATTACCGCCATGAGTTTGTTGGGGGTTGCAGCCCAATTTAACAATCGTGCAGCGGCAATCTTGGTACTTGCAGCCTTGGGGGGTGCAGCACTAGGCTTTTTGCGCCATAACTTCCATCCATCACGGATTATTATGGGTGATGCCGGAGCATACTTTTTCGGCTATGTGCTGGCAGCAACTAGTATTTTAGGCAAACTGCAACAAAACACAGTTTATGCACTAATTCCCACGGTTTTATTTCTGTTGTTACCAGTGCTAGACACCACTCAAGTATTTGTGCGGCGGCTACTAGCAGGAAATAACCCTCTCAGTACTCCAGGGAAAGATCACCTGCATCACCGCTTACTTGCCTGGGGACTCTCCCAGCGCCATGCTGCGTTCACGCTTTGGTCAATTACCTTAGTTTTCAACTTGCTGGCAATGAGAATACAAGGCATGAGTTTGGCTGTGATGCTGGCTACCGCCAGTAGCATTATCCTTCTTTTGGGTTTTACTGTTTGGCAAAGGATACGCCAACAGCCTTAGTTGCTTGTCGAGTGGGTTAAGCGCGATCGCACCGCCTTCACCCACCATCGAACACCAGATACAACCAGTCGAAAACTAGTCCAAAGGCCAATTTGGCGGTCTTTTGGTGTTTTTCAAAGCTTCTTCCAACATCCGACGATTGGCATCTTGAGACATTTTTTTGGTCTTATCCATCATCACCACAGCCACTTTTGTCAAGCCAGTTGTCGTCCCTTGAGAAACTTTATCCATACTCTCAAGTCCAACACTAGTCACAAGTAGCAGTCCACTCAGTACAGTAGTGCTGACATATACTTTTTGGGCTAAATTGGCTTGTTGAGTCGATTTATCTGCCATTGTCTGCAATTTCCTGTTGTGTTCGACTCTTTTAGTTCACCAGATATCGCAATAAGTGCAAAAATCTGATCAGGATCTGATCAGGATCTAGTTGAGTAGAGCGATCGCAACAAGCAATGGTACTAATCAAGGCATCACCAGAGGGGATTGAACAAATTAAACAATCTATAAAACACAAAGGTTGGACTGTAAGTGGTGACAGAAAAAACAATGCAGATGCACTGATTATTGTGAGTCAGCAACTATTTAAAAAATATGTAAAAAAATACCTAAAAATAAATAATGCTGATGAGGAGCCACTTACCAGTGAACAACTTACAAAATTAGTAAACCAAGAACAAAAAATATTTACGCCTACAGCAACGAATAAAGTAAATACATATATTTATCAACTAAAAAAACAAAAATTTACTATTAAGGACTTTATAGAAGAAATTGAAATTCAATGTTTATATGCTGATAGAGTCACCTCTAGAAATTGGAGATATTTTCAGAAAGGTAAAGAAATTGATGATGATATATTTGAGGCTTTTTGTACAGCTTTAGAAATAAAGAATTGGGATAATTTTGCTATTTATCACCCCATTTATAATAAAAATGCTACCGATCAAACTCGTTTAGTAGAAGGATTGAGTTCATTTAACCATAGAACACAAATTAAATTACTAAAGACAAACTTTAGCAATCCAAATAAGCCTTTTCTAGTTGCTAATACGTGTAAGTATAGTCAAACCTGGATGCTGAGACGGTTAGAGTTGGAGATTGAAAACACCAATAGACTAAAATGCAAGCCTTTTTTGTTATCAGGCTCTCAATTCTCTTCAAGAAGTATTAATGAACTCTCAAATCGCTTTGAAGAACAATATCCTATAACAAGGCTTGTTAAATCTTTGAAAAATGAGAATTTACTTGTTGTTATTGATAATCCTTATGACTGCAAGGAAATAATTAATGATTTTTGGATGCCTTTAGTTAAGAAATTAACTACAACAAAAACTCCAGGTATAATGTTTATGTTTTTGCTATCTAATAATCAAGCCAATGAGCGAGAAATAGAATCGACACAAATTATCGAACTACCTCCGGCTAATCCATTTAAAGAAGAAGATAAAGAAGATATAGTTAATGCGTTGTTGGATATTGGGGCAAAAATACAAAACCCGTTGTCTCAAGATAATGCAGAAAAGATTGCTGATATCTTAATCCAAAAAAGTAATGGCGATACATTAAAGTTACTTCAAGAAATTTATAACCATTTTAAATCTAAGACAACAAACTTTGCTGATGTATGGCAGAAATACCCATGAATCAAAAAAAAATTGAGTATACCGGAAAAATTCACCCTCCGAAGGGAGGTGAGTTAAATGAGCAACTGCGTCGCAAATTGTATGCTTACTACCCTAGTGATTCTCTAAAAGAAGCAGTAAATTTAGCAATTAAACTACATCGGCCATTGCTGCTAGAAGGAGAACCTGGTTGTGGCAAAAGTGAACTTGCTCGCGCTGTTTTCTATGAACTTAGTAAACAATATACTAGTTATGAGTGGGATTACCGTCTTTGGAATGTGCAGTCAACTAGCAAAGCTCAAGATGGATTTTATAGCTATGACTACATTGGTAGATTACAAGCTGCACAACTGGCAAAAGTAGAAATTAAAGATAAACAATCTAATCCGGCAAATCCTGAAGATTATCTGGAATTGGGGCCATTAGGCTATGCTTTTGATAGAGATTTTTTAAATCAAAAAAAGAGTGAAAAGCCATATAGAACTATAGTTTTAATTGACGAAATTGATAAAGCTGATACAGATTTTCCTAATGACCTTTTACTGGCTTTAGAAGACAAATGTTTTGAAATTAAAGATTTGCGTCCTCGGCAATGGTTAAAAGCTAACCCCGACGCACCACCGATTGTTTTTATTACATCTAATCAAGAAAAAGAACTACCTAATGCTTTTCTGCGGCGCTGCCTGTATCATTATATTGAGTTTCCAGATAATAAAGATGAACTCAAGAAAATTATTCAGGCAAGATTTCAATCACAACGACATGATTTAGTGGATAAAGCCATTGAACGCTTTTTAGAATTGCGGTCAGAAATGAACGACGAGAAAGAGGAAACAGCCAAAAAAGTTAGCACCAGTGAATTAATTGATTGGTTTACAGTTTTAAATGACTATCCTCCAGAAAAAGTTATTAAAAAGCTGGAAGATGAACGATATCCCTTTGCTAGTACTCTACTTAAGAGTCGCCAAGATAAAAGCGAATATGGTTTTTGAATAACTATGAGTGAACCGCCACTGCTAAATTTATTTTTGGGACTGCGAGAAGCTGGGTTGCCTTTAGGTATTGACCAGTATTATTTAGCAGAGGAAGCATTATTGCAATCCATTGAAGCGGGATTAGATATTGCTGATAAACAAGCAGTAGCGCGGCTTTGTCAAACTGTCTGGGTAAAATCTCGGCAACAACAACGCCTTTTTAACCAGTGCTGGAATGAAATATTATCCTATCCGGCAAGATTTAGCAAATCTCCAATTATTGATTCACCAAATTCAAAAAAATCAGCGCGTTCAAAGCCAAGTTCATCTGATAAAAGTAAACCACTAAACACAATTGAGGAGAATCAAAACCAGCCAGAAGAAGAAAAACAAGAAGTATCGTTAACCCCTGCTTCTAGTGACGCTGCTGTTGTTGTTACCTCCGTTTCAACGAAGCTGAAAGAAGGAGATTATTTTCCTGTGCGGCGTCAACAATTGCGACGAGGTTGGCGGTTACTGATGCAAAAGTTGCCAGGTAGTATTCCTAGTCAGATAGATATCCGTGAGACAGTTACAGATGTTGCTAAACGGGGGTTTTTTCTTAAACCTGTTTTAACTGCTCCTCAAATTCAGTATAGAGAAGTAGTATTGTTAATTGACCAAAAAGGCTCAATGGTTCCTTTTCATCCCTTCTGTCGTCAATTGGTAGAAATTTGGCAAGGAGCAAAAATTTACTACTTTCGCAATAGTCCGACTGAAGAACTTTACCATGACTCGCAATGTTGGCAAGGAGAATCTATCAAGTCTATTTTGAGGCGTTTTTCTCAAAAAAAGACTTTAGTTGTTATAGTTAGCGATGCTGGGGCAGCACGTCGTCGTACAGTACCCTCAAGATGGGAGGAAACTGTTGACTTTTTAGCAATGCTTACCCCTCGTGTCAATAAAGTAGCTTGGCTTAATCCTCTCCCGCGCTTTCATTGGCGAAATACTACTGCTAAATTTATTGCCGAGGTAAATTCGCTAGTACCAATGTTTGCACTAGAGTCTGCTGAATACCAACAAATGCTGCAATGGTTATTTGATGGTAAACCAAGTATTAAAAGTTTTTTAAAACAAGCAGAGAAGAAAGCTATTGAAAAAGAGCCATTTGGCAGTTTCAATATTTGGGAAATCGAAGAATATAATGCCAAGGGACAAATAGAAGCTTTTGGCATCATGTTTAGGGAAGCGCATTTGAATTTTGCCTATCATGCAGCTTTTCCCCTGGTTTTGACGCCAGATTTACTTTATTGTTTATGGTGGAAATTTTTTAAAGAGTCTGAATTTAAAGAATCTGAAACACCTTGGTATGTTGTTGCTAATTTACTACTCTCAGATTTGTGCCGAGAAGTCGATACTGAATTGTATGAAATGGAGCGTGAAGTTCGCAATGAATTACTAAGGCTTTGTCAAGAAAAGTTTGGCGAACAACGGCTTCAAGAACTTTCGCAATTTTTGATTGAATATATTAATCGACAATTTAAAAAACACCAGCCAAATTCTTTATCATTTGATTTATTACAAGTACAGCAATGGACAGCTTTAGCTTATATCAAAAAGGGAGATGAAGCTGCCAAAGAACTCGCAGAGAAACTACGTCAAGCCTATTTGCAAAGCAACAAAGCTGAGTTGGTGCGTTTGTCTGAAGTGATTGAAACTTTGGCAGAACCTTTAAGAGAAAAATATGAACCTTTGCTACTTGTTGCTAGAGGTTATGGTGCTTTGGCGCGTGGTGATGAAAAAGGAAGAGTAGATGCTCAAGATGAATTGGACAAATTAGGTTTTAGAGAAACTGTGAATGTCCAAGGAGTTGTGCTAGAGCGTCCAATAACTTTAGACAAAATATTTTCATTTGAAGTTGTGACTGTTAACCGTCGCGGTAAAATTATTAAACAGGTAACTAAACAAGCGAGATATTTTATTGAAGATTTAGGCGATAATATCAACCTGGAAATGGTGGCTATTCCTGGCGGTAAATTTATGATGGGTTCGCCGGATGGGGAAGGTGATAATGATGAGCATCCCCAGCATGATGTAACTGTGCAACCATTTTTTATGGGTAAATATCTTGTAACTCAAGCTCAATGGCGAGTAGTCGCCAAATTGCCAAACATTGAACGAAATTTGAAAGAAGACCCATCAAATTTTAAAGGTGATGATTTACCTGTAGACTCTGTTTCATGGTATGATGCGGAAGAGTTTTGCAAGAGGCTCTCTCAAAAAACCGGACGACAATATCGTTTGCCCAGTGAAGCGGAGTGGGAATACGCCTGTCGTGCTGATACTACAACACCATTTCATCTTGGTGAGACAATTACTGGTAAACTAGCTAATTATGATGCTAGTAACATCTTTGCAGATGAACCTAAAGGAGAGTATCGAGAAAAAACTACATCAGTAAAAACTTTTACCCCTAATGCCTTTGGATTATTTGATATGCATGGCAATTTGTGGGAATGGTGTGCCGATGTATGGCATGAGAATTATGAAGGTGCGCCTATTGATGGCAGTGCTTGGATGGTTAAAATTGATAATGATAATCAACTCCGTGTGCTGCGCGGTGGTTCCTGGAACAACTATCCTGAAGGCTGTCGTTCTGCTAACCGCAGCAGGCTCTATCCCGATGTCGGCCTCGACGACAACGGTTTTCGGGTGGTGTGTGGTGCTGCGGCGAGGATTCTTTAGCCCTTTATACTCTTCCCCTTTTGCCCTCTATCCTATTTTCTTTACCCTTCTCAAGTGTAGCGAAGCGGAACGATCTTTTTATTTGCAAAAGCAAGAATTAGCGTAAGTGCGGAGCTTACCTTTTATAAATATATCACAAAAATAATGGAAGATTTACCAATTATCCAAAAAACCTACGATTTGATTAAATGGTATGTTCCGATTCTGACTCGCTTACCCAAAGCTCATAAATTTACTCTAGGGGATCGGATGATAAATAAGTTATACGATTTGTTAGAGGGTTTAATTACTGCTCGTTATGCTAAACAAAAAATCACTCAATTAAAATCGCTGAATACTCAGTTAGATATTTTACGTTATCAAACGCGGCTTTTGCTAGATTTGCAGCTAATTCCAATATATAGATATGAATATGCCGGAAAATCAATCAACGATATTGGTACAGATTTAGGTGGTTGGATTAAACAGCAAAATAAGTTCTAGTATTTATTATAAATAATAATCATTTTTGAATAACAAGAGACCTGGCGAATAGAATTCGCGGCTACACAGACAAAACCCACCTCCGTGGGTTAAAAACCTGATTTTTCGTTAGTCCACGGAGGTGGAATATTAGAGAAAACGGGGATTATGAGAACTACTATCTTATGAAACGTTACGGTAATCTTTACCCTGAAATTATTGAGTTTGAAAATATATTACTTGCTGCACGAAAAGCGCAGAAAGGCAAGCGCTTTAGAGAACAAGTTTTACCGTTTAATTATAATTTAGAAACTGAATTAATCAAGATACAACAAGAACTAGAAGGTAAAACTTATAAGCCTGGTAACTATAGAACTTTTCATATCAAAGAACCAAAAATCCGCATGATTTCTGCGGCTCCCTATCGAGACAGAGTAGTACATCATGCTTTGTGTAATTTAATATTACCGATTCTTGAAACTACATTTATTGCTGATTCTTACGCTAATCGATTGGGTTTTGGTACTCATCGTGCTTTAGGGTGCTTTGTCAAGTTTTCTCGTTCTAGCCGCTATGTGCTTCAATGCGACATTCAAAAATATTTTCCTAGTATCGACCATGAAATTTTGAAAGGTCTATTACGCCGAAAAATCAAATGCCCTGATACACTTTGGTTAATTGATACTATTATTGACAACAGTAACGAGCAGTTAGCAGCAATTGATCATTTTGAAGGCGATGAATTATTAACGCCATTGCAACGACGACGGGGTTTACCGATTGGTAATCTTACCAGCCAATTTTTTGCTAATGTTTATCTAAATGGATTTGACCATTTTATCAAAGAAGAACTTAAAGTAAAAAAATATCTCCGCTACGTTGACGATTTTGCTTTATTTTCTGATGATTGGGGATTTTTAGCTGAAGCAAGATTGGCTATTGAAGAATATCTTTCTAGGTTAAGAATAAAAATTCATCCTGTAAAAAGTCAATTATTTGCAACAAAACATGGTACTAACTTTGTAGGTTTTCGCATTTTTCCAGAGTCCATCAGAGTCCGCACAGAAAATTTAAGACGCGCAAGACGCAGACTTAGGGGTATGCAGAATGATTATATTTTAGGTAAAATTAGTCAAGAAAAAGTATCTCAATCAATTCAAAGTTGGTTTGCTCATTTAGAACATGGAGATACTTGGCAGTTACGCCAAAAGATATTTACTTCTATCGTTTGGGCGAGGGGGTAGAGAAGGGGCAGGCAACTCCGAGTGCTGCGCGGTGGTTCCTGGAACAACAATCCTGAAAACTGTCGTTCTGCTAACCGCAACAGGAACAATCCCGATAACGACAACAACAACAACGGTTTTCGGGTGGTGTGTGGTGCTGCGGCGAGCGCTCTTCTGTGCCAGAGTCGGCGGATGTGAATGCGTCGAGCGTGCCAAAGAAGAGTCCAGACCTGTTCCTGTGATGTTGGTGACGATATCCAAAAATCAAACTGGGTTGGGTAGCTTGGTAGGCATTTAGCTGAAGAGTTGCCCAATTCTATTAGTTTTAGAGTATTAAGATTATTCTACAGGTAAATGCGGGTATAGTTGCCAAAATTCATTGATATTAGGGATTTACGATCTTTGAAGTTAGTTTACGCAATGTGCAACTTAATTTTTGACCTCACTTCCATTCCTCTCTCCTTGCAGGCTACGGTGTACACACAAGTAGGAAATAGTAGTCTGTCAAGGAATAATTGACGAGTCCATTCTTTGTAGAGACGGCGATTTATCGCGTCTCCCTAACGGTCAATTTTTTAGACGCGATAAATCGCGTCTCTACATGAGGGGTTTCTGGCTTATCCCAAGGGTATTGGGATAAAACTGGTGACTTGTGTGTACACTGTAGCCTTGCAGGAGAGAGGCTTTGAATTCTCCTTCCCTGGTAGGGAAGGGGGCTGGGGGGTTAGGTTCGAGTAAAAGTTGCACACAGCGTTAGTTTAGAAGTTGAAAACTCGATTTACGAGCGTGAACTACCTTAAATAAAATCAGGTGCGTTACGCTTTTGGGGTAACACACCCTACGAAAATGCTGTAGATGCGATGAATTGTGTCTCTACTTATACCGATTCAATTAATGATTGCAACACATCCTTGGGTAAAGACGCGATTCATCGCGTCTCTACAAATGGTGTATTTGTCGCATTGTTTTTTAAATTGGTACTATGCCATGACCATACCGCCATCGACGTTAAAGACTTGTCCAGTTATGTAGTTGGCGGCGGGATCGGCGGCGAGGAAGCGCACCATTCCAGCGACTTCTTCGGGCTGACCGAAGCGACCGAGGGGGATGTATTTCAGAATATCTTCGGGGTTGTTGAGATCGCTGGTCATGTCGGTGGTGATGAATCCAGGCGCGACGGCGTTAACGGTGATACCGCGTGTAGCTAGTTCTTTGGCAACGCTTTTGGTGAATCCGATTACACCTGCCTTGGCGGCGCTGTAATTAGACTGACCTGGGTTGCCCATTTGCCCAGCAACGGAGGTAATGTTGATAATCCGTCCCGATCGCTGCTTCAGCATGATTTTACTTACGGCACGTGTACATAAGAAAACACCAGTTAAATTAAGGTCTATAACAGCTTGCCAATCTTCTGGCTTCAAACGCAAAAGCAGTGTGTCGCGCGTAATACCTGCGTTATTGACCAAAATATCCACGCGGCTAAACTTTTCCATGACGGCGTTAACTAGTGCGTCTACTTGATCGCTTTTAGAAACGTCAGCCTGGATAGCGATCGCCTGACCTCCCGCATTTGTAATTTCTGTAACAACTGCCTCAGCCGCTGTACTCGAACTGGCATAATTGACAACTGCGATCGCTCCCTGTGTGGCTAATTCAACTGCGATCGCTCGGCCAATTCCTCGTGATGCACCTGTGACAATTGCGACTTTATCTTGTAATAGTGTCATTTAATGTTCCTCAATCTTAGAAATACCGCGCTAATTATCTTAGGGTGATTTCGGGAACATCTGAATATTGTCTCGATCAAATATCTATAGTTATTTCTCTGTGATCTAGATGAATAACTTGAAGCAATACAAGTAAATCGGCGTAAATAATTGTCGCGGGGATAAGGCAAGAGGCAATAGTTATAAGGGTTAAAACCCTTGTTCATTTTTCTTCATATAGTTTGATTTTATTGTGCCAACCTACTTATTGTTGATTTAATTTATAGCTGGGATGCCGAGTAGCCTGTCGTCATCGCCTGACTGGATAGACTAGGAAGTGTTGCAGCTACAACCGTCGTAGACATTACTTTCGTGAATGCCCTGTATAGTTAGTTATTTGATTGGTCAGCATAAGTTTAAATACATATCTAATGCATATACACAAACGAGAATAATATACATATTTTATTATAATTATTTAAGATTTTTTGCTTGTAAATCAATCTACATTGACTAATCTAATCCTTTCCCAACAAAAACCCATAAACCTATACCGATTTTATTTTCTAAGAATTACTATTGAAACAAACAATTGAAAATCGGTGTCTGTCACATGGCAACTAAAAAGCAATTTAACAGCTTTGAAGAGATGCTGTCTGCTTCTGATGTACCTGTATTAGTAGATTTTTACGCTGACTGGTGTGGCCCATGCCAAATGATGGTGCCAATTTTAGAGCAAGTCAATGCCCAACTCAAGGATCGCCTAAGAATTGTCAAAATTGACACTGAAAAATACACTGACTTAGCCACGCAGTATAAAATTGCCTCTCTCCCAACCTTAGTACTGTTTAAGCAGGGTCAGCCTGTGGATCGGATAGAGGGAGTGATGCAAGCACCGCAGCTGGTTCAATATCTACAAACAAAGATTTAATACCATTAATAATTTGGATTTTAGCTGCCAGAGGCGCGAAAGATCGCGTCTTTTTTAGTGGGGCGCACAGCTAGCTGTAGCCCTACAAATCACCGTGTAAAATCTTAAGTAAATGTTAAGCATATCTACTTATACGTCTAGAGAAAGTAGTTTAGAAATTAAGAAGGCTATATTGTATAGATATAACAAAATATCTTGACAAACAAAGCAATCTATGAATAACAAGCAGGAAAGACCTGACAAATCCTATATTTGGGTAAATATTGATTTTGATAAAGTTCAACATAGAATAAATGCGGTGACTTGCCAGATTGAGCGGGTTATACAAAAGCACCAACTTTCAAATCAAACTGGTAAATCAGGCAAAAGAAATAATTAGGTTATCTGTAGGGCGATGCCTACGATGGGCTTAGGGTTATTCACTTTGTTTTTAGTGTAGCGATTGATTGCACTAGTTTTGGACAACAGATTTTAGACAAAGCAACTATATTTTTGTAAAACACCAATATTATTCGATAATCGTCCACCGAATTTCTACTTATTTATTAGTAATTATTTTATCCTCGACACTCCTAAAAAGGAGTGTTATTTTTGGGAGGATATCTGCTTGCTAATTATGCTGTGAAAGGGTGTGAAGAAATGATGGGATGGCTATTTGGAAGCCTTGTTAAACAATTTGAAGGTGCAGCTAAAGAAGTTGTAAGAGAGAGTAGTAAAGAAATAGCTGACTTGTTTGATGACAAACTTTATCCTTTAGCCGACAAGCTTGATTATATAGCTCAAGAAAGCATTAATCCAAACTCATTGAACCGACGCTGCCAAACCAAGGCAGCAAAAAGTTCTTGAGGAGAATAGGATTTCGCAATCGATTGGATTTTGCCTAAATCAAGCATCACATTGACGGTAAGTAATATTTTTAACAAAACATTTGTAACTACCCTTGCAGTTTATTTACCCAGTGGCTGCTATTCTTATAGTTACTTCGGTCTGTCATAGCAGATAGATTATCCTCAATAATGTTTTAATTTATGAGCGCTCATATACCATCGTGGTAATGTGGGTGCTTTTACTTTATCCCTCATGGCAAAAATCCGGTTTAGTTTTGAGGGGATGTCTGGTGTTTGGTAAATTAAGCTGATACTGAAGCTTTAACTTGACCAAAACGGCGATCGCGACTTTGATAGCTCAACAAAGCCTGATAAAATGCTTCTCTATTAAAATCTGGCCAAAAGATATCGGTGAAATACATCTCTGTATAAGCCATTTGCCACAAGAGAAAATTACTCAATCGCATCTCACCACTGGTACGAATCAGCAAATCGGGTTCTGGAGTATCTGCTGTGTAGAGATGTTGTTCTACAAGACTTTCATTCACTTCTTGGGGACTGAGTTCGCCCTGTTGCACGAGTTGAGCGACTTGACGACAAACTCTGGTAATTTCGTTGCGGCTACCGTAGTTGACTGCAACAGTAAAGTGGATTGCTTGATTGTTCAACGTCTCTGTCATTGAACGTTCCATTTCCGTCTGTAGAGACTTGGGTAAAGCGGATAAATCTCCAATAAACGAGATTCGTACTCCTTCACGATGCATCTGAGCCAACTCGCGGTGTAGTAATCGCTCAAACAAATGCATCAGAAAATCCACTTCTTCAACGGGACGCTGCCAATTTTCTGTTGAGAAAGCATAGGCTGTCAAAGCTTTAACTCCCCAATCCTTGCAGCAACGCAATAGTTCTTTGAGCGTTCTTGCTCCTTGGCGATGTCCAGCAATGCGCGGTAATCCTCGACTGGTTGCCCATCGTCCGTTACCATCCATGATGACGGCGATATGTTGGGGTATTTTTTGGGGGTTTAAATCGGTGGGTAATTTTGATTTGTTATTTGTCATTTGTTTTTATTAATTTCTAATTTCAAATAAATCTTGCAAATACTCTGGTATGAGGCTATTGTTCCAACTCCACAAACGATGCATTGTGTAGGTGAAGGTGAAGAGGAGAGTTGTTTTGTTGGTTAATGACCAAGCATTCCAGTTAAGGGTAGCCATCATGCGGCGGAGGGTACGCATAAGGTTATTACGCTGATAGTTTGGCGTTAGCGAAGCTCACCGAAGGTATCGCGTTTTGATCAGCGTGCGTCCAATTCGCATCAACCCAGTATCAGGGAAAGTCCAGACTCCAAACCCCCAGAATTTGGTCATGTGATTGATTTCATCCTGTGCTAGTTCTTCTAAAACATCCTGGAGTGCGCCAGTGGTGTGAGCCATCAACCAAATATAAAGACAGGTAGCACCGTATTCTGTAGCAATGCGGTGTAAGCCGTGGCGATATAAGTCTTCGTGAGCGTCATCTGTGGGAAGATAGCTTCTAACAGTCCGAAGTTTTGGGGTAATTTTCTCGCCTGTTAATTGGGTGTAGATTTTGATTAATGCAGGAGTATGCTGGCGTTCTTCCTTTTCCCACAAACCAAGTTCCAGCAGTTCGCCATCTTCACCAACTGTTCCACCAACAAACCGAGCCATCTGAGGATGCAATTTTTCTAAATACTGGCGACTGGTTTGGGTATAGCCGCGAATGGGGGCTTCTGTGTCCATTGCACCTATCAATATAGATAAAAATACCTCTGCGTCTAAGCCGATAATTTGATTGCGGTTAATCGTTTGCCAATCAATGGGTTTCCAGGGACGCGGTTGGGGATTGGCAAACTGTATCAGTAAATCTTCCAGACTATCATGTAGTTTTTCGACTGCAATATATTTGTCTATGAGTGAGCGAATGCGGCGCTGTGTTTGCAAGTAATGAGGACTGGGATAGCTTTGACCTGCTAAATCTTCTGTGAGTGGGCTAATGGTATTAAGCATATTTTTATACTTAAATTTTTATCTCTATGCCCAATAGCCTAAGCGATCGCACTATTGTTTGTCAGTCGGCTGAAGTCGGCAATTTTATGTGATGCAGTTGCAAAAGTCGGGGAAAAAGTCTTTAGTGTCGTTGTAGTAACCTGCAATTATAAATGCCTAAATCTGTAATCAAGGTATTTTCAAACCAGGATTAACTGACTCTTAATCAGCAAAGCCAGACATACTGTCCCAGTACTTTTTCTAAATCTTTTACGTCAGACTGTCTGACAAAGCTTTTCACTTCAACAACAATTCTTTGAAATCCCTTCTCGGCACTGATAAGGTGTTCTACTCCCAAATCAGTCGATAAACTCTTTTTCCCGATTTGAAGTCACTATAAGAGCCTAGCCAGGGCGATCGCTCCTACCCTGACTAGGCTGAAACAGGACGTAGCGTTACCAGGGTCCCCAGATAGCAAAGGTTATTCCTGGACTCTGTGTGTTGACAAACATCGTCTGACCATCGGGAGAGAAGCAGACACCGGCGAACTCTGATGTGTTGAGGGCATTCTTAGCAAATTTATAAAGACTGCCACTAGGAGTAATGCCCAGAATGTAATCCGTTCCATCCCCATCTTCACAGAGGAAGATGTCCCGGTTGGGGAAAACCACAAGATTGTCTGGATTGTCTAGGACACTAGAATTGTTGGGTTCAATATAGAGTTCAACGGTATTATTAGCGGGCGAATAACGCCAAATCTGCCCATTTCCAGAACTACTACCACTCTTGCAGGTGAAGTAGACATAACCACCGCCATAAAAGATGCCTTCCCCACCTGAAAACCTGGCGGCACCGCTGTTATTCCCTGCTGTTCTGACAGTATCAGATGTGGGATCAGGATTGCTAATCTGTACCCAGTTCACCGCCCTAGGCGTATTTTTTGGGAAACCCGTAGCTGTGTTGATTCCAGACGACCCTATAATCCTTAAAGCGTATAGCGAGCCACCAGCACTCAGGTTGTTGGTTTGGTTGGGAATGAAGCGGTAGAAAAGCCCGTCACTCCGGTCTTCTGTCATGTAGATATACCCTGTGTTGGGGTCTACAGCAGCAGCCTCGTGATTAAAACGCCCCATAGCGGTTAGTGGGACGGGGGTGACAAAAGTATTTGCACTACTCGGAACTTCAAACACATAACCATGCTTCTTGCCGTTATTGGTTTCAAAAGTTTCCTCGCAGGTTAACCATGACCCTGAAGGCGTAGGGCCACCGGCACAGTTGCGAATAGTTCCCGCTAGGACACCCCGATGTTCTACCAGGTTACGGGAAGAATTAACAACCAATTTAGTACAACCGCCCCTTGCATTTGAGTTGTACTTGCTGCCACTGGGAGCGCCCACACCATTCCCAGAAGTACCGAGTTCATGATTGCGAATTAGAATCGTATTGCCATTAGACCCGGCAAAAGCACCCATACCATCGTGACCACCCGGTACTAAGTAACCATCATTCATCGTTTGGCCTGTTTCGGACAGTCTGCGGTAAGTGAATCCAGCTGGCAAATCTAATACTCCGTTGGGGTCGGTCACTAAATTGCCGTAGGGGCCAGCAGCGATCGCAGGTTTAGCATAGAATGCTTGCAAAGGAGATAGAAGGACAGCACCTGTAGCAGATGCCCCTGCCAGGGTAAAAAACTGACGTCTCGATAGATTCAATGTATACTCCCTGATATTTTGGATGAGGCTTAATTTGTTGCAAATAGCTAGCCTCAATTATCTAGGAAGAGTAAGTTTTTCAAATTAATAAGAGGTTAAAAAAAGATTATTCAATGCATTGAAGTAATACAAATTTATAAACTTATTTCCTTAATGTTTTTTCTTCGGCAAGCGATTATTCGTAAGTAACAAGTGAAGTTCCGATTCTATCGTTACAATTATGTAAAATTAATCCAAAAATGACAAAGCTACAAATTGGCTCTCCATCAGAAACAATAATAGACGCTCACAAATACTGGAACGCCACTGGTATTTATCTAGAAATAGGAGCAAGTTATAAGTTTGAAGTACAAGGAGAACAGTTTTGGTATGATGCCAAGATTAGAAGTGATGCAGATGGGTATACAAAACCGTGGCTACGTTGGGCTGAGATGTTCCGAAGAAAACCAAACGAAAACTGGTTTTCCCTAATTGGGAATATTGGCCAGTCTGGTGAACAAGAGTTCTTAATTGGGAAGAAATTGGAGAAATATAAAGCTTCTTCAAGTGGGGAGTTGTTTTGTTATGCTAATGATGTTCCAATAATGTATTTTAACAATCATGGAACTTTAATTTTGACTATTACAAGATTGAGTTAATTGAAGAAGAATTTAGGTGCGATTCGTTGTGTGGCAAAATCTCGGTAATCAGCCCGTAAATAACCCATTCCATAACGAAAAGGCTTATGGTTAATAGCAAATATCCAGATGAGAGTAAGTGGATGTTCGTAAGACAGGATAATAATGCACCTGACGGTGAAAAGCAAGATTGCTACTATGGCACCTTAGAAGATTGTTTATGGCGTATGCGTGTATGTATAGCTGATCAGCTTAATGACGAAGCCATGCGAGAACTAGGTTATACATTTGATGAAGTCAGTAGAGCAGAAATATGGTTTGAGGAGCAAAAAGATTTTTGGGCGAATACAGAGGATACTTCAAAAACGAGGCAATATGTAGCTGCAATGACAGAAAAGGCTGAACGAATTTTAGACTCTCTTCAAGCTAGAGTAAACGAGAAACTACAAAGGATCAAAACCCAGTGTCTAACAGCAGGAATTGTTAGTACTACAAATTGGTTTATTAAATATAACGGTAATGACAATGAGGGGTAAAAGTAGCGAGCGTGACATGAGCAGCTACGTAACGTGGGTCTGATTTCACCATAAGTAATGATGGTGCTGATGTTACCTAATGAGTTTTATTCTAGACGATTCGACGCGGACGATATACTTTAGGTAAACGTTCTAAGTTAGTGGCGATGAAGAATTTTGATATTCAGCTAGATGAAGAATATGCTCAAAAGCTTGCCTACATCCAACAGGAGGCTGACCAAGATACAGTAGAGGCAATTAAATCTTCGATTGAACTGCGCTATCAACAACTTCAACAACAAAAAACAGATCCGTTAGCTAAACTCAAGCAGAGTAAATTTATCGGCTGTTTTAAAGGAGAAACTGACTTAGCTGCTAATTCGGAAACCATTGTGCGATCGCTAATGCAAGAAAAGTATGATCGTCGCTGATACCGGCTTTTTTGTGGCACTTGGGAACCAAAACGATCAATACCATCAATTAGCACTACAAGTTTTAAATGCTCTCAATGAACCACTAGTCACTACTTACCCTGTAATTACCGAAACTTGTTACCTTCTTCTTGCCAGAGGAGATGGTAATAATGCTCAATGTAGTTTTTTGAGAGAGGTTGCACAGGAAGCATTTGAGGTGTTCGACTTACGAAGTCACCATGTTGCACGTATGGTTGAACTTATGGAAAAATATGCAGATTTGCCAATGGATATGGCAGATGCTTCTCTGGTTGTCCTAGCAGAACATCTGGGACATGGCCGAATTTTGACGCTTGATCAACGAGACTTTAATACCTACCGTTGGAATAACAGCAATCGTTTCAAGAACTTGCTGCTGAATTTTGAATAAATTTTGTAAAAGTCGGGAAAAAAGTCGGATTTACAGAATCTTATCCGAAAACTCCCGCAACATAACTGTAGAGTGATTTATAGTTGTCCCTAAAATCTGAACTCCCCTCGTCGTTACACAATGGACGCTGAAGCAGCATTAGCATGGTTAGATGCCATAATTCCCCCGCAGACTGGGGAACGGTTGAGCGATTTGCAAAAAGTGATTCTTGTGCAAGTTTGGTTAGGTAGAAAATACTTAGATATAGCTCATTCTTACGGTTGTACGGAAGGACACGCCAAGGATGCTGGTTCTCAGTTATGGAAGCTGCTTTCTAAAGTTTTGCGGGAAAAAATTACCAAAAGTAATTGTCGCGCTACTTTAGAGCGAGTTCTGAGAAAAACTACTGCTATATCATCCAGTCTGATTGATTACTCGCGATCGCCCCAAAATCCCACCCCAAAATTAGAGGATACCAATTTTATTGGACGAACAGCAGCGATCGCTCACCTGAATACTTTGGTAAATCAGGGATCGAAAGTGATTGTTATCCAAGGAGAGGGAGGTTTAGGGAAAACCACTCTAGCGCAGCAATATCTCCAAACTCAGGGGTTTGACTTGGTTTTGGAACTGTTAATGGCGAAGGAAACGCAAAACATCACCCCCGCCGAACGCGTAGTAGAGGAATGGCTGAAACAAGATTTTGATCAAGAACCTGGGGTAGAATTTGGGGTAACATTGGGACGACTCAAGCGCCAACTCCACAATCGGCGGATTGGGGTGTTAATTGACAATCTCGAACCTGCATTGGATCAACAAGGTGGGTTGATTGCTTCTCACCGCAACTATGTAGAACTATTGCGGGTGTTGGCTGATGCAAGGGTGCAATCTGTCACCTTGATTACCAGTCGCGATCGCCTTTGTGAACCTGGGCTAAATGTAAATCACTATCGGCTTCCTGGCTTGGATCAAAGCGCATGGCAACAATTTTTTAGCAACCGTGGGTTAGCTATTAACTCGCCAACCTTGCAAATCATGCATCGCACATACGGCGGTAATGCTAAAGCAATGGGAATTCTCTGCGGTTCAATTCAGGAGGATTTCGACGGTGACATGGTTCTTTATTGGCAAGAAAATCATGCTGATCCTTTAGCAGCAACCGATTTAAAAAATTTGGCGGTTAGTCAAATCAATCGTCTGCAAGCCCTTGACCTCCAAGCCTATCGCTTACTTTGCCGTTTGGGATGTTATCGTTACCAAGATATACCCAGCATCTCATCACAAGGTTTATTTTGTTTACTTTGGGATGTCCCACCTGACCAACATCGCCAAATCATCGCCTCCTTGAGAAATCGGTCTTTGGTAGAGTGTGATAAAGGTGAATACTGGCTGCATCCTGTGATTCGGAAAGAAGCGATCGCGCGTTTACGCCCCAGCAATGAATGGGAAATTACCAACCACAAAGCCGCAGAATTTTGGACAACTAGTGTTAAACAAATTGAAACCTTTAAAGATGCTTTGCAAGCTCTGGAAGCATATTATCACTATATAGAAATTAATGAGTTTGAGTTAGCAGGTAAGGTAGTTTTAAAAAGCAGAAATAATCAATGGCAGCAGTTTTTGCCTCTTGGTAGTACTTTGTATCGTATGGGTTTAATTCAACCGATACTTACGGCAATTAATCAAGTTGTTAATAATCTAGAAAACGACCAGAACCTCAGCGAACTTTATAATATATTAGGTGATTTATATTGGATAATAGGTAAAATTAGTCAAGCGATCGCCTGTCAAGAAAAGACTATTAATCTGGCAACACAAGCACTCAAATCACTTGTACCTCAACCAGGAAATAAACATCCGGTTTACTATCTGAGGATGCTAAAAGTAGATTCTTTATTAAGTATTGGTCTTTATAAAATAGATTTGTGGGAACTAGAGGCAGCCACGAATTTATTTCAACAAGTAATTTACCTAGCCCAAAATACTGAGCATCATCGCTGGGCAGAGAAAGCATCAGTTTGTTTGGCTTTGGTGTATTCTTATTTAGGTTTGCGTGATGCCTCCTTTGCATTAGCAGATGTAGCTTATCAGAATATTACAAACGCAAAACTCGTAGAACAAACTGGGCGATTTGTCTACTTCATGCAAATTTTGGGTCAAACCTACGTCAATTTAGGAGATTTTTCCCAGGCCAATCAAATATTTCACCAAGCTTTGACCTTTGCTGAAGAAAGTCACTATATGCAGGTAAAAGCAAAAACACTCAATGGTTTAGCAGAAATTAATCGGCAACAAGCAGATGTTGAATTAGCCCTCGTTCATCATAGAGAAGCCATCGAACTTTTAGATAAAATAGGTGCTAAGTGTGATTTAGCTGAAGCTTATTTTCAATTAGGTTTAACTTATCAGAAGATGGTAAAGCCTGATGAAAGTCAAATGAATTTTAATCAGGCGATTCAGTTATTTACTGAAATCAAAGCTCCGAAGCAAGTTGAAAAAATTTTAACCTGTGCGGCTCAAAGCTGTGTTAACCATTCCTGCCATTGTTGAGCTGCTTTATCTCGTTCTGACTCTGGCCCGGCGGGATCATAACTTCCCAAATTCTGCCACAACTGATTCCAGTCCTGCCCTTGGGGTAGTTTACTTACCACAGCCTTAACAATCAAAAAAGCTCGTTCACGAGTGAGGTCATTGGGTGCTTGCAAAAGAGGAATTACCAAAGGCAAAACTTCTTTTCCCCCTCGCATTAGAGGATACATCGAGGCTGTGTAAGGATTGTGCAGGATGTCAGGGTAATCATCAAGGGTGGCAACCAAAGCAGGCAATGAGCGTTTATCTCCTAATTGGTGTAAAGCAGTGGCAGCACGGGCACGCACTTCTGGATTAGTATCATGGGTGGCTTGGAACAAAGCATCGGCACTGGCAGGATCAGCAATTTCGCTCAGTCCTTCAGCTGCAAGACGACGGGTACGGGGGTTGGAATGAGTCAAGGCTTCCAACAAAATGGGGGTAGCTTGTTTGCCTAAACGGATCAATTCACCCAGAGCTAAACCGCTAGTGTCTTGATCTGTGGAGTAGAGGCGTGCTTTGATCTGCTCCATAGGTGTGGCGGTAGCGTCTTGATTATTCATATACAAATTTCCTCCAATGACGAGTATCAAAACTGTCACGAATATTCCTGCCGTTCTCCAGATCACGGTGTCGCTCCTCCCGCTGCTGGTGCTGCTGGTGCTGCTGCTGGCACATGTTCAAAGCTCAAAACGACCCGGCGATTGCCCCGACGATTCGCTTCTGTATCTTGGTTAGTAGTGGCATCAGGTGTAAAGTCCTGGGTTGATCCAGAGCCGATAGTAACAGCGCTAATTTGAGCTTCAGCTACACCCTTAGCACGCAGGGCTGCTCCTACTGCCTGTGCTCTGCGTAAAGATAGCTCTAAGTTGTGCCGAGAAGCACCGCCCCGCTTGTCGGCGAAGCCTTCGGGAGTTACTTTTACATCAGGGAAGCGCCGCAGGTAATCTAAGAATGTATCAATCTTGCCTGTTTCGCTGGAACTCAGTTGGTCGCTGTCGAAATCAAAGTAAAAAATAACTGGTTCGTGTACGTAAAAATCTCGATGCTTATCCAAAGCCGCATCAAAAGTGGCGGATTGCCCATCCTGTACTGATGCATGTTCATTCTGAACCACGCCAGACCGGATCTGAAGTCCCCATTTGAGAGCACCGTAAGTTGTCATCGTGTCTTCGCCCTTCGCCACTGTCTCAAAATCGAAGTTGATATCAGGGTTGGCTGGGTTGATTGACGAGTATCCTGGTGCATCGGTTAGCTCTGCATCTTTAATATCAGTCGGGTCATCGGAGCGTTTGTAACCAATAGTGGCTCCACCTGCACCACTGGAAGAAGGTCGGGAAAGTCCAGGAGTTGCGGGATTAGGTTGGGCTGGGTCGTTGCCAAAGGGGTACTGAGCAGGTAAAGCATTTCCTGCTGGGGCATTGGTTCCGGCACCACCGTGGGCAGGTGCATCATTGTGCAGTACGTCAGTGAAATATCCGCCCTCAACTCCCGTGGCCGCATCAGCAGTGGTACGGAGGCTAGCACCACGAGCAGCAGGCAAAGACTGAGGTTCCACATTATTAGTACCCGCAGCATTTGTCAGTCGCACAATTTGAATTAGTCCAATCTGGTTGGAGTAGGGAGCGGTAACAGAAGGGTGAAATCGGATCGTGATAGGTAGGTTTGACCCACCCGTTGTAGCATTCACTTGAAATGAACCATGAGTAACGTTGTATGTGGGGTTAATTGCCCGTTGAATTAATTTTCTCTGGGCTGTACCTGTCTGCTGCACCACATGAGTCAGTTCATGGGCAGTCAATGCATCATTACCGGGTGATTTGCCTGCACCAAAGAAAATGTTTTGCTGGTGCGTAAATGCCTGGGCATTCAAATCTTGATTCATCTGCACCGCTTGAGTACCTGTATGTACCCGCACTTGACTAAAATCGGTGCCAAAGCGGGGTTCCATAAAGGAGCGCACTGCATCTGGTAAAGGGCTTCCTGCTCCTTCACTGCTGTTTAGCCGACTCTCAAAATTTTCCCCAGTCTGGAAGCTGTCATTGGTAGCGAGTTGTAGCGATCGCTTGGTTTGTAATTCCTCTGGTAAAATCTCTCTTTGGATAGGTGCATTAAAAAGTTTAGTTTGTAATTTCTCTTCTTCTTCTGGTATCGCCTCCCGTTGCACTAAGGGAGTTATCGCAGCTGCTAGAGGCTTAGTTTGCACTTGGTTTTGAATCTGTGTATCCTGTAAACCTATTGGCTCTGGTTTAGCCATCCGCATAATCTGATTGGCAACTTTATCGGCTTCCTGCTCATAATGGTCGTCTGGCGCACCAACTGTGAGTTTTGCCTGGGGACGATGCAAGGATATGCGACTAATATCATGACCAAGAGGCTGTTGTTTGACGGCTTCTGCTTGCAAGAATTGCTCATCAACAGAAGACTGCGCTTCTTGAAGGTCAGTTGATGCCTCAGTTAGTCTTTGGATTGGAGGATTATTTGTTTGTAAACCAAAGCCACGCGTTGGAGAAGCCAGTGTGGGAATAGTTGATAAGGCAAGGGACCATCGGTGAGAGGTTAGAATGATTGCACTTTTGTCAAGAGGGTGCAGGAAAAGGCGATAAATCCAGCTTGGGGACTG
>NZ_JBIQNW010000055.1:0-40160 GCF_047228265.1 Nostoc sp. UIC 10607 | reverse complement strand
GTTGCTCCTGTCGCTCTGACTGCTCCTGCTATCAACGGTTAATTCTGAAGTTTAGCTAAATCAAAAAGCGCTCTCCCAAATTGGGAGGGCGCTTTTTAGTATCAACATTGATAACAACGCTTTTACATCATCACCGCTCATGTCATGGCATAGGATGGAAAAGAAGATCGGGTAAAAAATAATTAAAAATCGCCCATGTAGAGAAGGCAACTGATATCGAAATAACAGCAAGAACAGGAGCACGGGAAAGGTACTTAAGGAAATAACCTTTTTGGTCGTTTGGTTTCTGCATATCGCACTCTGTAAAGAATTAGTTAATGTAGGTTGAACTAGCGTGGCTAAACGAAAATTTCTTTGTCTGCATCGCGTTTGGAAACTCCTATATAGAATCACAAGTTAAAATTTGTCTTACAATCCAATAATAAGAACGAATAATTTACTACACTTCTAACCAAAGACTGGATAAATATTAAATTAATTAGTAATCTGAAATACAAAAAATTATTTGTTATTACTAGTTATATGGGAATTCGACTTGAATTTTGAAAGCATGCTTAGATAAAAATATTTGTTTAGTAAATCTTTTATACTCACCACAAACATCAGGGATATAGAATCAGCTTGACCTATTTTCAGATTTTTTACTCAACCTAATGGGTAATTTGCACTCTCAATTATCACAATCGATTTTTATAAGATAGTAAGGAGAATAATCAAGATGAAACGAGCCTTATTAGTAATCGATGTTCAGAATGAATATTTCACTGGAAAACTGCCAATAAGTTATCCATCAGGAAGCCTAGATAAAATTCTTCAAGTGATGAATGTTGCTAATGAGCGAGGTATACCTGTAATTATCGTAAGACATACACAGCCACCAGAAAACTCTGCCATTTTTAAAAAGGGAAGCCCAGAATGGGAGCTTCATCCCGAAATTACCAAACGTCCATATGATCTACTGATTGAAAAAAGTTTGCCAGGAAGTTTTACAGAAACTGAGTTAGAGGCTTGGCTTAAAGAGAGGAATATTGATACTGTGGTAATCTCTGGATACATGACTCAAATGTGTTGTGATACAACTGCTAGACAAGCCTCCCATCTAGGTTTTTCTGTAGAGTTTCTTTCTGATGCAACAGGAACCCTCGCCTTCACAAATAATGCAGGCGTTGCTACTGATGAAGAACTTCATAGGGCAACTTTAGTTTCTCAAGATACCTTTATTAGTAAGGTAATAGATAGCTCTAAATGGATTAACAATCTTGAAGATCCAAATGAAGCCCAACTGTAAATTTTTGGGTAGTGGCTCAGACATAATACTAGAGACTTTCGAGAGTTTTGAGTACCTCTGCTGCCGATTGATATCGTTGAGTGAAGTCGAAATGTACCATTCTATTTAAGATAATAACTAACTCGTCTGTTGCCTCAGTTAATTCGCGCCAATGTTGCCAAATCTGTTGATTGGCATCAGCTTCAATTTGGATAATTATTTCACCAGTATTTGTGTCTCTGCGAAATTCTCGGGGATCTACTCCAGTTAAACCTTGTATTCCCATGATTCCCAACGCATAAATATCGCTGTTGAGTTTTGGCAAACCGCTCATTTGCTCAGAAGGTGCATAATTAGGAGTACCAATTGAAATGGTCTGAGCTTCTTGCTGCTGAGGCTGAATTTGCTTAACAGCGCCAAAGTCAATTAAAACAATGTGCTGATCTGATTCTCGCCTAATCAAGTTACTAGGTTTGATATCTCGATGGATAACGCCATAGCTGTGAACAAAAACAAGCACGTGTAAAACTTCTTTGAGTATTTCCACAACCTCAGTTTGTTTTAGTCGCTTCCCAGAGGTTAGCTCTTTGTCCATAGCGTGCCCTCGAACAAATTCTTGCACTAAAGAAAATTGCCTATTTTCTTCAAAAAAAGCTAGCAATTGGGGAATTTGTGGGTGCTTACCTAAAGTTTCTAAAATTTCTGCTTCAGCGTCGAATAAGCGCCTGACAACATTTAAATATTCTGCATCTTGGCGGGGAGGTCGTAACTGTTTAACCACACACTGCGGATTACCAGGACGCTGGATATCGTCAGCCAAATAAGTATTGCTAAATCCTCCAGAACCCAAGGGTTGAGTAATTTTGTAGCGGTTGTTTAGTACTGTGCCTAGTGCAATTTCTTGCCCGATGGAATCAGTAATTACAGTTGGTGCTTCATTTGAGGCGTTGCCGCGTTGCCGTAAAAGGCCTTGCAATTCCACAATTAATTGTTGGTGTTCTTGAACCCGTTGGGTAATTTCTTGTTGCTCTTGCTTAGTTTGATAAGCACTATAGGCAAGGACACTCCCGGCGGTAAATACTAACCCCAGCGCTGAAGGTACTACTGGAAACCATCCAGCTTGGGTAAAAATGACATAATTGCCTCCAAATAACACTGCAAGGGCTGTTGCTCCTGCCAATCCTAAGCCTAGTGGATGTTGAATCCGCGATACCAGCAACCCACCAACTACAGTCCATCCCCATATCCAAAGGACTTTACCCCACTCAGGCAAAAACCAAAATAGAGGCTGTTTGTTAAGAACAGCACTGAGAATTTGACTAACGCTGTGGGCATGAATTTCAATTCCTGCTATTTTGCCGGAATTATCTGATTTACCAGTAGCAAATGGCGTATTAAAAATATCATTTAAACTATTGGCTGTTGAACCAATCAAAACGATGCGGTCTTTGACCAAATCTGGTTTAACTTGATTTGCAAGTACTTCTGTAATAGTTACCTGCTGGGCGACCTGATGACCAGAACGGTAGTTAAGCAGGATTTGGTAGCCATTGGTATCCGCTTTTTGATAACCACCAGCGTTACTTTGCAGGGGTTTAAATACGGTATCTCGTAGTTGTAATTCCTTTTTTGGGGTAAATTTTAGTTGGATGCCTCCAACTTCTAAGTATTTGAGTGCTAATTGTAAGCTAAAAGAATAAGTACTTTGGCAAGAATCGGACTCCTCTGCACTTACCAATAATAGGTTGCGACGAATTGTCGCATCAGTATCTTCTACGACATCATTAAATCCTACTCGCTCTGCTTCAACCCCCTGTGGGGGAGCTATTCCTGGATTGTTAGAACCAGAATGTTTGCAGATAGGAATGATGATATCGCTCTGTTGTATGCGTTGCAGTAGCTTTTCATGACCAGGTTGCACTGGTAAGTCACGAAATATATCTAGACCAATGGCTCGCGGTTCATATTCTTCAAGTTTGCCCAACAGCTGTTCTAGAAGTTCACCAGATAGGGGCCAATTCCATTTTTGGATATCTTTTTCAGTTAAAGCAACAATTAATAGACGAGAGTCTGGGCCTGGGTCGCCACGTAATTGCATCATTTGGTCGTAGACTTTCATTTCTAGAGGCTCGAAAACCCCAAGTTTTTGAATGCCCACTAGTAAAATTGTAGCGATCGCACTTGAAAAAATAACTGGCTGTCTAAATAAACTTTTTAATTTTGCAAGCATTTCTCTAGATAAGTTTTATTTTAAAATATACATATTTTTTATCCTCATTTTCAGCATTGAAATTATTCTATGCAATTTGCAACTTTTCACAAAAAATAGCAATTAAATACCAAAATACCCAACTCCTTTAAGGAGTTGGGTATTTTGTGATTCATAAATAATTTAGTACTAGTCTACTATCGGTTTCAGGTAATGCACAATCGCTTCTGCTGTTGGCAAATTAGTTGCCAGTAAAACTTGATTAATAGTACATAACCTTAACAGTGCTTCTTCATTTGCTTGACCAGGTTGTGCTTGCAGCAAATCTCTTAGGAAAATAACTGCTAAAATTTCTCCTGCTCCAACCAATGAAGCAATTGTTTGATATCCTCCAGAAGTTGGTGCGGGGGTTTGTTGACTAATAGTTATGCCCGCCTGTTGATGTAATACTTCGCTAATTGATGGCCACGTAATTGTAAAGCTCTGCGAGAAAAATTCCTGATGTTGAGAAACAAATTCAGCAAGTTCTGATTTCTTGCTTTCGTGAGCGATGAGTACTATGTTTCTTTCAATGATCATTTGAGAAGGCTCACTTATATTTGTTTCTTCTGAAGTTTCATCAGATTGAGTTGCTTCTACTTCCGAAGCCTCTTCAACAGTTTGACTGATGCTCTCAGTAGCTCCACTCTCTGTTGTTTCCAAAGATTGAATATCATCTGAGTCAGAGGCTTCACTTACTGGAGCGACATCATCAACAGTACTCAAATCAATGTATTGATTGTTGAAAACTTCCGCAACGGTATTATCAGGCTCCATCAATGCTTCAGAAACTTCGTTTCCTGTTTCATCAACAGCAAAACTAGGTTCTACTTCGTCAACCTCTGCACTGTCTTCTGCTGTAACTGACGTATCCAAATCTACTACCTCATTACTGTCTTTCTGTGTAACTTCACTCTCCTCCTCTGGGACTTGGCTCAATGCTTCTTGCGGTTGAATGTCAGCGTCTTCAGGAACTTTGCTGATAAATTCGCCGAAGTTTGCGCTTACTTCTTCCGCGACTGGTGTATCTAAATTTACTACTTCATTTTCATTATGAGTAGCTTCGGGAACGGTACTCTCCTCCTCAGATACTTCGCCGAAAATATCACGCGGCTGTACGAAGGTGACTTCTGCTGCGAGTGCTGCCTCGAACTCTGCATCTTCATCGGAGTTAGCTTCGGGAACAAAACTCTGTGAAGGAATTTCGTTAAAAATATCACGCGGCTGCACAAAGGTGACTTCTGCTTCTAGTGCTGCCTCGAATTCTGCATCTTCATCAGAGGTAGCTTGTGGAATGGCACTTATATCACGCCGTTGTACAAAGGTAGCTTCTGCCGCCAGTGCTGCTTCAAAGTCTGCATTTTCGTCGTAGGTAGCTTCTGGAACACTTTCCTCTTCAGGAGTTTCAATTATGTTTTCAGGTGCAGCGATCGCATCATCAGCTACAGTAAAAGAAGCTTCTGAGTCTTCGCTAACTTCTGGAACTTCTACTTCCTCGGCATCTGCGCTGACTTCTGCTGCAACTAATGTATGCAAATCCCCAGTTTCATCATGAACATCATCTGAAACTTCGCTAATTGCTTCTGGTGACTGAATGATGTTTTCAGGGGTGATTACCTCAACAACCGCGATGACATCATCAGGTTGAATAGAAGCTTCTGAGATTTCGCTGGTTTCTAAGGAAACAACATTAAGTTCAGGTGTTTCTACTTCTTGAACAATTGGCGCTGGAACTTCGTTAACTACTTCTGGGGCTGGATTAGCAACGTTGGAAGGGCTGACATTTTCAGGCGATCGCGGCCGAGAAAACAATGAAGGGTCTATAATTCTAAAGACTGTCTCTGGTTGCTCATAAGCGGGAGCAACTGCTTCTAAGATCAAAACGTAATCTGCAATCCTAATAATATCTCCATCGCTTAAAGAATATGGTCGATCTTTTTCAGCTTGTTTCCCGTTAAATATTGAGCCATTTCTACTGCCAAGGTCGCAGAAGTAGTAATTTCCACTTTTAACAAAAAACTTAGCATGTACCCGACTAATATCAGGGCTATCTAAGACTAAATCAGAATCAGGAGAACGACCTATTAGCCATTCTCCTCTGGTTGTATTTTCTAAGGTAAGGTCAACTTCATTGATTTCACTTAGATTTGGTGAGTAGCTAACTTTTACTTTCATATTAATTTTTGGTTAATTTTATTGATTTCTGCTACCCAGCGCTGACGGGTAGTGTGTTCTAAATTTAAAATATCATCTTGTGACCAGTGAAAATGATAAGCAATAAAAGCTACCTCCTCATACAAAGTATCAGAGGGGTAGCTTACGACTCCCCCGCTAGTTCTAGCTCCACTGAAAATTGAGTATTGCAGTGGGGGCATTGTGTCGGAATGTGTACATTGCCTTGTTGATTGATTCGATTGTAAAATTCTCGGAGATAAGCAATGTCATGTAAGAGCAGCCCTTCGAGTAAATCAGGACTAACAGAGTTGAAACTGCCTAACCGAGTAATAACCCGTGCAAGCATTACTAATACACCGTAAGCCTGATTTTCCTGAACTCTGCGTTCTTGCTGCACCAAAATTTCATCTTTGGCGGTGGCTAAACGCATCACCCCATGACGATGTATTCGGTGTTCACTATCACTCAGTCCTCTAGGAAGAGTGAAGGCAAATTCTGTGCAGAGAGTATCTTTCTTACGGGGCATAGGTAATTAAAATAATTCGTAATTCGTAATTCGTAATTCGTAATAACACTCGCGGACTCGCTACCGCTACACTAACTTAATTAAGTTTTGTAACGGGGATTTAGACCCCGCCACAGAACTTGCCGCGACTGGACTGACATGTACTGAGCCTACGTTGCCCTGAGCTTGTCGATAGCGCAGCCTATCGTAGAGAAGGGTCGAAGTAGTGCTCGCCGAACGTCTTGTTAGTTGCTTTTTACTTAAACCCCCGAAATTAGTTAAATTTGGGCATTGGGCAATAATCAATAGTTCTTTTTCCCCATCTCCCTCATTTGCCTCATCCCCCGATACCCTATGCCCAATTCAATTATGAAGAAGCGGTTCAGGGGAATTTATTATATCTTCTGGTATGGAAGTTTCGCTCTCCAATCCATTGATTCGACGGTAAAAATCTTGGAGGTAATTTAAATCTTGGGCAAAAAAGTTTTCCACTATTGCAGGAGTCACTTCTGATAAAGCACCCAAGTGGGTAATCACTCGCGCCAAGATAATAATTGTGGCATAAACGGGATTAGCTTTAACGCGTGGGTCACGCAAGGGTGCAATCTCGTCTATCGCCGTTGATAACCGCATTACACCTTTGCGGTGGAGGTTGCCTTCAGAGTCTAGATATCCCTTAGGCAATGTAAATTCAAACTCTGTTGGAAACATAGTCCTCCTAATTACTTCACGCGCTTAAATTCCTCAAAAGCAACTTCCACCTCCTCAATTTCGATGTCATGGCTGCGGGCGTTGACATCGGCAATCTTATAACTTGCAGGCCAAGCACCAGCTAATTCAAATCTAGCTACTTCTTGATTTGCCTGATTATAAATAGATAAAGCAACAAGTCTACGTTGCTCAGACCAATTACCCTTTTCAACTTTTTCAAACCACTTCCAAAAATCCATAGAGTTGGTGGTACCTCTACGCAGGGTGAGATTACCACTCTTGGGATTGCTAGGAAGTTTAGTTCTCACCACCTGACCTTTTGACTGCCCTTTTGTACCCCAGGTTTGAGAAGTAACTTCAGAAATTTCAATTACCTCTTGTGTTCTTTTGAAGCCTTGACACTCCAAAAAGAAGCAATTGGCATCGTTTTGACCTTCTAGTTTCAGTTCTAAATAGAACCGATGAGCTGTAAGAACTTCTGGAATTCGGCTTGCGGATTGTACCACTGTTAATTACTGCAAATACTAATTATTTGATCCGTTTAATTCCTTCATGAACCAATTCAATGGTTTCATTCGCCATATCACCACCAGAGGCAGTTAAGGTAGGCCCAGTGTATTTACAAGGATAACAATTCACAATGTTCCAGCGTGCTTTTTCAGAGCCTTGTTGGTCATAAGCAACTACCGAACCAGTCTTACGATTCTGTGCCCACTGACGAGGGTCTCCCATATCTTCGTTACACTTTTGATACCAAGTATAAAGGTCTATATCATCAGTGGCGATGACTTTTACTGTGATGTTGGTAAATTTAACAACGGTTGGTGTAGCTTGGCGCATTAGTTTAGCGCCCTTAGATGAACCGTGGACTTCTTGGGCTGGTGTATTCTCAACGCCTAGTCCACTAATTTCTTTGATGAATTTATCAGTAATTCCGTCAGCCTCGAAGTAAAACTTACAAGAGGTTAAAAATTCGCCTGCCATGCTTTTAGACTCCTTTGTGTGTAGTTAATTTGAGAATGGGGAATTAGGAGTGAAGAGGGGAATAGGTTACAGGTTACAGGTTACAGGGTACAGATTATTCCCTGTCACCTGTTACCTGTCCCCTAATTTCAATGCCCTATTCGCTGTCTTCAATGCCATTCCATTGGCTGATACGGAAAACAACAAATTCAGCCGGTCTGACGGGACAAACACCGACTTCAATGTATAAACGTCCTAAAATCCTGGTTTCTGGTGGGTTCAATTCTTCGTCACACTTAACATAGAATGCTTGTTCTGGTGATGCTCCAAACAAAGCACCTTCACGCCAGATGCGTTCTAAGAAATTGCTGACGGTGCGAGTCACACGTGCCCACAAATCTTGGTCGTTCGGTTCAAAAACTACCCACTGAGTCCCCAGTTCTAGGGATTTTTCGATATAGCTAATTAGTCTACGCACACTGATGTAACGCCACTCTGTTTTATCTGGCTCAACTAAAGTGCGTGCGCCCCAAATGCGAATACCTCGGTTGGGGAAGGTACGAATACAATTTATCCCAAGAGGGTTTAATAGTTCTTGTTCACGGAAGTTTGTGTCATAACCTAAACCAATTACACCTCTGGGAACTTCATTTGCAGGTGCTTTGTAAACTCCTCTGGTTTCGTCAGTGCGGGCCCAAACACCCATTACATGACCACAAGGAGGTACTAAAATTGGATTACCGCGATCGCGTGGATTAGGTACTTTAATCCAAGGATAATAAAGGGCCGCAAACATCGAACGACGGTTAAATCTATTCAACCACTCAACTACTTGCTGGGGTTTGACGGCATCCGGTGGCGCATCAAGTACAACCATGCGGTTGGGCGGATTGGGAATATCGCCACTGGCAGAACCCTCGCACATACTAATCATCAGTTCGATGATGCCGTGGACTTGATCTAAATTCAGTATCTGCTCTTGATAAGCCCGCATCACATCAGGACAGGCTAGCATTGTGATTTCATCAACTTCAAAGATACCGCGTACCCCGGTGCGATCGTCTCGAACCCCTTCTAAATTTTGCGAAAATCTATCGGGTGGGGTGGCAACAATGGGCGGTGCTAGTTCATATTGACCATTAACGGGACGACGAGCTAAAGGCTGTCCACTTTGAGTGATGTCTTCTACAGTCACATACATCGAATTTCTCAATGCCGTCAGTGCATAAGTAGCGACTTGAGCATTAGGTTCGCGGTTCATGCTCAAGTTCTCGTATTGCTCTAGAAGCTCATCTCCCCGACGAATTTGGATGGTGAAATATTCACCCGTATTTGGAGGCGCTTCTCCTTCAGTACCTTCTGGTAGGGCGCGGGGTGAACCATCAATAATAACGATATTTACTAATCCGCCTGATGCTTGCTCAGGACGCAAAGTAAAGCGGAGGGCAGGACGATTACCTCTAGAGTTGATTCTGAGGGTAGCCGGTTCTGGAGTTGCGGGCCTGGGTGCGCCTGGTAACTGAGTCCCGATGCTTGTCACCCAGCAGCGACCGCCACCATTCATAAAGTAGCCGTAGACTGAAAAAGGTAAATAAGCGTTGAAGTCGGTGAACCCATCAGAGTTAGGACGAGCAAAGTAGTTGAGATATTGTGTCCAAGTGGTTACTAGCATGGGCTTGTATAACTCAGCCCCACCACGTACATCTTCTGTAAAGCCTACAAATCCGGCAACTGCCGTGCTAACACCTTCAATTGGTCGGCTACCTCGGTCAATTTCTTCAATATAGACACCGGGAGCAAAGTAATCAAGTCTAGCCATGAAAGTCTCTCCAAGTCAGTAAAAATCTAATTATTCGGGAGTTAGAAATATTTCTTTGAAAGTATGACTTTGGTTATCTACCAATGCGTTGACGTTTTGGGGTAGATAGCCAGGATGATTCAGAGTCAAAACATAATTACCTAAATGAAGGTCTTCAAAAAAGAACAGCCCTTCTTTAGTGGTTAATATGGACTTTTCAGTTCCCCTCACAGCCACTTCTGTCGCTACCAACGGCAGATTTGTCACCGCACTTTTGACAATACCTGCGATCGCAACTCGTCTAGTTACTACTAGACTGTCAGTATCACGAGACAATTGATTTCGCAAATTGAAAATTCGCTCCCAAACCAAAGGTACTGAAGTAGGTTGTGGCTCGAAGGGTATTGTAACTGTCAAATATAAGGCTGAACGCAATGGTACATTGAGAGCGCTCCACAAAGAGCCAATCTCAATTGGTGGCTCTAGGGCAACTGTCAGGTTCAAATTACCATAGCCTCGTAATTCAGGAACCAAAAACTCCTCTTCCAAGGTGCGATGGCGCAACAGTACGGTCAACGCCTCACTGATAAAGTGATGCTCACCTAAAGCTGTTCTATCCCAGGCTGTTAATAGCAGCGAAACATCAAACCAAGCCGGTGCCCAATTTACAGTAGCAGGTTGTAGAGCGCGTGTTAGCTTGCGTTCAACTTGCCTGCCAGAATGTTGTACCTGCTTACTCTCACGTATATCAAAAATGTATAAATTGAGAGTCGGCCCTGCTCCCTCTTCCCTTCGATTACCAGGATGGCTAAAGTCAATTTGCTCTGTACTGGTAAGTGAGGTTCCTCCAGCTAGAATTTCGGCTAAAGTTTGAAGAACAAAGATAAGCATGAAGGTGTTCTGCTGGTAGCTAATCCAGATGCATCTACAGTATATGTATCAGCCTTCTAAAGTTAATTAGACTTTTGTCGATATTTTTGGATTGGGGCATTTGGCATGGTGAAGAAGACTTGGGGACAGGGAGAAAGACTTGTTGCAAGCTCTCGCTCAAGTCACCTTTTCACCTTGTCCCCAAGTCTCCCCTGCTCCCCTAAAATCATGAGTAAGAAGGCTGGAAAATATTATATTTTCAAGAATCCGAAAAGCAGCAACTTCAGTTTGTAGATTAGTTTGGAGTAGTTTTTCATTGGAAGCACTACATTTTTCTGTGAGGTGTAATGGATTTCCGTAGGCTAGGGCTAACTACGAACCAAGCATTGTTGTCCTTGCCAGATTATTACTGAATTAAGTGTTACATATAAAATTAATGCGTACTTGTATATACTTAGAAAAAGGAGAAGGATCTGTGAATATAAGCTTAATAATTCTTTGTATGAATTATCTAACAAGATAACTTAACAAAAAAATAAACATTACTGAGACTGCATAATTTTATACTGGTCAGCAGAAGAGTAAAAACATTTGGTTGCAAAAAGCGAGTGAAGCTATGACACTAGGCTTTTCTATACAAAAACTAGAGAATGGCTCGAATTATTTGAATTCCTCAGACATCCAAAGCTTTTGTCAGCTAGAGTCTGAGCAGTTAACTAGTCAGTATCCAATTTTTTTCGCTCGGATTGTCTACCATGATTGCTTGCTGAAAAATCATCAGGAAGTTATACGTTATGGTCAAGGCCAAGCTCCTTTTTCTCCAAAAACTTTAGCTTATTTGCGCTCAGAAGCATGGCTGACAGATTTTCCACCTGCTTTGACTTTACATGCATTTAAACTTAAGGATTTTTCATCCATTTCTTACATTTGCCCCATAGCCTATAGAAATCAAAAACCTGAATACATCCAAATTATTACTAATGAACCTCTCTCAGAAAGTTTGCAATTGTATGTAAAACGCTCTGCCATGATCCTGAGTAAGTATGTAGATATTTATTTAGACTATGGAAGACAAAAAACTGAAATTCAACTATTGGAAGATATCCTGCATCGAGTAGGTCATCAATTACGTAACTCTCTAGGACTTATAGGATTGTATGCACATAATTTATGCTTAGGTTTAGAGGATAGTCCTTGGCAAGAGCAAGCAACAATAATCGGCGAAAACATACAAGATTTAGATACTAATTTAAATGAGCTTATTGATTGTGGACAAGGTGCAAAATTAAGGGTGACACTTCAAGACTTAAGAAGTTTAGTAATTGAAAGTATCACAAATTTACAACCTCTAATTAATCAGAAACAAGTTAAAATATCTATTCCTGACACATCGACGATCCTGAAAATAGACAGATTACAAATGAAACAAGTATTTGACAATATCCTTAGTAATGCTGTTCATTTCAGTCCTAATTCAGGAACTATTACCTGTAGCTGGCAGATTTTTCAAGATGAAGTTTTAATTAAAATCTCAGATCAAGGGCCAGGATTATCTAAAGAAGATTTACAAAAAGTATTTACCCCATTTTATTCCCGGCGTAAGGGAGGTACAGGGCTGGGTTTAACTATTGCAAAAAAAATTATTTTGGATCATCAAGGAAGTATCTGGGCGCAAGTTTTATCAGAAAGTGGAGCACAATTCTCGATGATTTTGCCTCGACCGAGGAGTGTTAATTAATTCGTAATTCGTAATTCGTAATTCATAATTACGCTCTCTACGAGACGCTAAAAGCATAGCTTGCAACTCTTACAGAGTACGCGGACTCGCTACCGCTACCGTAATTTGTAATGACGCTCTCTACTAGATGCTAAAAGCGAACATGAACTCGCTAATGTAATAAAAAAGATGGCTAATGATAATAAGAAACTTTCGGTTTTGCTTGTAGATGACGAAGAACGGTTTCGTCAAGGGTTACGTACTCTCTTAAGTTTTTATAGTATTAATTCTGCATTACCTGTAGAAGTTATCGGTGATGCGGATTCTGTGGAGCAGGTTTTAAAGTTTACAGCCCAGAAGTGTCCAGATTTAATTTTGCTGGATATGCAATTGAAAGGATGTGATGGAATTACAGTTCTGGCACGTCTTAAAGAAACTTCTTACACTGGAAAGGTTTTAGTATTGTCGGCTCATCAAGAAGATGACTGGATTTTTAGAGCAATGCAGGCGGGAGCCGCAGGTTATGTGTTTAAAAATCGTGTAGCAACACAATTGTGTGAGGCTATTGACACTGTAACTAGGTCAGAAATTTATCTACCTTCAGAAGTTGCTAGTCGATTTTTCCGGTTTTTTCAGGCTTATTCAGACTCTTGTGTGAAAGCATGTCATGAGGTGCATTTAACAGAAAGAGAGCAAGAAGTTTTATACTGGTTAACTCAAGGTGCTTCTAATGAAGAAATCGCTAAACATTTATATGTAACAGTTGCTACTGTTAAGGCGCATCTCACCAGTATTTTTGAAAAATTGAAGGTTACTAGCCGGACTCAAGCTATTGTGGCTGCCCTCAAGTTAGGATTAGTTCACGCTTGAGTGCGACAGAAGTAATCGGCGCAATTCACGAAACTCTTTGTATATGGCTTCATTTGAATCTTTTTATCAAGAATACCCCTGCTCGTACAATTCTCCCTTAAGTTGCGATCGCCCTTTCCAAACGGCACAGCAAATCAAGGGCGCTAAGTTTTGCTTGGAATGTGGTTTTCCAGCAACTTTACCGCAGGAGGCTGAGATTAAAGGAAGTCAAGGGACTTATCAAATAGCTAGTTTTGTCGGTGTGCGGGGTTTAGGCCGCTTATACTCAGGTATCCAACTCAAAGACAAACAGCCTGTCATCATCAAAGAATACCTGCTACCCAATCGCTGTTTTAATGAAAGCGAGACTCTGAAGCGAAAAGAGACTTTCAAACGGGTAGGTGGGATCAGTTTAGCCGATAGTAGAATTCAAAACTTCCGTCTTGTCGAAACGAAAGAAGCGATCGCTGATGAAAAAGGAGAACGCTGTTATTTAATTACTAAAGGAATAGAGTCATCCCAAACTTTAGGCAAATATCTCATAGAGAAGGGGGCAATGACATCTACTGATGTGCGTGAGATACTAAATCAAGGTTTACAAACACTCCAGTTTCTCCACACTCAAAAACTGCGTTTTCCCTCAAACCAAACACAACTGGGTATAACTCACGGCAACATAAATTTAGATAGTACCTTAATTAAGGTAGAAAACAATCAAAAATTTTCTATATATTTTTGTGATTTAGCTATCTGGGAAAACTTATTTATTCCACCTATTATTGCTCAACCCGCGCCTGCCAGACCTGAACAAGATTTAGAATCATTAGGATTGCTAGCCTTTTATTTATGGGCAGGACGGACAACTAATTTTTTATCCAACCAACCTCTCGATCCTAGAGATAATCAACAATGGCCAGATACCGATAGCCATTTAAAGCGGTTTCTTTATCGCCTAATTGGATTGGAAACTCCTTTCGAGAATGCTGAAGCGGCTCGTCAAGCACTACTACAACTTCCTAAAGAAGATCATGTTAATAGTTCAGTGCGATCTTCCTCTGGTTCTCAAGTAGTAGAAAAGCGTTTGCCAATGCCTTTAATTCTGCTAGGGATTCTGGCTTTATTACTACTTGGCGGAGGAATATTGTATTGGCTTTTGGGCAAGAAAACAGATAGTCCTAATCAGTATATACAATGGTCTAGACTTGTGCGGAATTTCTCCGAAGTCCCCAACGTTCCTTCAGGACAATTTACTTATACAGGAGAAAAAGACAGTACATGGAGCTATGTTTTGACACAACCAGTTGACAACAGTCGTTTAGGAGATTTATTGACCAGACCAAAGCCAGATGCAACAGCAACATTTAACTATGAATCTGTTTTATCAGCAAATTTAAATAATCCGATTAAAAGTATTGAAGAAGTCCAAACCAACAAAAAAGATTTTGCAATTACTAGTTTGGTAAATCAGATTACAGATAAACTGACAAAAAAAACAATTGCTTATGATGGATTAATTGTTTTTGTAGCATTTAATAAAAGAGACTCAAATCTTGCTAATGCTCTGGGGGGGCAAATAAATATTGAGCAATTGCGTCAAATTTACACAGGTAAAATTACTAATTGGCAACAAATTAGTTCCAAACTTCCAAATCTGCCGGTCAAACCTTTTGCCCCGACTGAACCGGAAGCAATCAGTAAATTTCAAGAAATAGTTCTCAAAAATGCCCCTCAGGACGAAGCTTTATTTACAGCGAAAGTTACTAAACTTGATACAACAAAAACCCAAAATCAGATCCGCAGTGAGACTTTGGAGGGGCGAACCACTGGTATTATTAGTTTTGGCATTATCAGTAAAACTTGGAAACAGTGTACTGGCTATCCGTTAGCGATCGCAGATGGCAAAAAGTCAGCGATTCAACCTCTGTTTCAAAGGCGCGATCGCCGCTCAATTAATCCCTCAGATGATTTGTGTCAACATGATGATTATTATGTTGATGTCACCACTTTCCAAAGCTACCCCTTGGGATACCCTATTTTCGTAGTGTACCCTAAAGACAGCAGCCGCCTGCCTGGTGGTTCTACATTTGCCCAGATGCTAACCACTCGTCAGGGTCAGTGTTTACTTAGTAAAGTAGGTCTTGTAGCTTTACAACCTATGCCTGATGATATAAATTCCTATGCCTGCAAATCGGTGCCCTAATCCCAGTTGCGAATATTTTAACCGCGCCCTGCCTAACAATGCTAAGGTTTGTCCCTGGTGTTCCACTCCTGTGGGTAATGTAGTTTCCAATACACCACAACCGCCTAGTCAACCACCGTCTATTCAACAACAACCTAGTCAACCACCACCCAGTCAACAACCACCTGTTCAGTATCAGCGGCCAGCAACAGACCAACCTAACTACCAAGCTCCCCAACAAGCTCCTGTTGATTATTCAACAGTTTATCAACCACGGGTTTCCTATCCACCAACACCACCTGTTTACACTCCCCCACCTCAAAGAGCGCCACTTTTAAAGCTGATTCATACCACCGGCAGAGAATTTAACCTCGTTGGGGAAGGAGGTTATATTGGTCGTCGCAGTCAGAGTCCAGGAATAGCGCCGCCAGAAATTGACTTGACCGGCATCCCTAGTGAGGGAATAGTCTCTCGTCGTCATGCGCGAGTCGATTGGGACTGGTCGCAAAATGCATACATGATTGTTGATATGAGTACAAATGGTATTTATTTAAACAACAATCCTCTAACTCCTGGTATGCAATATCGTCTACTTAATGGCGATTCGCTGCGATTTGGTCAGGATAACCTAGTTAATTTTACGGTATATGTTGTGTAATTAAAAAATGAGCTAATGCACTAGGTTTGCGGAAAGCTGTTAAATTTCCTGGGGTAGTTGATTAATCAACTACCCTTCAATTTTGGCATGAATTGGCTGTTCGATAAAGGAGAAATCAGGAGGGCTTTAGCCTGGATCTTATTTTTTTACCCCTTGGTCAGGAATAGATTTACGTTGAACTGCACTACCATTTTGTTGGATAACATGGGTCAACTCATGGGCAAGTAATTCCTTTCCTCCGTTACTTCCTGGAGAATATTCTCCTTGACGGAAGAAGATATCCTGTCCTGTGGTGAAAGCACGAGCTTGGACGGATTGGTTGAGCTGATCAGAGCGGTTATCTGTGTGGATTTTCACACCGCTGAAGTCAGTTCCAAAAGCCTGTTCCATTGGTTGCCGGATGTCGTCTGAGAGTGGCTGTCCACCTCCACGTGCCTGTTGGATTGAAGTTTCTAGGTCTGAAGTGGCTGCTACTCCACCACCTTTACGTTGCACCACAGGAGTAATGGAATCCCCTACGGATTTCATTTGTAATTCTTCTTCCTCTTCTGGTAATGCTTCTCGTTGAATAGACTGACGATTCCCCGGTTGGCTCATCCTCTGCATTACCTGCTGTGCTACTCTATCAGCTTCCTGCTCGTAAACATCTCCAGGTTGGTTAACTGTTAGTCTTGTTTGTAAACGCAGTAACATTCGACTAATGTCGTGGGTGAGAGGATTGTTTGAGGGTTGCGCCTCAGTAACTGCTTTGGGCGAAGCAGCCAGGGATTTCATTTGTAATTCTTCTTCTTCTGGCAATTCTTCCCTTTGCAGCGAAATATTAGAATCCGTCAGGGATTTCATTTGTAATTCTTCTTCCTCTGGCAATTCTTCCCTTTGCACAGATTGTTTATTTACAGGTTCGCTTATCGTCTGCATTACCTGCCCTGCTACTCTATCAGCTTCCTGCTCGTAAACATCTCCGGGCTGGTTAACTGTGAGTTTGGTTTGTGTGCGCAGTGATATTCGACTAATGTCGTGCCCTAAAGGTCGCACCTCATTCGCTGCTTGAGATGAAGCAACAGAGGAGTCTAAACCAAAACCACGTGTCGGTTGTTTGAGTGTAGGTATTGAGAAGGAAGCAGTAGTAGCTTTTTTGGGCTGGCCTATGCGTTCTCTCATTTTTTCTCCTGATGCCCAAGCAGTAGGTGGATGAATATTTTGCTGTTACTAACATCTAGAGTACAGCGATCGCACTCATCAAGCAATTCACCCAAAGTTTAAATTTTTGGGAAACCTATTCTAAAGTTAGGTGGGTTGAGCGATCGCATTCTCTCCCCCACCTTTCCAGAACTGCCATTAATGGTTAATCAGATTTTTAATCCAGGTGAATAAAGAGAGTTGTGGGCGATCGATCTCTATCTGACTGCAAACCCTTGCTGTTTCTGTTGTTGGGTTAATGCGTGAACGAAGTAACGCACCCTTGTATATTTAAGATAAGTAGCAGACTGTTGCAACAATATCGGGCGATCGCACTATGTTTCCTCTAAGGCTATCTTCGTTGCTTTCTGAAGACCTTGCTTTATCCATTGAGCTTTCTTCGGATAGTCTGTGAGTATGTGTATTTTCTTTACTTTTGCCAGATTGTCTGGGTTTTCTGCATACCTTTCTAATGCATTTTGGATTTTTAGATCGAAGTCTTGATTGCCTTTTTTTCTATCCTCCAATGTAGACTTTACATCCTTGGTTTCGCCAAAGTAAGCCTTAATATCTTCACTAGGCTCAAACTTTTCTAGCTTCATTTCTGTTGGCGCAAACTCCTGTCCAAATACCAAGGTATTGATGAAATTATCTAAATACTTATTTGCAAAAAATAGGTCACTTTTGTCCACATTATTTCTATTAAATTCGACGGTAAACTGATACCGCAGTTCATCAATGAATTTCTCTTGAAAACCTCCAGTTTCAAGGTCTGCTTTTTTTACTCCAAGACCAGTGTACAAACCACCTAAAGCTGTTTTTTTACTTCGTAATCCTGCATAGCCTTCTACATCCAATGGAGTTCCGTTGAATAGTACTATTTCCACCGGAGTCTCTGGATTTTTCTTATGAAACTGGCTGATTATTTTGGCTACCGCGTTTTGCAAAGGTCTTAATCCATCTAAGGCTTGATGTGAGTCAGATACCTTGGCTCCTTTCATTTCCACTTCTAGCCTAAAGGACTTACCCGTTATATTATAATAATCCGCAGCTACTGGTAGCACCATATCCAGAAGTTCAGCCAAGGTCATGAATCTACTTCCGGGACTTTCCGAGCGTTCTATTTTTTGAAGTGTTTGGGCAGAAAGATCTTGCACTTCTGCTTTGTCTAGTTTTTTGCCCGAGCTTGCGAGTAATTGTTTTTGTTTTGTCTTTTGGGCATTCTTCAGCTGTTCTTGCACTTTGTCCTCATGGCTCAACATTGGTATGCCGTCCTTTGAAAGGTAGACGTCACACTCTACTCCATCCAATGCTGGAACTTCTCTTTCTTTCGTAGCTTCATTAAAGGCCGATTGAAAAGCATCAGGCGAGTTTTCTGCTGGACGGTTTATCCGTCGGTTATCCGTTTCAGATATTAGCCCTCCCATCGTTCGGTTTGTGGGGCCGCTCCCTCGGTGAGCCACTACCGTAGCACCATCTGGGTTTGCTGCCATCAATTGCCGGATCTGACGCAGTTTCACCATAATCTCTTCTTGTATAGGCTGTACTTCTGATGCAATCACCTTTTGATTGGAATTCTGTGCAAAATTTTCATAAGCGTAGGATAAGGGACCAAGATGACTCAGTAGACCATATAACTGCCACATGAATCGAGAACCTTTCTTGTTGAGAAACTCTGTTACTCGCTCCAAGAGAACAAGACCCAATTGCAACACTTCTATACCCGTATTAAAGGCATGTTCGGTGACCAATTTTTTGAATTTGATTGTCAAATCTCGGGCTATAGTTACGATTTCCTCAACTCCCTCTGGTATATTTTTAAGCGTTTCCAGTTTAGCCTCCATCTGTCCAGCAATGCGGTTCATTTTTCGCCATTGGCCAGTGGACTTGGGATTAAATATTTGCTTCTTGTGTATCGTCTTTGCATTCAGAATTTTTATCAATTCGTCTTCTGATTCATAGGTAATATTAGGACCTTCAGCGAGTTTCTTTAGAAAAGTTTTCAGATCGTTTGGCGGTGCTTTGGCTAATAATCCTATATCACGTGTTTTCTTTAATCGTGTGATTACTGCTTCTATCTGCTCTACCGATAATTTCTCTTCTGTAGTTGTTTTGTTAATAAATACTCTTTGGATGTGAGCCGTCTTATCTATGCCAGGACTACTTAATTTAATTGGCGTAGCAGCCATCCCCGCTTCAGCCTGGCGCTGTACCATCGGCTTCAATTGTAATTCTTCCTCATCCTCTGGCACTTCTTGACGTTGCAGTGTGCTAATGTCCAGAGGTTTCATCTGCAATTCTTCTTCTTCCTCTGGCAATGCTTCTCGTTGGATAGACTGGCGATTTACAGGTTGCGCCATTCTTTGCATTACCTGCTGTGCGACGTTATCAGCCTCCTGTTCGTAAATGTCTCCAGGCTGGCTAATTGAGAGTTTTGTTTGGGTACGCAGTGGTATGCGATTTATATTGTGAGTAAGTGGTTTGTGGAGTGGTTGTATTTCAGGAACCGCTTGGCGTGAAATTGCTGACGACTCCAAACCAAATCCGGGTGTCGGGTGTTTCAGGGATGGGATTGAGAAGCCTGTAGTAGTTTTTTTATTCCGGCTGACGTGTTCTCTCATTTTCTTATCCTGTTACCCAAACCGTAGGTAGATAAATATTTTGTTGTTACTAACATCTAGAGTACTGCGATCGCATTTCCAGCACAATTACTCACAAATCTAAATCCAGGCAAATACTAAGTTCGACTTTTGGCTACTTTTGATTCTGATGCAGTACCTTTAGCCTGGATTCTAGGAGAGTTTTTTATTTATGGACTCAAATCAGAAACAAACTTTTTTTACATTCGATGGAGATGTTGGCGGTACTGCTGGCTACGCTGGGGTTTCAGTGACTTCTGATGCCAGCAAGGTCGCTATTGCTGCGGGTAAATACCTCAACGACTCACGGCTTTTGAACCAACTCACAGAGCACGTGTATAAACTCTTGCTTGAAGATATGCGATCGCAGCGTGAAAGGCTAGGTAATTATAATTCCCAAAGGTGGTTGTGATGGCTACAGGCGCTAATAACGGCAATATTACCCACGAATTAAATTATGTCACTACTAATCGGTTCTACGTAGAGATAGACAGTTCCATCGCTGCATCTTTCGCTGAATGTACAGGATTAAGTATTCAAATTAAGAAAAATGTTTTTCAGGAAGGTGGTGTTAACGACCAGCAAAGAATTTATTTAGGTCATACAGAATTTGCAGACATAACTCTTAAACGTGGAGTTACCGATCATCCAGGTTTTTGGAACTGGATGAATGCAGTTTTTGATGAAAAAAAGAAAACATCTCGACGCAATGTCAATATTCTGATTTTCAATCAAGCTGGTGAAACGATGATGAGTTGGACTTTGATTGGTGCTATTCCTATAACCTGGAAAACACCTGCACTCCAAGCAGATGGAAAGGCAGTTGCAATTGAAGAATTAACTTTAGCCTATGAAGGTTTACAAGTTGCAAGAGCCACAGGAGGAGGTATTTCTGTACAACGAAATCAAAAAACAGGATATTTCGTTTCTAGCTAATTAACCATTCTTCCTCTATAACTATGCAAATTATTCAATTTTCACTAGGGAACAATCTTCATCCCCTTGGGATAAGATCATCTTTATCTAATTCTCATAAAATGCTAATGAGAAAAAACTCTCCTTCTCTGCATTTGCGAAGTAATATTATTAGTCCTATACAAACTAAATCACCATTAGTTACATCCTCTAAATTTTTATTGTCTCGTGAACATGAGCCGTCGATCCAACCATTAATAGGTTGGGATAGTTGGGATAATCAAGATATAAATAGTGAGTTTCCATTACTTGAGGTTGATTCTTTTGATTCAATAGCTTCACCAGAAAATAATAATATTAATAGTAACAAATCGGCAAAAAATAGTATTCCAGAGATAATGCCAACTCGCATTGATAACAATACGAGTAATGAGTCATCATCAAAAACAAATATTCAAGGTAAATCTAAATCAAAAAAAATAAATAAATCTCAACAGTCGGCAGAAAAAAAAACAAAGCCAAAATCTAAGACTAAAAAAGCAGTCAAATCATTAGCGGCTAATAATGTTGATAAATTTGTTGACGAAAGCAATATTGTTCTTAATCTTAATGAAGATAGCTTGTTAGCATTAGATGAGCCGCTATCTGTTGAGCCTAATTCGGAAATACCTACATTGCAACGGGATATTGCTTCAGATAATACTACGATAGATGCTTTTTCTGCTAATAGTATAAAACCTAGCATAACGGCATCTAATCCGCCAATTATTGAAGATAATTCAACTTTACCCAGGAATATTGCTAACGACAAACTGCAATTAAATTCTGAGTTACCATCTAGTTTACCCAGTGCAGGCTTGTTGGGTATAGAAAGTATTTTACCATCAAAAGAAAAGATTGAATTAGACAAAAGCCAAAGTGAATTAGTTGAAGGTTCGCCTATAAAATTTTCTGCGTCTAATAATGTGGAGGAACTATTTAGCTCGTCTAGTAACTTTCTCAATAATGAACAACAAGTAATCTCAAAAGCATCAGAATCAGTTAATAGCTCAGATATCCCAGACAGCAAAACGCCATCAAAACAGAATATTAAAACATATCAATCTCCTTCCATAGTTGATAATACCAGCACCGCTTCAGAAACAAATTTAATCCAAGAAAAAGAGGTTTCACCAAGCTTAAACTCTCCATTCTCGTCAGAAGAATCATCACATATAAATAATAATTTTGAGACAATTACAGGCATTGAAGCAGACTTAATAGTAGAAAGCATTCCAAATGATTTCTTCACAGATAATGAGGTGGCTGATAATTCTCTAGTAAATGCTGACGATACAGCATTTACTTCACCTGATGTTGATGACACACTTTATTCTTTTGGGAATGATGAAAATCATGTAGAGACTTATAGATATGCGCCCAAAGCGCATGTTTCTATACCTAATTCTGAGTCCTCAATTGCAAAAAAAACTATTACAGTACAACAAGAAATTAACTCTAGTGTTACGAGTGAGTCTTCAGCCATTACGCCTGTTCAGTTAACACCTACCTCTGTCGATATTGAAGATACACCTAGTTTGTTTAGAAACTCTGATAATAATGAACAGTTAGTTACTTCAGAGTCACAATCTACTATGGCGGTTAATGTTTCAGATGTCTCAGCAAATATTATTTCACTGGAACTTGATGGTAATGTGGAGAATACTAGCAGCGATTCTACAGAGAGTCAGCCGATCTTAGCACCACCTGAAATTGGTGAAACGCCAACAATTACCACCGCATCACCTGAGATTACTGAAGCACCAGTAGTTAGCGCCGCATCACCTGAGATTACTGAAGCACCAGTAGTTAACGCCACATCGCCTGAGATTCCTGAAGCACCAGTAGTTAACGCCACAACATCACCTGAGATTCCTGAAGCACCAGTAGTTAACGCCGCATCACCTGAGATTGCTGAAACACCAGTAGTTAGCACCACATCACCTGAGATTACTGAAACACCAGTAGTTAGCACCATATCACCTGAGATTCCTGAAGCACCAGTAGTTAACGCCACATCGCCTGATATTCCTGAAGCACCAGTAGTTAGCGCCACATCACCTGAGATTACTGAAACACCACTTAACGCCATATCACCTGAAATTGGTGAAACTGCTATGTCTAACGACAAGCCGCTAGGAGTCTACACACCATTAATTACCGCCACATCGCCTGAGATTGTTAAAACTCCAACAATTACCACCACATCACCTGAGATTAGTGAAACTGCGTCTAACGACAAGCCGCTAGACATCTACGCGCGAATTACCGTCACATCACCTGAGATTGCTGAAGCACCAGTAGTTAGCGCCATATCGCCTGAGATGAATAAAACTGCAAGTATTTTCAGGAAAATTATTGACAATGAACAAACAGTAGAATCAGAATTTCCCACTGCGGTAACAAATCCTGAAATATTAACCTTTGTTGATACCTCAGAGAATTCAATCTCCTCACAAGATGAGGTAAGCACAGCACCTAAAGTTGAGCAAAATACGACCATTGAAAATTTGCCAGCACCTAAAGGTTATGCTACTGGCGGTCATGTGACAGACTCCCACGTTGACAATCGTCAGCAAATAGCACCCTCGGATACTATACCTGCAATGCTTACGCCTGGAGAGTTTGTGATTAATACCAGGGATGCACAGAAAAATTTACCTCTACTACATCACATCAACACTGGTGGAACACCCCAAGATATTATCCTCCCAAGTTTACAGACACCCAATCCCACAGAACCAGAAGAAACAACTTCTCCAGAGACTCCGACTAAAGTCGATTCTTTTCCTGACACTTCATTACAGCTAAAAAGCGCTGAGACTGATTCATCTCAGGTATCTAATTCTTTAATTCCTTCTTCATTGGGGTTGAATATTGGAAAACACAGGCTTTCCGTCCTCAATTCTCCACAGCTTAATCTTCTTCAAAACGAAACAATTGATGTAGGTGAACCTTCACCTCAATACTCATCGCCTCCCCTGATTTTCCGAAAAGCAAATTCTACCACTAATACACCTTCTCAATGGTCAAGTGTGGAAGATTTACTAAATGGAAATAATGATGATTTCACTAGCTTTAATTTTAGTGATGGAGAATCTAACAGCCAAAATTATGAATTTTCTCATGTTTCAGAATCACCACAAGTTTTTGCTAAACACCTTCCTTCACCTAGAGGTTTTGCTGATGGAGGAGAAGTCACGCCACCCGACATATCTAGAGAAATAGAACCGATAACTGAGACCATAGAGAACACATCCTCATCTTCTGAAGGAGATGAAAAAGATGATCCGGCTGATCTTGAAGCTCTAGCTCGTGAAATTTATAGCAGATTACGACAACGGATAGAAATTGAGCGAGAGCGTCATGGCGGTTACTCAGGTAGATTACCTGGGTAAATTTCTATTCAATAATTAATTTTTGGAGAGATACTTAAATGGCAAGTCCAGCAATTATTGTTATTCAAAAGCGCCAACCGCAACTTGAAAAAGCCAAACTTGTAGCTTATAACGGCGAAGCGCCAGATATTGAATTGATGTTTAATCCCACAGATATTAGTTTCGCTCGAACTGTTAAGTGGGAAAGCAAGGATGGTAATAGAGGAACTACTCTACTTCCCAAAGTAAACTTTTCTGGCGTTGAACCTTACAAATTCACACTTAAACAGTTGCTTTATGATACTTATGAAACGAAAGAGTCGGTGATGAAAAAATATATAGACAAAATTAAGAAAGGTGTAGAAACTATCAGTAAAGCAACTGACAAACGACCACCTGTTTACATATTTACATGGGGGAATGAGTATTTTTATTGTGTAATCACGAGCCTAACCTACACTTTAAATATGTTTTTGAGTGATGGTACACCAGTAAGGGCACTGGTAGATATAGCCTTGCAAGAAGTAGATAAGAATAACCTTCCTGGAGGACGTGAATCTGCTTCTACAGGCCCAGATCGTCAGGCAGATCAAAGGCTGTAATAATACTTTTGACCCAAATGAACTAAAGTTACAAGTACTATTTATAACTTTAATTACTATTTTGTGATTAAAGGCTGACCTGAACATTTCATAGTTATAAAATAATAGTTATGCCTCCTAAAAAAAGCCTTTATTTAAGTGAACCTAAAATCCAGATAGAAGGAAAAGCTGCTTCGCCTGAATTAATGAAGGATTTGTTGCAAATCACTGTCGAAGAAAGCGTTCATTTGCCAGCAATGTTTACGCTAGTCATACATAATAGCTATATTGCCACATCTGATCGACCAGAAAGCAAGGCTTGGCGACATGAGCAGTTATTTAAAATTGGGAAAAAAGTAAAGTTGGGTTTTACTTCGAGTACTACTCAAGATAATAATTTTAAAGATGAGGTAGAAAAATTTTTGATAGAAGGCGAAATTACAGCAATGGAAGTTCACTTCAATGAAAAATCTGAAGCTGATATCATTGTTCGCGGTTATGATATCTCCCATCGTCTGCACAGAGGTCGTTATAATCGTTCTTTTTTAAATGAAACTGATAGCGGTATAGTCAAAAAAATAGTTCAGGAAGTAGGTATAAGGCCTGGTAATATAGAGCCAACTGGTGAAGTTCATGAGTATGTCTTCCAAGAGAACCAAACTAATATGGAGTTTTTGCGGGAAAGGGCTGCCCGCATCGGTTTTGAATTATTTGTTACAGAGGATAAACTAAATTTTTGTAAACCAAAAACTCAGGGAGCTTTATCACTAGAATGGCTAGTTGATATTAGCAAATTTAGTACTCGCGTCACCAGTTCTGAACAGGTGAGTTCTGTGGAAGTTCGTGCCTGGGACTATACCCAGAAAAAATTGATTAGCGGAACAGCCAAGAAAGAGAAGCAAATAACCGAGACAGGTAATCAGCTAGGAAGTAGTACTAGTAATGCATTTTCTAATCTTAAGCCTGCCACAATGATTGTTGTAGATAAACCTGTTGCCAGCAAAAAACAAGCAGAGACAATGGCTCAGGCTTTGTGTGATGAACTGGGAGGAGAATTTGTTTATGCAGATGCCAAAGCAGCAGGGAATCCTGAAATTCGTCCAGGACGAGTTATTAATCTTAAGGGTATGGGCGATCGCTATAGTGGTAAGTATTATGTTACAGAAACACGCCATTTCTTTAGTCAGCGAGTTTATGAAACTGATTTCAGCGTGCGGGGACTACGTTCTGGTAGCTTATTCACAACACTATCTCCAGAAAAACGTCTACAACCATCTGAGACTTTATTAGTAGGAATTGTGACTGATAACAAAGACCCAAAGGGATGGGGTAGAGTGAAAGTCAAGTTTCCCACTCTCACAGAAGAACATGCAAGTGACTGGGCAAGAGTTGTAGCTTTGGGAGCAGGGCCAAAGAGAGGTTTCGACTGTTTACCAGAGGTGAACGATGAAGTTTTGGTAGGTTTTGAACATGGCGATATCCACCGTCCCTACGTCATTGGCGGGGTATGGAACGGGAAGGATGCACCACCGGAAAAGGTGAGTGACTCAGTTACAAATGGAGTAAGATTACGCACCATTAAAACTCGTGTAGGTCATACTCTACAGTTTGTCGAAGAGGATAAAGGAAGTAGTAAAAAAGGTATTCGCGTAGAAACTGAATACGGTCACAAAATATATCTTAACGATAGTCAGAAGTGCATAGAGATTGAAACCAAAGGCGGCCATAAAATCAAAATGGACGACATGGGTAAATCTGTTTCAGTGAAATCAACAGGCAATATGTCATTAGATGCTGCTGGAAATATAGACATTTCAGCCAACGGTACGATTACAGTCAAAGGTGCGTTGATTCGACTTAATTAATTCGTAATTCGTAATTCGTAATTCGTAATAAACACAATAGGAGGTTGTGATGGGTAGACCAGCAGCAAGAATTACCGACAATGTAGCGCATCCCTTACCACCAGTCTTGACAGGAGGGCCGGGTAGTCCCAATGTGTTGATTGGGTCTTTACCTGCGTGGCGGGGTGTGCTTGCCGCCGCAGTACCAGGTTTGCAGTCTGCTAAAACATCTTCTGATATAGCTATCAAAGCGGCTGAGGCTGCTACCCTAGCGGCGGCTGGTACACCAGGGGCACCTGCTGCTTTAGCCGCCGAACAAACTACAAAGACAACGGCAGCTTCTACTATGGGTAGTGCGATCGCAGCAGCAGCAGCTGGTGCTGATATTCATAATTGCGCGACACCCTTGCCTGTCCCTCCTCACGGTCCTGGGGTTGTGATTGATGGTAGTCAGACTGTGCTGATTAACAATCTACCTGCCTCTCGGATGGGCGACACCGTTTTAGAAGCATTGGGGCCACCGAATAAAATTATTAAAGGTAATCCCACTGTTTTGATTGGCGGCTGATTGGAGAAGTAGAGAAGATGAAGGAGGGGAGAGTTGGAACTTTACTCATCCATCTCAGAACTCCGTTCATCCACTGTTTTATTGAAAATTGTTAAGATCGCCTAAAACTGGACGCATAAATGATCGCTCATAACTAACAATGCACTTTGTTCGACGCGCAAATTCATACGCTTCCCGACAAGCTGGATCTTGCTGAGAGTCTATCCGGTATTGCTCGTATGCTGCAAGGCTGGGAAAACTGAACAGAGCTACGGCAATATTATTAGCTCCTTCATGTGGAAGAAAGTACCCGTGATGTTTTCCACCAAATTTTTCCACCAACGGAATCCACATACATCCGTATGCTTCAAAATCCGAAATTTTGTCAGGATCGATAACGTAGCGCAAATAGCAAGTAATCATATCAATCTGCTTTCAGGACTTTTCTCCTCATCAGTTACCTATCCTCCTAGTTTCTTCTCCCAAAATAATGCCTTGCCCATCTGGGGATTTAGCTCATAACCACTGAATCCGCACGCCTTGTATGCTGACTGGGCAACATGATTTCCTTCCAGTACCTCTAGCGTGAGTTTGCAGCAACCCAAATCAAACGCGATCTCCTGCGCTTTCTGTAGCAGCAGTTTGGACAAGCCTTTACCACGGTAGGGTAAAGCAACGATGACATCGTGAATATTAAGTAATGGCTTACACGCGAAGGTAGAGAATCCTTCTAAGCAGACAACAAGCCCTGCGGGTTCGGCATCGACAAACGCAAGAATTACATGAGCCGCTTTTCTTTTTGCAAGCTCTGCTGAAAGATTTGCTTTAACGTAGTCCGACAAACCTTTACCACCACCCATCGGGTCAAGCGCATACTCATCCATTAATTGAACCATAGCGTCCGCATGAGCAGGCATACTCAGGTCTGCTTCAAAAATTTCAATCATCTATTAATTCTTGATTCTTCAAATATTGGCATAACGTTTCTGGCCAGTGGCTGCCGACAACCTTAGTTTGCGATCGTTTATCTGAATTCAAAAAAACTAATTCCGATCCTGAAAAGATACTAGCAGGAAAGGGAATAAATGAATTTACTCAGAACTCTGTTCATCCACTTTAGAATCTCAAATTGCCCTGCCCCTCGCCTCTTCATCCTCGACCTTTGGCGAATAGGCTTAAACCTTCTGTGCCGATATCTTTGAAGATATCCATTTAACAGCTGTCTAAGTGCCAGATATGGTTTACGGTCGTCAACGAGCCTATTTGGGAACAGGTTGGGCTTATCCACTGCATTTAAGTGTGCAAGGTGGGATACAACTTAGCCGTGAAGATCAAAAAGTTAAAGAATCTATTTGGATTATCCTTCGCACTGGAGTAGGTGAGCGGGTTTATCGACCGACGTTTGGTTCGCGCTTGTCGGAACTGGCGTTTGCACCCATGAATAGCGATACCCTACTGCGAATCCGTCTTTATGTCTTAGAAGCTTTAGAAGTTTGGGAACCACGCATTACTATCGATGAAGTTCTGACTGATCCTGACCCTGTGCGTGGCAGAGTAGACATCATAATCAATTATCGACTCAAAGACGGCCCCGATATTTATAGCTTTGTTTATCCTTATTATTTGGTTTCAGTTGGGGAGGAACCGTGATACGAATGAAAAATTAAAAATTAAAAATTAAAAAAGCTAAATTTTATCTGGGTTTCTAGGCTTGTATCTGTCACATTCTTTTTTAATTGGTATGAACTTTGACTTTTTACCGAAATTACCTTCTTCTAACTTAGACGATCGCGCCTTCGATGATTTGGTGGAAGAATGTATTATGCGTATTCCGCGCTACTGTCCAGAATGGACTGACCACAACCTCAGCGACCCTGGAATTACGCTAATTGAGTTGTTTGCTTGGTTAACTGACCAGATGTTGCTCAGATTTAACCAAGTACCTCGAAAAAATTATGTAGCTTTCCTAGAATTACTGGGTATTCGTCTCCAGCCTCCCGCCCCAGCCCGCACGGAATTAACTTTTTATTTAAGCGCTGCACTACCTGAAGCCTACACTATTCCAGCAGGATTAGAAGCCTCAACTATCCGCACTGAGACAACAGAAGCGATTACCTTCAGCACAGATTCTCCTCTAATTATCGGCAAACCCCGCATCCAACATTTCTTAACTGCCCAAACCACCGAAGATATTCCCCAATCTCTGCGCGAAAGAGTCACAACTTCATGGACTCGTCAATCTAACGGTTACTGGACAGGTAATGAACAACCGATTTTTGAAGAGGAACCCCAGCCTGGGAACTGCTTTTATTTAGCAATTAATTCTGATGATCCCTTAGACGCTAATGTTTTAGAAATTATTTTCCAAGGAGCTGCGGCTACCCCCGCTGGTATTAACCCCAATCAACCACCCCGAGAATGGGAAGCCTGGGATGGGGAAAATTGGCAATCAGTTTTATTACAAGAGTCAGATGATAAGACTCGCGGCTTCAGTTTTTACGAAATCGCCCAGGAGGGTGGAAACCCATCTCAAGGTGCAGAAGTACGTCTGCATTTACCTCAAATTTGGCCTGTGGCTAATTTTACCTCTTACCGAGGTCGCTGGTTGCGCTGTAGTTTTATTAGTACAGAAGCCAATGAATCTGGTTACAATCGTCCGCCACGAATTATTGGTTTAGCAGTGCGGTCAATTGGCGGTACTGTTAGGGCTAGTCACAGTACGCTGATTCAAGATGAGCGCTTGGGAATTAGTGATGGTACACCTGGCCAAAGTTTCCAATTACAAACAGCACCAATTTTAGAACGGAAAGAAAATGAGTATATTTTAGTTACTCCCGCTGGTGGTTTGCCGCAGAAGTGGACTGAGGTGAGAGATTTTGCTGATTCTGGGCCGCATAATTTCCATTACACCATCGATTCGATCACTGGTACAATCCAGTTTGGGCCGCTGATTCGGGAACCTAGCCAACTTAAACAGCAAACCCAAGTGCGATCGCGAGTTCAGCAACCACAACTAGACAACACATCTGTACAAGTTCTTGATAATAACCAATCTGAACACCAGTATGGGGCGATTCCTCCCCGTGGATCAGAGATTAAAATGGTTGCTTATCGTACAGGCGGTGGCAGAGAAGGCAATGTTCAAGCTGGAGCGATCCAGTTTTTGAAGTCTGCATATCCTTATATTGCTAGTGTGATAAATCCTGTACCAGCAATCAATGGGGCGGATGCCGAATCGCTGGAGCAAGCTGTGATGAAGGCTCCCCGCATCCTCCGCACGCGCGATCGCGCCGTCACTGCTGAAGATTTTGAAGTTTTAACTCAACAGGCGGGTGCAGGTGCGATCGCCCGCGTCCGTTGTTTGCCAGCAAATTCTCGTAGACAAGCTGGTATAGTTAGTCTGCTGGTAGTACCATTCGCAAATACAGATGCGATCGCTCAAGGCAATGGCATGAGACCAGAAGAATTTGCCCTGAGTAATGCCCTCCAAGAGCAAATTTTGAGTTATTTAGATGAAAGACGGTTATTAGGGGTACAAGTAGAGTTACAAGAACCAAATTACGTAGGTGTTTCTGTACAAACAGAAATTGCTTTAGAGCCAGCATACAACAACCCTTTTGCCAGCGAAGAAATTCGCCGAAATTTAAGGCGATCGCTGTATAAATATTTAAATCCCTTGACTGGAGGAATTGACGGCAAAGGTTGGCCCTTTGGGCGACCAGTTTATACATCCGATATTGTGGCATTACTGCAACAAACCCCAGGCGTGCGTCATTTAGGCCCCGTCCTACTATTTCCCATCCGCAAGCAAGGAGAAAATTGGCGACGACAACCATCGCCAGAACAATTAATTGACCCAGGCTCGGAAGGTTTAATATGTTCTTGGGCTGATACTAATCTGCGTTCAAATCACGACATCCAAATAATTCGTAATTCGTAATGACGCTCCTGCGTCGCTAACGCTGCGCTAACGTAATTCGTAATTTGTCATTTGTCATTTGTCATTTGTCATTTGTCAGTAGTTATTCTCCCCCCAAACCTATGGTTCAAAGTCGCTCTAGTCCATCTGTACGCATTCAATTAACGCCAATGCAAATTCCTGAAGCTTTACCTGTGGCAGGTTTAGCATTTGCGAACGCAGATATGGATGTTGCTGGACGTACTTTACTTTTGCATCCTGGACATCCCAGTGAGATGATTGTACAAGTGCAAAACTTAGAACAGCGTCCTTTGCGGGTAAGCTTAAGCGTTGAGGGAAACTTCCCGTCCCAGTGGTGTCAGATTGGCACAGAAGGCAGTGAGATACCGCCTCGTGGACAGATGGATGCTGTCCTCTACTTCTCAATTCCTGACACATTTTTTGAAGATCAAGAAGCGATCGCTCCTGGAAAAAAAGACAAACTGACGCTCAATTTTCGTAGTCTAGTTACTCTACATATAGACCCAGGCACTGACAACGAACAAATCGAGAGAAGCGAGTATTTCGATTTATACATCCGTCCCTACACTGCTTACATGGAATTCTTGCCAATTTTGTATCGGGAAGTAGACTTTATTGGTCGCTTCATGAAAATATTTGAGCAAGCTTTTCAACCAATAGTTAATAGTTACAATGTCATGTGGGCAAACCTCGATCCCTTGACAGCACCGCAAGCATTACTACCCTTTATGGCTCATTGGGTTGCTTGGCAAGTAGATTCAGTTTGGGATCTTCAACAACAGCGGCGTTTAATTCGCCGGGCTGTAGAACTTTATCGCTGGCGAGGAACTCGTAAAGGATTACGCCTCTATTTACATCTTTATACTGGTTTACCGCTAGACGAACATTTACCTAATGAAGCTGATAAACATATCAGTATCACAGAACCTTTTGGGCCAAGTTTCATCATAGGAGATGCCCAAATAGGAAATGCAGTTTTAGCAGGTGGACAACCATATCACTTTATAGTGCGTTTGCGTTCAAATATTTCTAGTGGCATTATTAATGAGCAACTGATTCAAAGGATCATAGACCAAGAAAAACCTGCTTTCTGCACATACGAATTATCTATCGAAAATCCCCCTAATTAAATAATCCGTAATTCGTAATGACGCTCCTGCGGACGTTCGAGTACTCGCTACCGCTTCGCTAACGCTAACGTAATTCGTAATTAAGTAAAATTAAACAGACTTTTAATCCAAAATCTCAAATCCAAAATTGCTATGTCCCATCCTTTTCCACCTCCACCAATTAAATCCTTTGAACGCCTACAAGCCGCAGACGGGTTACTAATTAATGCTGAACGCTGGCGCACAGCCCATGATTACCACCGTAATCGGCAAAATGCCCAATATCAAAGTTTAAACCAACCAGGAATTGTCTGCGGTTTAGGCGTTCGAGATGTGACTGCCCCAAGCCAAGTTGAAGCTAAATATCGAGATGGACGTTGGGTGCAAATTCAACCTGGTATTGCAATTGATTTAGCAGGTAATTTAATTGTTGTACCGACTTCTTATGATTTTCCCATTGATATAGAAGTAGCAAGTTCTGAACCACTCATGATCTACTTAGTAGTTAGCTATGTAGACCCTGACGAATTGCGGCGCGGACAGCAAAGAGATATTGTTCAAGAAACTTATCGAATTGACCAAAGGAACTCTACACCACTCAGTTCAGAAATAGAAATATGCCGCATACTCCTGCAACCAGGGCATACTGAAATTAACCAACCTGCGGATGCTTTCTTTCCTGGATATAACAATATTGATTTGCGTTATCGCCGTCAAGCACAAATGCGTCCCCAAGCACTTGTGTGTATGGCGCAGGCGAATCATAGCGATCCAGAATGTGCGCGTAATTTTTTCAGCCTTTCGTATTTGCTACAAGCAGTAGAACCCTTATATCCTAGTTTGCGAGGGGCTGATGAACCAGGTCAGGTTTCTTTAGGAGAAAATATTCAAGATTATGACCTACTTTATCTGACCGGTGGACAAGCCATATCTTTAAATAGTCTCGAATTTGAATCTCTAAAAAATTACTTAAATTTAGGTGGTGTGCTTCTAGTTGATGCACCAACAAACGCTAATGCTCTAATTGAGAGTACTCAAGCATTAGCACAACAGTTAGAAAGTCCTTTAAGACCTTTAGAAGAATTGCAACGGAGTCATCCTTTAAGGACAAAACCTTTCTTATTTGCTGCCTTGCCAATGGTTAATCAACAGCAGATTAAACTGTCAATTGGTGGAGGAATTATTTTAGCAATTGGAGATTTAGCAACTGCTTGGGGACTGGATAGAGAATTAAATTTACCCAGATTGACCATTCGCACAGCCCAGGAATTAGGAATTAATATTCTTCACTATGCTTGGAAGCGGCGACAGTTGATCGGTTTGCAACAGGAAGATAATTCAGGGCAGTGGTGAAAGTTCACTAGATTGAGTACTGCTTTAATGTAGAGACGTTATATGTAACGTCTCTACATAATAATTCTAAAGATGGCTATTAAGCATCATCTAAAGCCGCAATTCCAGGCAATACCTTGCCTTCAAGCAACTCCAAGCTAGCGCCGCCGCCGGTGGAGATGTGGCTCATTTGGTCGGCTAAACCAACCTTTTCCACAGCCGCTACTGAGTCACCGCCGCCAATGATGGTGGTTGTGCCAGTTTTACCGATTTCGGCGAGAGTATGAGCGATCGCTTCCGTACCTACGGCAAACTTATCAAACTCAAACACACCCATTGGCCCGTTCCAAATTACCGTTTTGGTATCTGCAAGGCTCTCTTGGAAAAATTTCACCGAGTCTGGCCCAATATCCAAACCCATCCACCCATCTGGGATATTCTCAATGCTAACGGTTTGAGAATTGGCATCAGGGGCAAAGTTATCTGCCAATACCACATCTGTAGGCAGCAATAAAGCAACACCCCGTTCTTTAGCCTTAGCTTCCAAAGACTTCGCTAGTTCTAGCTTGTCTTCTTCTACCAACGACTTACCGACATTCAAACCACGGGCTTTGTAGAAGGTGAAAATCATTCCACCACCGATGATCAGTTTGTCGCATTTTTCCAGCAGCGTTTCAATCACGCCAATTTTGCTAGAAACTTTGGAACCGCCAATAATTGCTGCCAAAGGACGTTGGGGATTTTCAATGGCGTTTTGCAGATATTGCAATTCCTTTTCAACCAAATATCCAGCCACAGAAGGGCTGAGAAATTTAGTTACACCTTCAGTAGAAGCATGGGCGCGGTGTGCAGTACCAAAAGCATCATTTACATAAAAATCAGCATTAGCTGCCAATTTTTTCGCAAATTCTGGGTCGTTTTTCTCTTCTTCTTTGTAAAAACGGACATTTTCCAGTAACAGCACTTGACCATTTTGCAACGCGCCGACTTTAGCTGCAACTTCATCACCAATGGAGTCATCAGTTTTAATGACTTCTTGTCCCAGTAACTCAGAGAGACGCTTGGCAACGGGAGTTAGGCGTAATTTGTCATCCACACCCTTGGGACGACCAAAATGGCTTGCGAGAATGACCTTAGCACCCTTCTGCGTCAAATCTTTGATGGTTGGTAAAGCTGCGCGAATGCGAGTATCGTCGGTAATGTTGCCTTGATCATCCACAGGCACATTAAAGTCAACCCGCACTAAGGCACGTTTCCCAGATATATCAGCCGAAGATAAACTTGCTAAACTTTTTTTGGACACACCAAACTCTCCTGATTGCCTTTTTGTTATTGTTTTGAAAGTAGAACCATCAAGATTTTACCGGAGTCAGGGGTGCCCAAGTGACAGATATATTTAAGACAGTACTATTTCCTATTGATCAAAGCCGGGAAACACGGGAAGCTGCTGATGTTGTTACCAACGTAGTTAAAAAGTACGGCAGTCGCTTGGTACTGCTGTCTGTAGTAGAAGAACCGCCTCCAGACGCGCCTAGTCCAGATCCGATGGTGTCACCAGAGGTAGTTGCCAAACTGCTAGAAAATGCTCAATCTTTATTTTCTGGGCAAGGAATTCAATCCGAAGTCCTGGAAAGACAAGGCAAACCAGCTTTTACTATCTGCGATGTTGCTGATGAAATTGGGGCAGATTTAATTATTATGGGCTGTCGGGGTCTAGGCTTGACTGAAGAGGGAGCGGATGATAGTGTTACCACTCGCGTGATTAACCTTTCTCCTTGCCCAGTGCTGATTGTGCCTTAGCAGTGATCAGTGCCCAGGAGCGAATGTGTTGCTCAATGCTAGAATCTATCCCACTAATGCAAGAATGTGGTAATTTACTTCGCCTTAAGTCCCCACTGAATTCTGATTACAGAATTCAGTGGGGACTTACGGTATAAAAGTTAATGCTGACATAGCTGGAATCCTTGTGTTACAACTTGGCAGACCAATTTAATAATGCATTGGAATGGGTGAATCAGATTTTGGGAATAATCCTCATAGTGTATGAAAGCATCATTTTGATTGGGCTGCGCACTATGAGAGCGCAATTTCTAAGAAAAAAGCCAATTTATTACTGTTTATCTATTGTATTTTGTTGCATTTTGTGGATTTATTTGGCATTAATTCCAGCTGACGCAACGTCTACAGGGTCTATTGATACTCTGCGACAACAGCAGCAACAAATGAACCAGCAGCGTCAGAGTGTGGTTAACGATCGCGATCGCTTAACAAATCTCCAACAAGAGGCCCAAAAACACCTCACTGGTTTAAAGCAAAATCTGCAAGCTACAGATAACTATATTCAAGAGAGCGAATCACGATTACAACTCGCCACCCAACGCCTCCAGCAGTTGGAAACTGATTTAGCTGTGGCGGAACGTTCTTATGAAGAGCGGCAAATAGCAACAGTAGCACGATTGCGTTATCTTCAGCGATCGCCTGCTTCTGTTGGATGGGCAGTTTTGCTCCAAAGTCAAAATATCAGTGACTTTATCAGCCGTCGTCATCAGTTGAAGTTAGTGTATCAGGCAGACGAACAAATTTTGCTAAAACTCAATGCCCAAGCAAACTTGATAAATCAACAAAAAACGGACGTAGAACAGCAAAAAAACGAAATTGCCTTGATTCGTGAGCAACTGTTGGCACAAAAAGCCGATTATCAAACCCAGGCGCAATCACAATCAGAATTAATTCAACGCCTCAATAGCGATCGCCTAGCCTTAGAAGCAGCGCAAAACCAGCTAGAGAGGGAATCAAAAAATCTGGAAGTCTTGATTCAACAAAAGGTAGCAGAAGCCAGAGCAACAGAGGAGACCCAAGCAAAAACCAACAGCCGTACCAGTGTCATTATTCGGGGAACTGGAGTAATGGCATATCCTAGCGATGCTTATACTAGCAGTCCCTTCGGCTGGCGAATGCACCCCGTTCTCGGCTATCGTCGCTTTCATGCCGGGTTAGATTTTGCCGCTGGTTATGGTAGTACAATTCGGGCAGCCGATTCGGGAAAAGTAATTTTTGCTGGGTGGTATGGTGGTTATGGTAGAGCTGTAATTATCGACCACGGCAATGGTATTACTACACTGTACGGACATAGCAGCGAGTTGTATGTTGCTGACGGACAAGCAGTTGAACGCGGACAAGCGATCGCGGCTGTCGGTTCCACAGGTTTATCAACTGGGCCCCATCTCCACTTTGAAGTCCGTCGGAATGGTACACCCGTAGACCCAGCTAATTATCTTTAACCCAAAAACCAAGTTTTTCTAGGCTGCAAATTTTATCACAGACGTGCTATAATGCGTAAGACTAAGGGCGCGTAGCTCAGTGGATAGAGCAACAGATTCCGGTTCTGTGGGTCGGGGGTTCAAATCCCTCCGCGCTCGTTACCTTTACAAGAATAACCACGAAATCGAGAGGTCATTTTCTCTCAGTTTTCTCTCACGGGATAAAGCGAATCTACCCTATAGGTATATACTTTAGTGTGTAAAAAGTTGCATACTTTACATACTTCAGTATATTTTCATCCAACTTTTTATGCTTGCGAGGGAATCCAAAGGAAACGGGACTCTTAATAAATTAATAGTATAGAGACCGCACATTGAACTAGGCGGCTGGTGGTGCAATGGCGTTGACCCGCTCAATAACTACGTCCTGATGATGTGGAGCTGCTTCAAACCCGACCATCCCCGACGTGACCGCCAAAAGATTCACAAGTTCATCAAGTACGAGCATCCTTATAGAGAAGAAACACGCGTTTTCTTCCTCTTAGTGCCGAATCGCATCTGGGTAAAAGTTTCCAACCGTAGCGGCATCCCCATTACTGAAGAAGATTTACAGCATCCCGGTGGTTTCTGGCACAGCATAATGTCCCAGTCACAATTGTCGAAGGAGTCAAGAAAGCGGGGGCATTATTGACTCCTGGTTATGCAGCGATCGCAATTCCGGGAGTAAACGCAGGATACCGCACCCCCCAGGATGAGTACGGTATTGCCACTACAACACTGCCGTTGCACAGGAGTTGTGGGAAATCAAGCTGTTTCCCTTGTTGACTTACCCGCCAGCGATCGCACAAAACCATCGATTCCGTTAAAGCGGCAAGTGAGCAATTGTACGCTAGTGAATGTCAGGCGATCGCTTCTTCTGATGAACTCTCTGGGGCTGAACTCAAGAAGCTGCAAGACAAAAGAGCGAAAACTAAAACTGAGCGACATCAGTAGCGCAAGGCTGAATTATCCCGTCGCTATGAAGTTGAAGTTACGCCTGATTTGGTCGAGAAAGATGATAATGGCTGGTATCCTCAGTTGCGGATGCACTACTATTTGATTTGACGCTGGGGCGAGAGTTTTATGACGAACCGTGATACTAAACGGGCTAAGGCGCAGTTAGAGGCGGGAGAGAATTCAGTTTGGAAACCAGATTTCAACAAGGGGCAATTGTTACCTGCTGTGTTGCCTGAATCTGTTGCAGTTTCTTAAGCCAGAGGTTCAGTTGCGGGGGTCTGATGAGAAGATGCTGGAGTTTAAAGCCTTGGCTGTGGCACATCGGTACGTTATCAAGAATTACTTGAATGTTTCCATTTATGAAAAACTGACCCCGATTGCGTAGGCGTAGCCCGTCGTAGACATCGCTCAAAAGTTACTTGCCAAAATTGATTTGAAATTGGACTATGTGGGTCGGTTGGGTAAGCGTGAAAATCGGGAGTGCGTTTACCAGTTTGTTACCCCTGATGATGAGCGTGATTCGATTTTTAGGCAGTGGTTAAATCGGGATGAAGCACTTCAAAGTGAGTTGGTGTCAGTGATTAATAATATAGTTTTGTCGACACCAGTGATTGACACAACCTCCCAAATATTAGAAGAGGTAGTGTCCAGCCCCCAAGGACAAGCCTGGAAAGGGCTGAAACTGAAATTGCAGCAAGGCTTGGACAGTATTGGCTCTTCCTACAGCGAGTTAATCTCCAAGGTTGGCGAGGCTGTCGGCGTTGCTGATGGTGGGCAAGTCAATGAGATCCTAAATCAAATTTTTACCTAAAGATAAATCAGGTTTTTCGATTCTTGTTAATTTGTCTATGTTAGAAAGAAGGCGCGTCTATGTCGATTTATTTTCATCATCAGGCTGTAAACCCTGTAACCCACAACTTACATCCGATCTAAGCCCCAGCGATAGCCGTTTCTACGTCTTTTGATACAAGTTTATTTAATTTTGAGAGATTAATCAGAGATTAATGAGATACTAAGTTGAAAAACGGTTCTTCAGATAAAAACTTATGACAACCGAGCAAGAGCTTCAATCTCTTTTTAATACCTTAGATAGGGATCAAGACGGGAAAATCTCCATTAATGATCTTTTTTTAAGTCCTGGCTTAAGTGCAATCATTTCATCAGAAACAAATAGCACTAGTCCCCAGGAATTGCTAGTAAATTATGATTCAGACAAAGACGGTAGTATTACCTTTGAAGAGTTAAAGGAAGCAGTTGAAAAAGCAAATAATTTAAACTAGCAACCTAATTCCTAACACCCAATACCCAAAAATCCTGAAGCTGAAATTGCAGCAAGGTTTGGACAGCGCTGGTCAGTTCTACCAACAGCTAGTCTCCACAATAGGCTCGGCTGTTGGCATTGCTGATGGTGAGCCTTACTGGAACGCATACCTGGGGCAGTGGCAGATTTGGGTTAACTTTAAGAGCGGGTGTACCTCTGTGGTGTGCAATTGGTTGGTGGCGGTGTAGGTCAGAGTAGTACACTATTCCATCAAAACCGTTACTGTGAGTCGGTTATTTTGCAGTTTCCCAGTTTGGAGCAAATAATCTCTATTGCCTTGCCCTTGAAAAAACAATTTTGTGTTCATTGTCTTGTCCGTCGCTTAAAGTAACGGGAGCAAGGTTTATTTTAGCCTAATATTGAACCTGAATCAACTTCCCACTGATGTTTGAGCAATTCTTGGTAAGTCGCTTCCCTAACTATCATCTGCTTATAGAGCATCAGCAAGAACTCTTGAGCTTGTTCACGGGACATCTGCTGCACTTGGTCTGCAAATGTTCTCAGGCTAAATTCTTGTTCTAAAGATAATTCAATGGGTTGATTCATCGCTGTATTACCTACTCTTTTATTTGAGTTTGCTTATGTAAGCAAATATTGCTTTATATAAATATATGTTACGATGGCTTTACAAAAATCAAAGGGGTGTAAACCGTACCGGTCTAGGTTAGAAATGCCGTATCTACTGCTGAAAACCTTGATATCACTCCATTGTGGCAACCCAAGTAAAAACCTAAGTTCTCAATTTTCCTACTTTGAGGTTTTTAAAAGCATTTTTAGCCTCTGCTTGCGGCTGGCGATCGCTGGAGGAGATGGGCAATATTTTGGGCAAGAGTGGTGAGTGTCGCGGCGTGATGCTGGAGTTTGAGAATCTGAATATGACAAATTTGCTCTTTGCCGGGGTTTACAAATTCTCATCGTCGCCTGTGGGGGTACTCTAATTCATCACCTACTGCCGCAATTCCTCTCGAGACCCTATCGGGTTCAGTGTCGAGAGGAATTGCGGGGCAAAAACGAAACGCCTCTTGACCAAATCAAACCGCAGGTTTGACAGGGAGAGAGGCAGTTGAGTTTTTGCCAAATAAATCTTTGATACAACACGACTATTTTGATGTATTATATTCATCTGTGATTATGTCGAAGT
>NZ_JBIQNW010000054.1:0-41746 GCF_047228265.1 Nostoc sp. UIC 10607 | reverse complement strand
AAAAGGGCGGCTCATGGTTATTTTAATTTATCGAGTTTGTTTTCTCTATTATATGCAGCTTCATATAAAATTGGTATAAGCTCATAATTATTTACCTGTGTTGAAAATATTAATTGTTTGAATTTCAGACTCAAATCAAATTAGACTCAGCGCGAATTAATAATATTGCTGATTGAGAACCTGTATTGTGGATGTTCAAGATGCCTTGACTCTCACCAGATGTGCAGTCTAAAAGTATCTTGATTTCTGTATCACGCTTTTTTAAGTCCACGCTACAAATAATGGCAGTTACTTTTTTAGCAGATAAACTTCCGATCCAAACGTCAATATTAGCCATATCTCCAGCTTGAGTATCTTGTAAATATCCATAGTCCAAAGGGTAAATAAAAGATGGATATCTGGGGTGTGGGGTTCCTCTTGGACGCTCAATTTTGAGATTGCTAGTGGCTACTAGCCGATCTAGTTTGTGCCAGAATTCATTGCTGTCTGTCATTAGAATGCGAATAAAACATCAATAGCGATTAGATATCGTGCTTTTACTTTCCACTGTTAATAAAAGGTTGATTTTGCTGATCTAGCAGTTTTGGTAATAATTTCATGTCATTAAATACGACAGATGCACCAACTGCTCGTAATTTTTCTGGGTTAATCAGTTCTGCATAACCAAATACTGTCATACCTGCATCAACTCCAGCTCTGACACCTGTGGGTGTATCTTCAATAACTACACAATCCTTTGGGGAAAATCCCATTCTCTCGGCTGCATATAAAAATACATCGGGATATGGTTTGCTACGTGAGACTTCTGTAGCACTAAATATTTTTTCTGAAAAGTAAGGAAGCAAATCTGTTACAAATAAAGCTTTCTGTATCCACTTAGGGCTACTATTTGAAGCAACACAATAAGAAAGATTGAGCTTACTTAAAACATCATGTATTCCCTGCACTGGATGCACATCATTCATGAAAGCTTGCATGGTTCGTTCCTCAAATTCAGTAGCAAAGTTCTCTGGTGGAGATTTGCCAAGCAAATTTTTAACTATTTCTAAACAGCGGGTCGTTGATGTGCCAACAAAAATATCGAACACATCCTCTAAAGTTAGAAATAGTCCTATTTCCTTGAGCATTTCCAACAAAATAGTATTTGCGATTCGCTCACTATCTATCAAAACACCATCACAATCAAAAATAACTAAATTAAATTTGTTCATGAATTTAGTAAAAATTCAAAGTCAACAACAGTAAGGATTTTACTCATCTTGATCAAACCTGAATTAATTTACAAGCTTTAGTTTGGTGCAGTTTCGTCGGAAAGAATAGTAATGATGTCTCTCAATAGGCGATCGCGAAGCGTGTGCGAAGCACTCTCGCGTTCGCACTCTTCTGGTGTCTCCTTACCCAAAGAGGTATCTTTTACCAAGCGGTAAACATCAGCTGCGCCGTAAAAAATCCGCTCAGTCAGACCTAACTCTTTAAAGGTTTCAGCAATCTCTTCCATTTCTCCTATCCAACGATGTGCTTTTGGTGTAATGGATGGAGCGGCTTGTCGTCAGACATCGCCTGCCTCATGTCACCTGGATTTAAAATACCAACTGTTTGGATTTGCATGGGAAAATTTATTTTTACCTGTATTCAGCTTTTAATTGATTCGCTGATTTTGATGATTGAGTTATAAGACAAACTACGGTAGATTGATAAAATTACCGTATTTAGTCTAAGTAGGAACCTAGCATACATCATTCTCTAGAACAATACCTTTGCCAAAATTACTCAGATATTACCGATTTCTCCGCTTCTAAACTTTTGTTGTGCTGCTTTGGCTACGATTTGAGGCTGTAGTTGGAAGAGAAAAAGTTACCTTTAGTCATATAAGAAGTGCTGTTGTTACTGTTACCGAAAGAGGAGTTATGACTCAAGAACTATGGACAGAAGTTGATGCTAATTTTTTCCAGCATCAGTTGTCATAATTCCCCAGGGTTAGGCCGCCAGCGTAAAACGTAAGTTTCTAGAGTGCGAACACCCCAATCGAGGAAAACACTAATGACTGCTAAGACTACCAGTATTGCCCAAGCTTGATCAACGTTCAAAATTCCCTGTGCTGACATCAACAGATAGCCTAAACCCTGAGTTGAACCAACATACTCAGCTACAAGCGCCCCTACTAGAGCCATACCCAAACTAGTACGAATCCCCGCAATTACCCAACTGATCACCGAAGGTAGTACAACCATATACAACATCTGCCATCGATTAGCACCCATAACCTGAAAAGCAGAAATTAATTCGCGATCAATGCTTTGGAGTCCTTGATAGGTTGTAAAAAAAATGGGGAAAAAAGCACTCAAAGCTGCTAGGAAAACTTTAGAAACTAATCCAATCCCAAACCAGATAATAAAAAAGGGCGCTAGGGCAATACGAGGTAGAGAATTAAATACCTGGACGTAAGGAAGAGTTATCTTTGCCCCGCCTGGAGAATAAGCTAATATAATTCCCAGACTGATACCACCAGTCACCGCCAGAACCAGTCCACCCATCGCTTCTTGAAAGGTGACAAAAATATGTTGAAAGATACTACCGCTCAGGAATAGTTGCTTTAACTCTTGAACAATGTTACTTGGTTTACCTACAAGTGCTGGTTCAATAAACTTAGGAATATCAAATGCTCCAGTACCCAGTTCCCACACCAACAAAATTACGACGAGTGGTGTTAGCTGCACCGCTAGTTGTATTAAACGTTTTTGCCAGTTGGTTTTTTGGGGGTTAGCACTCGAAAGGTTAATCTTTTCATTAGTAGGAGAGAGAGCAGATTGCCCGATTGTTAAACTTTTATTGCGGATATTGCTCATGTTATTCTCTATTAAGTTTTAAAGAGTGCGAATCCTCGATCTTGCTGTTGCAATACCTGTGCGGTTAAATCTGACCACATCTCACGCTGGATTTTTTGAAATTGGGGATCTGTGCGAATTGCGATCGCAGAACGTTCTGTTGGTAAATCAATCTGAAATTCCTTGACAATTTTGCCAGGACGTAAACTCAATAAAAATACTCTTTGCGAAAGTGCGATCGCTTCATCGAGGTCGTGAGTTACCAAAATAAAGGTGCATCCCATATCGCGCCATATTCGTAGGAATTCATCCTGTAAAAGAGCGCGTGTTTGAGCATCAAGACTACTAAGAGGCTCATCAAGCAATACAACATCTGGTTCATAAATCAGCGTCCGAATTAGCAAAACGCGCTGCTGCATCCCGCCCGACAATTCTCTAGGAAAACTCTGCTCAAAACCATACAAGCCATATTTTGCCAACAGTGCTAAAGCCTTTTCCCTTCCTTAATTTCGCGCTACACCACGAATTTCCAAAGGAGCAGTGACATTATCTAGGACTGTCCGCCACGGTAGTAAGGTTTGCTTTTGAAATAAGTAGCCAATTTCTTTGATGCCACTATTATTAAAAGTGCCTTTGACATCTGTACCAGGACGAATTAACCCCGCAATCACATTGAGTAAAGTACTCTTACCGCAGCCACTTGGCCCAATCAGCGTGACAAATTCACCAGCATTGATAGTCAAGCTGATATCTTGTAATGCTTCAATTCGTTTACTCTTACTCCAATAAGAAATAGAGAGATTTTGGGTAGTGATCATAGGGGTTGACATAAGCAAAAATCCCAAGGGAAAATTAAACCCGAAAATTGCCAATTATCAATTACGTTTAAGGTGAATTAGATAATGAACCTGATTAAAAACAGAATATTTCAATTCATAGCAGCCATAATTACGAATTACGAATTACGAATTACGAATTACGAATTACGAATTACGAATTACGAATTAAGTTCTATGCCCTGCATACTTATCAAACACTGCTTGAGAGTAGGGAACTAATTTATTAATAATTCCCGCATCCATGAATACCTGCTGGTCTGCAAGATATGCTGCCTCACTAATAGAGGCATTTCTCGGAACTGATTGTTGCAATTCAGTCCTAAGACCGGTCAGAATCGCATCTAGATTAGCACCTTGAAAACGTTTTTCAACTGCATCTAGAATTTTTTCGGGTGAGGTTTGATGCATATATTCAAATGTGCGGTTTACTGCTGCAACCAATCTCTTAACGGCTTCAGGATTCTGAGAAGTAACACGCTCATGACTCAGCCAAGCACGGGTCATTGCTTCAGGAGCGCCAAAATATTTTTTATGAGTCTCCGGTTCTAGAGCATTAACCAATTGAAAAACTGTTCCTTCTTTGAGCAGTTTATGCAAGTCAGGCGCACCAGTCACAGCCGCATCTACCTGACCACTAGTGAGTAGTGTATATGTTGTAGCATTAGTACTTTGCACATATTCAACATCTTTTTCACTCAGTCCATGTTGACGTAAGTACTTAACTGATACTGCCCACCCCCAAGAGCCAATTTCACCGACCGAAAACTTTTTCCCCTTGAGGTCGTTAACTGTCTTAATTTGGGATTGCAAATTAGAACGTACTACTAAGGAAGTATCTACAAGATTGCGGCGATTGGCTACAACATTCAGAGGGACTCCCTTAAGCTGAGATAGATAGACGTGTAAAGGTGCTTGGGCAGAAAAATCGATTTCTCCGGCAATTAAGGCATCTCGCATTTTCCCACCACCTTGAAATTGAATCACTTCTGCACTTAAGCCTACTTCTTCGAAGTAACCCAAATCTTCTGGAATCCAAACATCAATGGAGTTAATCCCGCTTACTGCTCCCAGTTTGACTTTTATAGTTCTCTGAGTTCCTTGATCAGCGATAGATTGACTAATAGTGTTATTGTCACAAGAGATTGTAGTTAAAGCAGTTGTTAATCCTATAGAAGTGTATTTTAAAAAGTCTCTACGTGAAGGCATAGGTTTATTTCAGATATATCTGTTAAGAACTGCGTGTATACCAGAACGAATGAAAAAGGGAGTAGGGAGTAGCGTTTTTGGGGTTGCTGATTGATGGGATGAGTTTTGTTTTGTCCAAAGTCCAAAAAAAGATGTCTTATACCAATTCTGCAAATGAAAGCTACAGATAGAGACCTGAAAAACCAGATTAAATCTCAATACGCTTGGGTTAAGGGTTATTGGTGTAGATAATTGGTCTTTCAAGACGCGATAAATCGCGTCTCTACATCAGGATTTTGTTGCTCATTCTGAACTGTATTGCGTTATATCCGACTCTCTTAATTACGAATTACGAATTGGTATTACTCCCTACTCTCTATGTTCAATTCAGCTAAGAGATAGATAACGAAGCAACTCGGTTATTGACGATCTGCTCGAAAGTGGCATCAGGCTCTATCAGTCCCCAATTCACCATCCAGTTGTAGGTACGACGAAAGTCAGCTTCAGAGTATGGTGCCGGGTCGGCGTAGCGCAATCGGTTACGACGGAAATCTGAGGGTTCAAGGTGTACAACATCCTCTGCTACGTCGTCGATCAGATATTTCACATACTGGAGAGGGTCTTTTTGCAGGTCTTTCACGGCTCGACGGATTGCCCTATTGATCGCCTCGAATGTCTCTTCATCCAAATCGGGGCTACCAATCTCTAGACCTACATAGTGTGCCTCGGCGATAATTTTGTAGCCAAGTTTTTCGGCTACTGTAATCCACGGTTCCATGACGGCAACTGCATCAACAACTCCGTCACGCAAAGCGACAAAGCGGTTGAAACGCTTTCCTTGACCGCCACCATCAATATGTACCACTTTGATTTCTTCTTTAGGTAGGAAACCTTCTAGGGTTTGAATAGCGATGTAGTGTGAGCCGTGGTGAAAGTTAACGCCGACTGGTACGTTAGCTAGGTCTTGAGGGATATTGTAGGGTGAATCGGGTCGCACGATGATTGCTTGGCTGGCAATGGCAGCACGTTTGGCTACCACCTGACCACCGCGAGAACTGTCATAGGTGCGTCGCACCTGTCCCCACTCACAAGCACGGTAGAGGGTAGTTTCTCCCTGCTCAAATAGTGATTTGCCGCCGAAAGAGTTCACTTGGTGATGATCTTCAATCAGTTTAATATCGGGTGCGCGATCGCTAGAGTTGCGTTTAACGAACTCAATATCAATCCCCTCATCTGCAAAGTAGCCTTGATCGCGAGCTACGTAATACGGCAATGAGAACACAGTTCCACTGATCTCATTCTTGATCTTCTTGAGTGTTACAGAGTTACTCATGATCTGTGTTATTCCCTGAACAGGATGTAAATTTTATAAGTAATGTTTATTCTCCGGTATCTGCACGTATTTAGTCAAGATTAAAGTTGTTGAGGCGAGTTAGCGAGTCCGCGTACTCTGTAAGAGTTGCAAGCTACGCCTTTTAGCGTCTCGTAGAGAGCGTCACAGTCCGTCGTAGATATCGCTTCTGTGAATAATTCACCTGCGATCACCTACGGTGGACGGAATGCCATCGTCAACCCAAAATCAATTACGAATTACGAATTACGAATTACGAATTAATTAAATGCGTCCCCACATTAAAATACGTTTGTAAGGGAAAAAGAAAGGTTGCTCATCTTCCAATTTTTCAAATAACTTTTCCCTATACCGTTCTACAAATCGTTCATAAGTCTGGGTATCTAACCGGGACTCGTATGCCGTTAGTAGCGTACCACGATACCATTCCACTACGGATTCTCGTGACGGTAGAACATGACCATAAATCTGAAGTTTTACTTCCTGTTTAATAAACCCCAGACTATACAGTAGTTTGGCATAATTTACTGGAGTAAGCACTTCCAAGCGGCGCACATATCCCCCTAATTCTTGACCAAAATCCTTGGCTGTTTCAAGTGCTAACTGATGTACTGGTTCATCGTCCATCGTTGGAATTTGTACAGCTAGTTGTCCACCTGGACGTAACTTACGGCGTAATTTTTCAAATAAAGCTTCGTGTCTTATTAACCATTGCAAAGCAGCATTAGAAAAGACTAAATCAAACTCTCCTTCTCCTGGGTTATCCTCTATTTTTCCTTGCTCAAACCGTAGTCCATTACCTTCATATTGACGTGCTTTTTGCAGCATATTTTCAGAAGCATCTATTCCCAGAGTTTCTTGTGCTGCTAGTGTATCGTGCAGATATTTTGTTAACTTTCCCGTTCCAGATCCTAAATCTAGAACTCGTAAGTTTTCTTGCCGATGTACCATGTCTACCAAATCATAGAATGGGCGACTTCTTTGAGATTCAAATTGTTCATATAATTCTGGATTCCATTTATCTGGCATCTTGTCACTCTATCTCCTCAATATACAATGACATAAACCTGTCACAACCATATTTTTCTCCTTTTTGGATCGTTGGATTAGCAAATATAATTACCAGCTATTGATTAAATTTTAATTTGCCAAGCTTCTTTAAAGCTAAAAATAATGAGCTAATATGTAATGTCTGCAATAAAATACCGCTTTCAATTTCTTCTATAATCTTTTCTAAAAGCAACAGTAATACATTAATTTGTTCTGTATCATCCAAATTTAAATCAGCTATCTTTTCTACATCTGTTGCTAAAAAACAATGAGTAAGATTATTATGGTTTGCTGGATTGGGGGATAATATGCCAGTTTCCAGAAAATTATCGCTTGTGTAGCCTGTTTCTTCTAATAGCTCACGTTTGGTTGCTGCAATTGGTGATGAATCTTCTACTTCTACAGCACCGCTAGGTAATTCTAAAACTATTTTTTGCAGACCGTGGCGATATTGTTTGATTAAGACAATTTCCTCATTTGATTCTTTTGCTTTTCTAATTTTGGGATCTAACATAATCGTGAACAAGCAATTTGGGAATATCATCTGGAGAATGGGCAATCAAATCAGCACCATGAGTTTTTAATTCTTCCTCAGTTCCGTAGCCGTAAGTGACACCAATTGCAGTCACATGATTGTGCTTGGCTCCGATCATATCGTGTTTGCGATCGCCTACCATAACCGCATGAGAAGGTGAAAGCCTTTCTGTAGCTAAGATGTGATTAATTAAGTCACTTTTTGCACTCCGCGTACCATCAAGTTCACTACCGTAAACGTGATCAAAAAGTGAGGATAATCTAAAATGTTCAATGATGCGCGTAGCATAAATATGTGGTTTAGAAGTCGCAACAAAAATTGTATAGCCAGCAAAACAAATAGCATCTAATGTTTCTGGAATCTGCGGATAAAGGAAGTTTTCAAATAATCCGATCGTGGTAAAGCGGCTGCGATAAAGTGAAATGGCTTGCTCTAAAACTGTGTCATCTGAAGTCTTCAGTAGCAGCGAAAAACTGTCTTTGATTGGAGGGCCAATACACCAATCTAATTCATTAGCATCAGGTGGTTTATAACCGAGTTCAGATAAAGCAAACTGAATACAGCGAGTAATACCTGGCTTGGGATCTGTCAAAGTCCCATCTAAATCAAACAGAATAGCATAAGTAGACATATTTAATAATTCGTAATTCGTAATTCGTAATTCGTAATTAATAACATTTTTAATTACTCTCTATGCCTCTGCGCAACGGACATTTCCTTTTCCTGACGGAGACGCTGCGCATAGCTTGCCATAGGGGTAAAAATCGGAAAACCCGCCTATGGAAGTGTCCTGCTCTGCATGAAATCAAAAATTAAATACTTTACAAATTAATCACTAATTGACTCCTATTGTTGAGCAATTTTATGGGCTACGTCTACGTACAAAGCTTTCTCCACTCAACAGTGCAATTCCTAATGTGACAATACCAATCCCCAAGCTTTGAATCAGGTTTAAAGTTTCGCTAATTGTTGCCCATGCTACTAATGCTGTTAATGCTGGACTGCTTGCGCCGATGATAGAAGCCTTAGTTGCGCCAATCATGCGAATTCCCACATTATTGAAAGTGTGTCCCATGAAACTAACTAAACCAGAAAAAATACTGCCAATCCACAGGGGTGTCCAATCAAGTTGGGTGCTGGGAAGTGGCCAGAATAGTAAGCTTACAGCAGAGAGTAGTAAAGTGCAGGTAAAACTAATCCAGGTGAAGGGAACTGGATGAAATTTTTCTAAACATTTTTGGGCTAGGACTTTATAAAACGCATAAACAACTCCAGAACCAACGCTGGCGAAAATACCAGTAGTAATGGTGTCACTGCTGTAAGCAGCAGAAGATTGAGGAATTGTGAGTACGCCGCCCCCTAAAATAATTACCATTACTAGCCAACGGAAGAGTGTAAGACGTTCGCCAAAAAACCTCCAAGCAAGCAGCGCCGTAAACACGGGATAAGTAAAAAATAGAGTCATGGCAATTCCAGTAGGAATTAAGCCAATAGCAACGTAGAGTAACGCAATATACACAAACATCAATACTCCGCAGCCCAATGCTTGGAGCAAAACATCAGTGCGTTCGCGCCTGAATAAGTCTCGGAATTCTTTTCCAGCAGATGGATATAACTTGAATGCTAAAGATGCCATAAGTGGAACCACCAGTAGCATTCGCATGAACATCAGCAATAATGAGTTCTGCAAGTCCGGTTTAACGTATCCACCGAGTAGAAATAAACCCAGTACGAGATGTTCTGAAAACAAAACTCGCACAGTAACGTTATGAAACGATAAAACGAAAGCGGATAGAAGAACCGTCAGAATGCCCAATTTGCTAAAAGGTTTTTAAAGGACAACCCGATTGTATTGCTAAAACCACTGTTTTTTCTGGTACTGATTTTTCCGCTGTGTAGCAAATACTGAATATCTTTGTGTCTTAGTAAAAAAATCTTGAACCACAAAGACGAGGGCAGCCGTGTGGGAGGGTTCCTCGACTTGTAGACGCATAGCAGCTACTCTTTTCCTGACGGAGACGCTACGCGTAGCTGGCTTCCCCATAGGGGTACGAGTTCCCCGTAAGGAAGACTGCCCGTACAAAGATAAAAAGGTATTGATCGGTTCTAAACTAAAGCAGGTTCACGTCGGTTATATGCAGAAGAATCTCCCTTAATTGCCTCACTCTGCTTACCATCAATACCAACAGGAATATCACCCACAAGTGTGACTCGCTGAACGTGGCGAGGTTGATTGCCGTAGTCTGCGATCGCATAATGTTGAGTAGCGCGATTATCCCAGAAAGCCACATCGCCAACTTTCCAGCGCCACCGGACTGTGTTTTCAGGACGTGTGATGTAAGCTTGCAACAATTTCACGATTTCATCGGATTCATTCTGTGATAAACCACGCAGACGGCGCACAAACCCACCAATAAATAACCCACGTTCACCGGATTCAGGATGGACGCGGACAACTGGATGCAGGGTTTCGTATACAGTCGAGGTGAAAACAGCCCGATGCTCTAAGATTTCTTTTGGCAAGTCAATTGTAGCTGCTGCATAATCGTAAGCGTTGCTGTGTACTGCCCAGAGTTGGTCAGCAATATTACGCAGATGAGTTGGTAAATCTTCGTAGGCAGTTACGGAGTTTGCCCAAATCGTATCACCTCCTGATGGCGGGATGGCGATCGCCCGCAAAATAGAACCAAGAGGGGGACGATCTACAAATGTGACATCAGTGTGCCAAGTGTTGGCACGGCTCACAGTTTTGCCATAATTCAGGTCAAGAACTTCTGGGTTTTCTGGCAATGAGGGAACGGTAGGATGGGCTGTGGTGACTTCCCCAAAGCGACGGGCGAAGGCTACTTGTCCATTAGCGTCGAGGTTTTGTTCCCGGAAGAAGATGACTTTATGTTTGACTAAAGCTTTACGGATATCGCTGATGATTTCATTGCTAAGGTTACTGTTCAAGTCAACACCAACGATTTTTGCACCGATACGTCCGGCGATTGGTTTGATGTCAAAGTGTTGGGAAGTCATAATATTTGTGTCTCCAAGGGTTAGTTTGTTTCACGCAAAGAGTAGGAGTATGAGAGAAGTTTTTGCGATTTATGCGGGGTAAAAGACGAATGTTCGTAGTTCGATGCTTTCTCGTGGGGGAGCGTTGGCTGGGCTAGTGGGGTCTTCAAAGGCTGTATGTCCGGCAAAGCGTGCGCTTCCGTCTTCTGCGGAGTCGAAGCATTTAATAAATAGTGCTTCGTCTCTGTGCATTTGCGGGAAGTAGAACCATTTATGTTTGGCGTTATACGTGATTCCGTATGTCTCACCGACGCGATCGCGGTACACAAGATCGCCAGCTACAATGTCTGTGGGTGCGATACTTTGCGCGTCACACAGTGCTAATGGTGACTCTTGAATTGGTTGTGCGTAGGCGTAGCCCGTCGTAGACATCGCTCGCCAAACATTGATGATGGCAAATCTTTGTTTTAGTAGCACATCAATGTCATCTATGCCTTGCGCTGCTAATTCCAAACGGGCGCGAGTATAGCCTGATTTAGCGGTGAAGTCGTTGTGTACCCGCTTGGCGGGTTCTTTAATATTATTCTCACCTGGCTTTGACTGACTGGCATTACGCAGGGTGTGATCGAATATCACTACCTTAGTTCCGCCTGTCACTTCTTTTAACAATTGCTCGGCTTCTGGATAGTAGACGCGGCGTACTTCGTCTTCATCGTAAAAGTTGCGGACATTAGTATTATGTCCAGTAAATGCAAAACCTTCTCTATCTAACGAGATATTCTCTGAGATAGAACGAGCATTGTAAATTGGCAGTTTGTGCGTCTGATAAGTTGCATTCGTGCGCGGAATCCCTAGTGGTGGTTCGTAAGTATAGTTAACAGGTTTTTCTGCCATTGGAACCAGGTAACTGAGGTTAGCCTCTACGTATGGCAGTTCTGCGGAAATTGGTTTGTCTAGAACTTGGTTATTTAAGCTCATAGGTTATCCCATTTTGGATTTTAGTTAATTTCTGTCAATCCCTGTGTCCTATTTTTGAACTGCACCAACGGGAACAGGGTCACCGAGAACTTTGGCGAATCTTTGCAAATAGAAGTCTACAGGGTTTGCTACTGCTTGAATTGACTGGCGATCGCGTACTAGATTCCACCATGTCTGCAAACGAGGTGTTTCTGCTGGTAATGTGAATTTGCGGAAGTGTTCTAAGAGTGGTAAACGTTCAAACCAAGGATAGAAGCTGATATCAACTAGGCTAAACTGATCTCCTAACAAGTAATCACCTTTGCCTAATCCTTCTTGTTCAATATATAGAAGTGCTTCTGTGAACTCTCTTCGTCCTTGTTCCTGTTCTTGGCTATCTTTACCGCGCAGCAATTTGTTAAAAGCTGGGACAAGGCGAGTATTGGCGTAGTCTATCCAGATGCGAGCGATCGCTTTAGCTGCGGGATCGCGGGGTAATAAAGGTGGCTCCGGGAAGACTTCATCTAGATATTCATTGATAATAGCGGACTCGTAAATTTCAACATCCCCATGTTTGATAGCTGGGACTTTGCCATAGTGGGAAATCTGTGTGTACCCATCTGGTTTGTTCTGTAAGTCAATTTCTATGGGGGTGAAGTCAATACCTTTTTCCAGTAAAACTACACGAGTCCGTTGAGAGAAGGTAGAGGCTTTGGCGAAGTACAGTTGTATGTTGCTCATGAAATCTTTTCCTTGTAATTATCGTGGATGCAGACTATTTGAGATTGCACAACTCCAACTAAAGCAATAAGACAGAAGCGAGATGTGTTATTAGTGCAGTTAAATAATTGACTGGCAGGTATCTACGTCAGTTAGATGGTATATTACAGTTTGTCGGTCGATTTAGCGTATTTTAAATATTATACAGTCTTTGTGAAAATATGCACACCTAATTATTAGTGTAACTAAATAAAAGTATAGACATAATCAGGCTTGTCAAAAAGATGTATTATATGGACTCGAAAGCTGACTCTAATAGGCAGACCCGTTTTGGCTTGCTAGTACCCGCAGGTAACACCACGTTTGAGCCTGACTTTCACTGTGCTTTTTCCAGTCAAGTCAGTATTCATAGCCATCGTGTGATTGCTCAACGCTCACACGCCTATGAGAGCTATGAATCAATGGATGACATCAATGAACAAGCTGTTAAGGAAGTAGAAAAATTAGCCAGAGCCGGGGTACATTTTGGAGCATACGGCTTCACAACAGCAACATTTTACCGAGGGCGAGTTTTTGCTGAACAACTACAACAACGTTTGACACAAGTGCTAGGAGTCCCTGTTGTTGTCCCTGCTCTGGCTCTATTAGAAGCGTTGGCATATCTAAAGATTAAGAAAATTTCTGTAGTCACCCCTTATCCAGAATGGAATAACCAAACGCTAAAAACGTTTTTGAGTGAAGCGCCTTTTGAAATAGTGGGGTTTAAAGGTGATGAACGCTCAACAGAAGTAGCAAAAAAGAATTACCTTTGGCATCAGTCACCCGATGAAGTCGCAGCTTTTATTAAAGAGGTATCTCACAAAGGTGCAGATGCTATTGTGTTGCCCTGTACCGCATGGAGAACATTTGAGGTAATTGAGGAATTAGAGGATGATTTGAATATTCCTGTAGTTACAGCAAACCAAGCCACAATATGGAGTTTAGCAAGGCGTGCTTCTATTGAATCTGCACTTCGTCCGAGAGGAAAACTGTTTGCTATTTAGTCAGAAACAAGGAACGCACTAATGTAAAACCTGATAAATCCACATTTGATTAATAACAATACATACAAGTGCAAACAGAACTGGTTATTTTCGACTGTGACGGAGTGTTGGTAGACAGCGAGACATTGGGTAATCGTATTCTTGTTGAATTTGTCGCCGAGTTTGGCCTGATATTGAAACTTGAAGAAGCCATTTTGTTATTTAAAGGTTGCAAAATGGCTGATTGTCTTGCTGTCATTGAGCAAAGGCTGGGGAAAAAGATGCCACAAGATTTTGTGACTCAACTTCGTACCCGTACTGCTAAGGCATTTGAGCGTGAACTGCTTCCCGTACAAGGAATAGAGGCGGCTTTAGACAAAATAAATTTACCTATTTGTGTTGCTTCCAGTGGCCCAATTGAAAAAATTAAGTTAGCACTGCGTGTGACTAATTTACTGCCACGATTTGAAGGGCGTATTTTTAGCTCCTATGAAATTGGTAGTTGGAAACCCGCACCTGATTTATTTTTATATGCAGCTAAAAACTTGGGAGTTAACGCTCAATTTTGTACTGTTGTAGAAGATAGTATTTTGGGTGTACGTGCAGGTATTGCTGCTGGCATGAAAGTTTTAGGTTACAGCAGTAAAAGTGAAGCTATTCAACTCGAAAAATGTGGAGCGCGTGTTTTTTACTCTATGTATGAACTGCCTGATTTACTTTGATTTATAGTCAGCAGTGTTTATCGATTAAATCATAAAAATATGAACTTTAAAGCTAATGACGTTAGGAACATTCTTGCAAAACTCAAAATGTATTCAAGTAAGAGATAAAGTACTGATTTTACGTCCTACTTATGTAGCCGGAAAATATGGGGTAATTTGTGGTCGAGAGTCAAACTCAAATAATCAAGCAAGCCAACGGTGGTTGATTCAAGTAGAGGATGTGGATTCGTCTAATATTATAGTGTCGTTGATTTTAGGTGAGTTTATCTTGATTAATTCAGAATGAGTTTAAAAGAGCGATGTCTACGATGGTCACGTAGAGCAGTACGGGCTACGCTTACGCATTGGTAAATATAAAATTGAAATTAATTACTTGCCACTTGCTTCGTATTCAAGTGAATTAACTTCGTCATTTGGGGCAATTGTTGCATGAATAGCACCGAACCCAGAATACAAACGATACCACCCAAAATCAGTGTATTCGGAGCTTTCAAATAATGTGCCAGAGTTCCTGCTACCAAGTTACCGAAAGGAGCCATACCCATAAAGCACATGGCATAGAAGCTCATTACTCTACCCCGTTTGCTATCTTCAACAATAAATTGCAGCACTGTGTTACTAGCAGCTACCTGAAGCGTAGAACTCCAGCCAACCAAAACCAAAGCTAACTGAGAAATCCAAAAGACTTGAGAAACAGAGAAAAAGATAAAGCCAATCCCCATGATGGCTGGACAGAAGGCTATGAGTTTCTCTAAACCTACTACGTTTTGCCGAAAGCTGAGGTAAACACAGGCAAACACTGAACCCATTGCGGCTGCGGCTGTTAAAAAGCCCAATGTTTCTGCTCCTCCCTGTAGAACTTCAACTGCAAAGATGGGTAGAAGTGTCGTGTATGACATACCTACTAAACTAGCTACTGCCAGTAATAGAAGGATAGAACGCACAGGCAGGAAATGATAGGCATATTGAAACCCTTCTTTCAACTTCTGCCAAGTATTACTCGTCTGTATTTCTACTGTTCGGGGTGTAATCACCATTGCTGAGATTGCCCAGATAGCTACAAGATAGCTGAGACTATCGTAAAGAAAGCAGAATCCTGCACCAAACTGAGCGATAAAAATGCCACCCAATGCAGGGCCAATCAGACGCGCACCATTGAGGAAGGCTGCATTCAGTGCGATCGCATTTCCCATCAGTTCACGGCTAACCATATCACTGACAAATGCTTGACGTACAGGTACATCTAAACCCTTCAGAAAACCTAACAACGCACTCAGAGTCAGCAATGTCCAAAAATTTGCCCAACCCAAAAATGTGATGACTGTCAAAGTTACAGACATAGAAATACCTATAACCTGGAATAGCAGCAACAGGCGATGTCGGTCATAGCGATCGGCTAAAATGCCTGAAATTGGAGCAAGTACAAATACTGGCAATTGTCCAAAAAATCCTGCAAACCCCAACAGTAAAGCCGAATCAGTCAATTGATAAATCAGCCAGAGAATCGCTACTTGTGTCATGAAGTTCCCTGTCATAGACAAGGCTTGTCCAGCAAAGTAAAGGCGATAATTACGCGATCTAAGGGCAGGTAGTTCAAGATTCAACTTGAATCCAAATTTAGATAATAATTTCATCAACTAAGTACAAAATTTCACAAGTTCATCATGAATAAACACTCTGCGCCCCTCTACGCTTCCCTCAGCGTACCTCTGTGTTTAAAAAAGCACAGAAAAGAGGAAGAAACGAGGCAACAACCTTATTTCTTCCCACTTCAAAGGTTTGAATTGAAAATCACACTGTCACTAATTCCCGATTTGCAACTACTGACTCAGGTTTGACCCAAATTTTATCTAACCCACCACTCAGGAGACGATATTGTTGATTGGGATCTTGTTGCGGGTAATCCTCGCGTTTGTGCATTCCTCTGGTTTCTTGACGTTGTAAACCACTGTTGTACATCCAACGAGCAGTAGCAACCATCGCCGCCGCTTCGCGCGATCGCACAATTTGGCTATCATCTAGTGTTTGGCTATTGCGGATTTCTCGCCAGAGGTCATCCAGTCGATCCAGGGATGCACTTAAACCTGTAGCAGTGCGGAAGAGGTTGCGATCGTATGGGAAAACTTCAGCTTGAGTTGTAGCGATCGCTTCATCTGGTGAGAATCTATTATTACCTTCACCATGCAATCCAGCTTCGCCAACTCCCTGTACACTACGTTGGGTTGCTTGCTCTCCCAAACTCAGGGCATAGCTAGCAGCAGATTGTCCAGACCAATAGCCAGAAGACATTGCCCAGGCTGCATTATGACTACCACCGCCAGTAAAGCCACCACAGATTAACTCTCTAGTAGCTGCATCTCCCGCCGCATAGAGTCCACTAACTGAAGTAGCGCAGGTGTGGTCTGCGATCCGAATCCCACCAGTACCGCGTACAGTGCCTTCCAAGCGTAAAGTTATCGGGAATCGTTGAGTAAAGGGGTCAATCCCAGCGCGATCGAAAACGATAAAGAAGTTAGGCTGAGACGATCGCATCCAGGCTTTTGTCTCTTCATCCATATTTTGATCCAGACGCGCATAAACTGGCTGATTTAGCAATGTTTTAGCAATCACAGAACGACCGCGCTTAGAACCCGCACCTTCAATTACCGTGCCATCTTCGTAAGTAAAAGATGCCCAATCGTAATAACGAGTCTTGGTGACAGAAGAGAAACTAGGGGAAATTGCGTATGCGTTTGAAAATTCCATACCAGAGAAATCTGCACCAGCCTCGGCTGCCATCAATAGACCATCCCCTGTGAGGACATTACAACCGAGAGCTTTACTCAAGAAAGCACAGCCCCCTGTAGCAATCACAACTGCTCCGGCTCGGACTGTCCAACGTTCCCCAGTTTGGCGATTGATACCCTTAGCCCCGGCTACAGTGCCTTCCGCATCCACAAGCAACTCTAAAGCCGGACTGTGGTCTAAAATTTTCACTCCTGCTTGCTTAATCTTTTTCCGCATGAAACGCATATAATCCGGCCCTTGTAAAGAGCGACGGATAACTTGTCCATTAGCATCAACGCTGAAAGGATAGCCCTGATCTGCGAGGGAGTTAATGTTGTCATAGGTGCGATCTAATACCCTAGTCATCCAGTGGCGGTCTGCGAGAAAGCCTCCCATAGCTTCCCGGCTGGCCATTGCCGCTTCCCGTTGCTCTGGGTCTGGTGGAACATACCATACACCATTTCCGGCAGATGCGGCTGCACCACTTGTACCGCAATAACCCTTGTCTACTAAAACAACTTTTGCTCCATTATTTGCTGCACTCCATGCTGCCCAAGTACCAGATGGGCCACCTCCAATAATTAATACATCGGTGACTAAATCGAGGTTAGAAGCATCTTGATGGATATGACTATTCATGAAATTTACTCCTTCTTATAGAATTAAGAAAAGGGGAAGGGCGGAGCTTCCCCAAAAATGCGAGGGTAACTCTTGTGAAAAGTTTTATGGGTTGGGGATTTGCCAATCTTTGATATCAAAATCTGACTTCAACAATTTCTGGTCAGCGAGAAACTGCTTTGTTGAATTTAAGAGTTTCAATCCTTCCGGTGTAAAAGGTTCAGTGGGATACAGGTCTAGTGGATAGGATTCTTTAGCGATCGCTAACGGCACATTCCCACTTGCCACAGCCGCAAACTGATAAAATTCTTCTGGATTAGCTTTGATTTCCTGCAATGCTTGTCGTCTAATCTGGTTCCACTTTTGGGGTAATTCTGGGTGTCGAGAAAGGACATTTTCCGTCACGACGCTTACCCCTGTGCCAACTAATCCCTGATGATCTTTGGCTTGATCAATTGCTGAAAATCCTTGAGAAACTAACGTTGGCCCAGCCCCCATAGCAAATGGATAAGCTGAAATATCTCCCCTCTCTAAAGCAGGTTTGGCATCAGCAGAAGGGATCTGCACTACACTCACATCTTTGGTCAGTCCCTCTTTTTCCAGCAAACCCATCAGATATCGATGCGGATAAGTGCCTTTAGCAACTCCTATCTTTGTACCTTTGAGTTGCGATACTAAACGAGGGCCGTTTTTCTTGGTAAGTAACCAAGCATTCTGACCAACTCTTGTCTGATTAATCAATTTAGTTGGCAGACCTGCGGCTTTACCAACTAGAGCTGGGGTATCTCCATACAAACCCATATCTAATTGACCACTAACTAAGGCTTCGTTAAGTGCAGGGCCTCCTGCAAAGGGAATAAATTTCACTTCCGTCACACCCAGGCTTTTGAGCGCAGGAGTCAACGTCCCCTTTTGCAATGCCCACCCCTCCGGTCCGATTGGCAACTTGCTTTCCGAACTGATGAAACCAACTCGCAAAACCAGGGTTTTCGCCTCTGCCGAATTTGCTCCAGTATTGGATGAAGCTACTGCTGAGTTATTGGACTGGCTTTGTTGAAAAGTACAACTGGTAAGACTCGATAAAAGCGCAACAGTTGCAACTGAAGTTAAAATTCGATGCAGAAAACTGCACTCAATTACTTGGGAACTCATAGATAGAGACTAGGGACTAAAAACTTTCTCAATTACGAATTACGAATTACGAATTACGAATTAGTTTGCTGTGTTCCCCAAGGAAGAATTCTGCCTTGTGCATCTGTAGCGAGATTACTGTTACTCTGCATAACTGGGTAATAGTATGCAGACTTCTCTGTTTTAGCCGCAGGTGTGCGTCCCCTTCCCCAGCCGATGTTTTTTCGATAGCTACCAAGTAACCCAGATGCTACTAAAGTCTCTTCATCCACAGTAACTGATTCATCAGCGTTAGGATCAACATATAGTGCATCTACGGGGCAGTAGAGTTCGCACATATAACAAGTTTGACAATCACTCTGGCGGGCAATTTTGGGCGCATGTCCTGGTACTGCATCGAAAACATTGGTAGGACAGGCAGTGACGCAAAGATTACACTTAATACAGCGAGATTCACTTACTAATTCAATCATCGTGTTACTAACTCCTTATTCACTACTTCCTGGTCAGGCTTTGCCCAAACTGTATCCAATCCACCACTAATTAACCGATATTGCTGGTTAGGGTTTTGCTGGGGATAATCCTGGTGCTTGTGCATTCCACGAGTTTCTTTTCTAGATTGTGCTGAAGTATACATCCAACGTGCCGTAGCTACCATTGCCGCTGCTTCTCTAGCTGGTAATGCTTGGCTGTCTGTTGGGGCAGCACTATGGCGGATTTCTCGCCACAAACCATGCAATTTTTCTAGGGAATCGCTCAAGCCTCGTTCAGTACGGAAGAGATTGCGATCGTAAGGTAATACTTCGGCTTGCACAGCGCGGATAACTTCTTGAGCATTGAAAGTGTGGCTACTCTCAGAAGTAACTGCTGCCTGTCCAATTGAATGCACTTGTCGTTGATTGGCCTTTGCTCCCAATTGACGAGCATATTCAGCCGCTGCTTGTCCTGACCAATAGCCAGAAGACATTGCCCAAGCAGCGTTGTAACTACCACCACCTGTAAATCCACCACAAATTAATTCTCGTGTGGCTGCATCTCCGGCCGCATAAAGCCCTGGTACAGAGGTCGCACAAGAATTATCCACAATCCGAATGCCGCCAGTACCTCGTACTGTGCCTTCCAAACGCAAAGTTACTGGGAAGCGTTGGGTGAACGGGTCAATTCCTCTGCGGTCAAATGGTAAAAAGAAATTGTGCTGGATGGTTCGCATCCAAGTTCGCACTTCTTCTGGGGTTTCGTGGAGGCTACATTATACAGGCTGAGTCAGCAATGTTTTGGCAATTACAGAGCGTCCCCGTTGAGAACCAGCACCTTCAATTACTGTGCCATCTTCATAAGTAAATGTTGCCCAACGATAGAAGGCTCCTTTAGTTACAGAAGCAAAGGCAGGAGTGAGAGCATAGGCATTAGAAAATTCCATGCCTGACATTTGCGCCCCAGCTTCGGCTGCCATTAAATAACCATCTCCAGTCAGGACATTGCAACCAAGGGCTTTACTCAAGAAAGCACAACCACCAGTAGCAATAACTACTGCTTTGGCTCGTACTGTCCAACGTCCACCCGCTTGACGACGTATTCCCTTTGCTCCAGCTACTGCTCCTTCTTTATCTATCAGTAATTCCAGAGCAGGACTATGGTCAAGAATATGCACTCCGGCTTTCTTGACTTGCTTACGCATCAGACGCATATATTCTGCGCCTTGCTGAAGGGAACGATAGTAAGGTTGTCCTTGTTGGTCAGAGGGAAAGGGATAACCCCAGTTACCTAACTCATACAGATTTGCATGAGTTCGATCTAAAACTCGCTCCATCCAAGAACGCTCTGCTAAAAACCCTCCTAGAGCTTCCCGACTAGCCATAGCTGTTTCCCGTTGGTCTGGGTTTGCTACGTACCAGACACTAGTTCCACCAGAAGCAGTTGCTCCACTAGAGCCACAATAGCCTTTGTCTACCAAAATAACCCGGACTCCACCAGCCGCCGCATTGTAAGCAGCCCAAGCACCAGCCGGGCCTCCTCCAATAACCAAGACATCGGCTTCTAACTCTAGATCAGAGCCACTAGCAAATGATTGTTCAGACGCTAATTGATTTGCGCTCACTAGCTTTCACTCCTTAATTCATAGAAAGGAATATTTTTAAGACCACAGACATGACTAGCCAAACTCATCTGTGCATAACTTTTAGAAGACCTGAACGACTTATTTGTAAGGTGATATAGACGTTTTCTATAAAATACTAATCATCGACCGATTTAACGGTGATTAACTTAGCAGTATTGCATGGCACCAAAAAAAATTCAAGCCTTTCGCCAATAAAATATACGTTTACCTAAATTTATTAATCACGAATAGTTAGAATAGCTAAATATAATATGACTTCAGTTTATACTTAATGTAAGTTGACAAAACTTAAACAGCACACAATCCCAATGTTAACGATCGCCTGCATATCAACACTACGTTTTCGACCACCTGTTTTTGGCGCAGGAATTAGCCCTGATAGTAGTTCCCACTGCTCAGAATTCAGATTACTTGGGTACGATGGATTCATGGCTCTCGTAACTCTGTCATACTTAAGTATTTTTTCTAATGACAGGATACAGTTACGTGGGCTTTCTTACTTTTCAGACATCCTCTTAGCCCAAAATCTCTTTCTGGACTGACCGCGTAAGGACTGATGTTGGCAATTATCTCCCACAGATCCCCCATTGGCCTACTCAGTTTTCTGGAGATTGATTGCTTTCGACGAATACGGCTGCTCCACACATCTCATAAAGATTGCGCGGGCTGGATTCCATCTCTGCCGGGGATCTCACAAATGCTGGCATTGAGCCAATGAAGCGATCTGCAAACTGTTCACACTCATTTGCGATCGCTGTAGACTGACGATCTCTCTCTAAAACAGATCCTTGAGAAATGTCTACTTGAATCTGGTGCTGGATAAAGTCAGGTAAAGATGGCGTGAGTACGGTTGCAACCTTGTAAGCACGATGTAAGTCAGAATTAATTTCAGCAGGTACATCGATCAAACTTGCATATTCTTCGATCAGTCTCGCTCTTGCTGAAATTGAAAGTGGTAGGAGTTGAACGGCTTGAATTGGTTGCATAAAGCTCAATGCTTTAGTTGTACATCACGTATAAAAAAAATTTAATCATTGCATATTGTGCGATCGCTCTCTTCAAAAAAGGTTATTACTTTTGCTACAACCATGACACTTGATTTTATATGAATATCTGTGATAATCTGCCTTCATCTACAAACTACAGTTACTCGATAAATTAGCCGTAGTTTATGATTATTACACAGTGTGCATCAAACGGGAATAACCCCTTATGCCAAAAGATTGGTATGAATGGCACGACCTCTACAACACTGAGCCGAAATTGCAGCAGCGTCTAGAAATCGTGCAGGAATATATTGCTTACAGCTTGAATGCCTCACCTGATAGCGCTATCCGAATAGTGAGTGTTTGCGCGGGTGATGGACGAGATTTATTAGGAACTTTAAAAAATCACCCCCGTGCAAAGGATGTTTCTGCACGACTGGTTGAAATAAATTTAAATCTAGTTGAACGTGGACGAGCAACTATAGAGTCTTTGGGTTTAGCCAAGCAAATTGAGTTTATCAATGGTGATGCAACTCTTGCCACTAACTATCTAGGAGGAGTACCAGCAAATATTGTGATTGTGTGTGGTGTCTTTGGCAATCTGGCACAGGAAGCTGAACTCAATCGCTTACTAGATAACCTGAGTTTTCTAAGTAAACCGGGTGCTTTTGTCATCTGGACTCGCGGACACTCTAACGGTATTCCCTACTCTGACAATGTGCGGAAAATTTTAAGTGCATCTGGATTTGAGGAAGTTAACTTTAAGCTTACGGGCACGGGAGACATGGGTGTAGGTCTTCATCGATACCTTGGTGAAAACTTGGCTACACCCAAAGAGCAACAGTTATTTGAGTTTTCCGGCATTCCTAGGAAAGCGAGGTAAAAAATGTCTATTCAAAACACAGTATCGAGTTGGGAAGAAGTTTTAGAGACTGCTAGAAAAAATACTTCTGCCCGTAGGGTAAAGAGGCCCGGACAATCTCCTTCTACTGCACCAATTCCCAGCAGTTTAGAGAAAATTCCCCCAAACACACAACCACCAGTCTTGCTTTATCGAGATACTAATTCCTGGTGTCCTTTCTGCGAGAGAGTTTGGTTTGCTCTGGAAGAAAAGGAAATTCCCTTTGCAACGGAGTTTATTGATTTAAGTAATAAACCTAAATGGTACACTGACTTAGTTCCCACAACCCTTGTCCCAGCAGCAAAAATTGAGGGGAACTTAGTATATGAATCCAAAGATATTGTCTTGGCTTTAGAAGAAAAGTATCCTTATCCATCATTATTGCCGGAAAATCCAGAGGAAAACGCTGTTGCTAGGCAGTTGGTTGAAGAAGCTGAGACTAATGGTTTTAGAGAGATTGCTTACAAATTCCTCAGAGAAGCACCTGTAGATGCTGATGAATTGGCAAACTTGCAAGCAGCATTTGAGGCGAAGTTAGATGAACTTGAGCAAGCTTTGGCTAAATACCCCGGCCCCTACTTTGTCAGTACATTTAGCTTGGTTGACATTCTGTATAGCCCCCATCTAGATAGATTGGCGGCTAATTTACCTGTATATCGGGGATATCACCTCAAAGGAAATCCTCGCTTTCCTCGCATTAATGCTTGGTTTGATGCGCTTAATCAGCGTCCTGCCTATCACAGAGTGAAATCGGATAATATCACCAACAATTTACTTTTGCGTCGCAGATGGGGTGTAGAACCGATTGGAAATCCTTTACCTCTGGATGTAGAAGCAAGTGAGACTATTCAATATCGAGCCGAAGCAGCTGAAAGACTAAGCGATAATCGGGAAGTTGCGATCGCAGATATTATCAAAAATTCTGGAGTCCAAGCTTTAGCCGCAGACGGTGATTATACCACAGTTAAGGACGCTGTTGATTTTCACCTACGACAGCTGGCTGATTATCTCATTCATGGCAATGGTGCAACTTTACCGGGTGGAAGGACTGGTGGTAAAAATAGCAGCATTGATCCTATCTTCGCTGCTGTGGGTGCTATTACTTTCGCATATTTGAGAAATCGCATCTGCGCCCCCCGTGATATGAGTGCTGGTGCAGCAACGGCGTTTCGGGCAGCGATAGATAAATTGTTGACATCTGTTTATTAATTTTGTATGCGTTGCTAATTGAATGGATGAATTTGCCTTATGCAAAGACGCAGCGAAAAGTCGGAGCGCTTCTGAATTCTGACCCTTCGGCAGGCTCAGGGCATCGCTCTGAATTTTGCTGTACTTTGGAGACTTTATTGAGGAAAAGGAATTGCTAACAGTCCATAGTGAAAATGAACTACAGTTAACTGCCGATGTACTGGTAATTGGTGGTGGCCCTGCTGCTGCGTGGGCAGCCTGGGCAGCAGCATCCCAAAGTGTCAAAGTCATCATTGTTGATAAAGGTTTTCTGGGTACGAGTGGTGCGGCGGCGGCTAGTGGTAACGGCATCATGGCTCCTTCTCCAGAAAATTGGGACAAAGTTTTATCGGAGCGTTATCGCGTAGGAAAAAACCTCGCTAACTCACGTTGGATCGAGCGTGTTATCGAAAAAACCTGGCTGAGTTTGCCCCTAGTGGAAAGTTGGGGCTATCGTTTCCCTAAAGAAGATGGGGAATCTGTGCGTCAGAGTTATTATGGCCCTGAATATATGCGGGTACTTCGCAAAAACCTTTTGCGTGTTGGTGTGCAGATTCTCGACCAAAGTCCGGCTCTAGAGCTTTTATTGGCTGACGACGGCTCAGTAGCTGGAGCAAGAGGTGTGCAGAGGCAACATCATCGTACTTATACCGTTCGTGCTGGTGCAGTAGTCTTAGCGAATGGCGGTTGTGCATTCTTAAGTAAAGCATTAGGTTGCAATACCAATACAGGCGATGGACTGTTGATGGCAGTGGAAGCCGGCGGTGAACTTTCTAGTATGGAAGCTTCTAATCACTATGCAATTTCGACCGCTTTCAATGCCACAGTGACAAGGGGTGTCCCCTTTGGCTGGGCTAGTTATAGTGATGAAGCAGGCAATGATCTGGGTGGCTATATCAATGGTCGTCGCGATCCATCGTTTCTCCCTAATGCCCTACTGAAAGGCCCCGTTTATGCTCGTTTAGATCGAGCCACACCGGAAGTTAAAGCAGTGATTGAAAAGTCTCATTTCATTGCTTTTCTACCCTATACAAAAGCTGGTATTGACCCCTATACAGAACGAGTGCCTGTGACACTTGTTTTAGAGGGTACAGTCCGTGGTACGGGTGGGATTCGGATTGTGAATGATAACTGCGCTACAAAGGTTCCTGGCCTCTACGCTGCCGGTGATGCTGCATCACGTGAGTTTTTAGCTGGTTTAGCTTCTGGGGGTGGTGGTCCCAATGCTGCCTGGGCAATCTCCACAGGGCAATGGGCAGGAGTTGGGGCAGCGAACTTTGCTAAAAGTTTGGGCGCTCATGCAAATGAACGGGTTGCGCGTCCTGCTGGTAAAGTGGGATTGCGGTCGCCTTTGGCGGGGCGTAGCCCATCGTCACCCTCACCCACTTCCGAAACATTCGATAGTGAAGCGATCGTGCGCGGTGTACAAGCCCAGATGTTCCCGTTGGAAAAGAATTACTTGCGTTCTGAACAGGGACTTTTGGATTCTCTCGCCAAATTAGAAACGCTGTGGCAGCAAGTACAAGAAAACCCGAAACAAGATACAGTGCGTGATGTGGAATTTTCTCGTCGAGCAGCTGCTTTAACGGCTGTAGCACGATGGGCATATTTTAGCGCGTTACATCGCAAGGAAACGCGCAGCGAACATATTCGCATAGACTATCCTGAAACCGATCCAAATCAGCGTTATTACCAAGCAACAGGCGGCTTAGATAAGCTTTGGGTGAGGCGTGATTGGATTACGGATGCGATTGCTACACCACCAGTAATTACCACTCAAACCAAACCTACTGTATCAAAGTTGTAGCAGGAGCATGTCATGATCGAGCTTGTCAGCCATAAACTCTGTATCAATTGCAATTTGTGCGTTCAAGTTTGCCCTACCAATGTCTTTGACTCCGTACCTGATCAGCCACCTGCGATCGCCCGCAAGGAAGACTGTCAAACTTGTTTCATGTGTGAGGCTTATTGTCCTGCGGATGCACTCTATGTTGCGCCTGAATCTCATACCGATATTGAAGTCAATGAGGATGATTTAATTGAAAGTGGCATCATGGGTGAATATCGTCGCCTCTTGGGTTGGGGATATGGCAAGACAAACAACAGCGAATTAGATACGGCTCATAAACTGCGCCAACTGCCGCGTCCTTATCAAAGTTAATTTGGACTCTCTAAAGCACTTTTTGTTGTAGTTCTGGAAATACTTTAGAGACTTTATTTAAAAGATAATCGCCATAAGTCCCGCGAAATTCGTGGACACTGGCTTTATCCCAGCGATCGCTTTTATCATCATTCACTACTACATCCTTCAATTCAATAGGTTTGACTTCAACGTTGAAATTGGGATCAAAAAAGAACGGGAATGATAGGCGATTACTTGTTGATAAGTTCTGAACGCGGTGGGGTGTTGAGCGATACAGTCCTTGTGTCATGCGATCGAGCATATCCCCAATGTTGCATACGAATGAACCAGGAATAGGAGGTGCATCTATCCAACCAGACTTTGATTTAATTTGTAATCCACCGACATTATCTTGTTTGAGTATAGTTAATACTCCATAATCTGTATGTTCACCAACGCCCCATTTAGATAATGATGAATTAGGAGGATAATTGAAAATCCGAAATAATATTAATGGGTCTTTTGTATAACGGTCTGCAAAGTAGGAATTTTCTAATCCCAAACTCAGAGCAATACCAGCCATTAGGGTGTGTCCAAGTTTGGTCATTGAGTCTATATAATCCAGCACTGTTTCCTTAAATTGGGGAATATTGGATGGAAAGAGATTGCAACCGTGCATTGGTACACCAGCTTTCACGAGTGGGTGATTTTCTTCTAGTTCTGTGCCGAAGTAAATACCTTCTTTTAAGTCAGGTTTACCTGATGTCAACTCGTTACCAACAGGGAAATATCCTCGCCATGCTCTACCACCAAGAGCCATACGAATCTTCAGTTTGGTTTCGACATCCTGTGCGAAGAACTGTTGGCTAAGATTTTCTAGTTTCTCTTGTAGTTTTTCATCAACTCCATGTCCGACGATATAAAAGAAACCGTAATTTTGGCACGCTTGTCTAATTTGGTCTGCAACTACTTTAGAAGAGTTGCTAGTTTGGGAAATCAGCGCACTAATATCAATTATGGGAACTTGTAAAAACTCTTTGTCTACAACCTGTAAGATTGTCATGCTCAGGTTCTCCTAGTTATGCATAAACTAATATCTAGGCTACACAGAAAATTATATCGGTAACCATAATGTTGGGTATGGCGATCGCTAGCCTTAGCCAGGTGCTTAGATAAAGTATTTTGAGTATAAATTTATAAATTTTATTTTAAATACGGTAATTCGATAGAAATAGTGTATTATTATCTCAAGGATTCTCATTATTTCTGCAAATAACAATAAATTACTAAACAATTAGTCATTTATTGTTAAAAAATTGTGTAAAAATATTGACAATTTAAGAACAAACATAATCCAGATATATGCGGTACAATCAGCTAGGTAATAGTGACCTAAAAGTTTCAGATATTTGCCTTGGCACAATGACTTATGGGCAGCAAAATACTATTGAAGAAGCCCACCAGCAGCTAGATTATGCCACTAAAGAGGGAATCAACTTCATTGATGCGGCTGAGATGTATCCAGTACCAACCAGTGCTGAAACTTATGGCTTAACCGAAACTTATATTGGAGAATGGTTAAAACATCAACAGCGAGATCAACTAATAATTGCTACTAAAATAGCAGGGCCTGGTCGAGGCTTTAAGTGGCTACGTGATGGAGCTAAAGCCATTGATAGAGACAATATCAAACAAGCTGTAGATGATAGTCTGAAAAGATTGCAAACAGACTATATTGATTTATATCAAATCCATTGGCCAGACCGTTATGTACCACGTTTTGGACAAACAGTTTTCGACCCTAATCAAGTTGGGGAAACAGTTCCCATCACTGAACAACTAGAAGTTTTTGCCGATGTCATAAATGCAGGTAAAATTCGCTATATCGGCTTAAGTAATGAAACTCCTTGGGGCATTGCACAATTTAGCCATGTAGCTAAACAATTAGGATTACCTAAAGTTGTTTCTATTCAAAATGCTTACAATTTACTCAATCGAGTTTTTGATGGCGCTCTTGCAGAAGCAGTTTATTACGAAAACGTTCCTTTACTAGCTTATAGCCCTTTGGGATTTGGCTATTTAACTGGTAAATACCTCAATGGTAAACCAGAGAAAGCAAGAGTTACTTTATTTGAAAACTTTGGTCAGCGATATTTAAAACCAAATGTTAGCAAAGCAGTAGCAGCTTATGTAGAAATTGCCAAACGCCATCAACTAAGTCCTGCACAATTAGCGATCGCATTTGTGCGGAGTCGTTGGTTTGTTGCTAGTACGATTATTGGTGCTACCACACTAGAACAACTCAAAGAGAATATAGAAAGCATCAATGTAGTTCTTGATAAAGATATCTTGGCTGAATTGGATTCAGTTCATACTCAATATCCGAATCCAGCACCATAAGAGTGCTGATCTATCAGAAAACTATAGATCCCCGACTTCTCGAAGAAGTCGGGGATCTGAATAAAGCAAATGTGTAGAAAATTATGACGATCGCAACAGCATCAGTTGACCAAAATACTATTCGTCGCCGTGGTACTGGTTTAAGAGCTTATAATCCTGACAAAGCATTCAAGGGTTATACGCTTTTTACACCACTTACAGGTAAGGGAGAAGTATATCTTCTGAACCTAGAAGGAGAAGTAGTACATCAATGGAATTTGCCATATTCACCGGGTTTATATGGTTATCTTTTACCCAATGGCAACCTTTTTTATAATGGTAAGACGCTAGATATTCCGCCACATTTTCCTTTGTGGGCTGCCTTTAAAGGCGGCGTTGTCTTAGAAGCAGATCCCAAAGGAAATATTATTTGGGAGTATAAACATCCAGATCATCATCATGACGGGCGCAGACTACGCAACGGGAACACGATTTTATTAGCTATTGAAAAGATACCTCAGTCTTTGATTCCCCGTATTAAAGGCGGTGTACCGGGAACGGAAGCAGACGGTGATATCTATGCTGATGTACTTTATGAAGTTACTCCTGGGGGTGAGATTGTTTGGACATGGCACGCCCATGAGCACTTAAATCCAGATATTTTTACTATCACTCCCCAAGATCAACGACACGAATGGACTCATGGCAATACTGTAGGCGAACTCGCTGACGGCAATATTATAATCAGCTTCCGCAACATCTCTTCCGTCGTAATTATTGATCGCCAAACAGGAGAGATTATCTGGACACTCGGAGATGAGGTATTAGCACAGCAGCACTTTCCTAACGAATTAGCTAATGGCAATATCCTAATTTTTGACAATGGCGCACATCGCCGTCATACTGCTCTCAATTTCTCTCGTGTGATTGAAGTAAGCCGTCAAACGAAACAGATAGTTTGGCAATACACTGACAATCCACCTCAAAATTTCTTCAGTTCGTATATATCAGGCGCGCAGCGTCTAGCGAATGGCAACACTTTAATTACAGAAGGTGCTTTCGGTCGCATATTTGAGGTGACAGTTACAGGAGAGATTGTTTGGGAATATGTCAATCCTCACTTTGCGGCAAGGAATCTTGGTGAGAAGTCAGCAGTAGCTAGTGGAGAGCAAAATTCAGTCTTCCGTGCTTTTCGGTATGCGCCTGAAGAAGTGCCTTGGCTTTAGTTCAATTTTAGATTTTGGATTTTGGATTAAATTAATTTCCAAAGCTAATAAACCAATCCTATTCATACAGGAACATTAACATGGCTGAAATCAAGATATATAGTGCGGTTGTTTGCCCTTATGCTCACCGTTCGCGTTTGGTACTTCAAGAAAAAGGCATCGACTTTGACTTGATTGAGATTAATTTGCAGAATAAACCGGAGGGATTTACAGATATTTCTCCTTATGGAAAAGTGCCTGCGATCGCACACAATAATCACCGAGTTTGGGAATCGGCAGTAATTAACGAATATCTCAACGAAGTATTTCCCAATCCACCGCTTTTACCTAGCAGTCCCATTGCTAAAGCACAAGCTCGCATCTGGATTGATTTTGCTAATACTAGATTCGTTCCAGCTTTTTCTACTCTCTTGCGTAGTCCTGAGATCCAACAGCAAGAAGCAGCTAAACAAGAACTGTACAAACATCTAGAATTTATCGAGAATGAAGCATTAGGGAAGTTATCAGGAGACGGCCCTTACTGGTTTGGTGAATCCGTCAGTCTGGTTGATTTCACCTTTTACCCCTGGTTTGAGCGTTGGGCTGCACTGAAGCACCATCGAGGCTTTGCACTACCAGAGGAATTTACTCGTCTACGTCAATGGAAAAAGGCTTTAAAACAACGTGATTCTGTGGTGGCGATCGCTAATAGTAAGGAGTTTTACATAGAGCGATATGCTAGATTTGCTACGCCCGTTGCTGCCTAGCACTGCTTTTTGGTAGTCAAAAGAATTGTATCTTTCCCTAAGTTTTCGCCGCCCAAAAAGATTTTGAGCGGCGAAAAACCAAAGATACTGGAGAAACTATGAATTTAGGTATAATCGCAAGTCTGCTATAAATTGGGCAACTTAATCCTGGGGAAAAACTAGCTAGATAGTAGTGAATCTTCTGTCACCAAGCTTGATCTGCGGAAATAGGAAGCAGAATTGAGTCCCATTGCATTGCAATGTTGAGCGCACTTGCGGCAAATAGTGGCACAGAACATCATTGTGGCATCGCTGCTCATTTGTTCACAAGCTAGGGCGGTGCGATCGCAAATTTGGGCGCACAAACTACAGGTGTTTCCCATAAACTCAGAACCGTCATTAATCATGTTGACGCACATCATGCACATTTCTGCACAGTCCCGCAACATGGACATCATAGCCATATCCATGTATCTACCACCCTGACTCTTGCAGTATTTGAGGGTATCAATGCAAGTAGTCTGGCATTCAATAGAGATTTGTTTGCAAGCTTCCATTTCAGTGAGTATAGATTCGGTTGTCATCATAGAAATAGTCTCCTTGTTGTCGCAGTTAGTGGTGTGGCTGACTTAATTAGCAAGGTAAAACTTTATTTTTGATAAATCAATAGATTCTGGAGTTCTAGCAATTTGAATGCCCCTATACCTATATACTTGACGTAAATTAAGCGGCTTTTCATATTTCATTGGGAGCTACTTGGCTAAAATCCTTATCTATTAAGGGCTGAGACTCTTTTGTTAGTTATACCGAATTACTTAATTGAAGTCAGCTATCCCTTAATATCCAGAATTGACTGTCGGTTTGTTTGATTTGTCCGCCTACTAAATCAAAAAACAGTTGAGAGATAATACCGCTTTTATTTCCTAGTTCCTAAACCGTCAAAGCCTTGCCTAGTAAAGATTATAGCTATATTCATCAGTAAAACAACTCATTAGTTGAAAAAATGCTATAAGTATATTTTCTTATATTTCAGTAATATCAAAGTTTCATGACTTTATTAAGCCATAGTTCATTATGTAGTGGTGGCTTTGGGAATCCGAAGGGCATTCTGACTGAACTTAATTGAATTAAGGATGTTGCTGAATTTGAATATGAAACTCCAAAATTAACTCTTCCTCGCTGGGACATTAGACTTCTTGCATAAGTCGGGAAAAGGGGAAAAGGTTCTGTATTGTCCCCTTCCCCTTTAACCTTTTCCCCCTCTTGCAAAAAGCACTTTTGCAAGAGGTCTATTGGGTGGCAGTTACTACAAGTCGGGAAACCCTCCCACGGCACTGCCTTGCCTCTGCGTGATCCAAATTCAGATTTCCACTCAGCAACACCAAATTTTTTTTACAAAATGTACTTGCCTTTTACAGGCAACCATGCAACACTGCTATATTAACAGCAAACTACTAAATACATACCAACTTACAGTAGTTTGACTCAGTTTATCTTGCCACTACCAAAATAGTTATTTTGTAAAAGTGCTTGCTGGGTAAGGATTTAAGATTAAGCAGACTTAATAGAATTTAAGGAGAAGTAGTGTTGATTCAACGAAAGGTAAGGGGGCATGGGGCTATAGAGAAGAGACAAGGAAGAGACTTGTTCAAGAATTCCCTTTGTCCTCCTTGTCCGCCTCGTCCCCTAATCCTTTCCTGCTCCCTTGCATCTCCTTGAATCAGCAATGTCAAGGATTAAATCTTGGGAATTGGGCGAACTATACCTCCTCGTGTCGCAACTGAATCCTAACTTCAACATGTTCCAATTCCCATTTCCTCATCCATACTCACCACAAGGAGAAAATAGATAATGGTGCAACTATTAGTTAAACAAGAATCCAAAGATTGGATTAAACAAAGAAGTTAACCTGACTTTTAAAGAAAGGGGAGAAGTAGCAGTTTCCGTTTTTGCAGTCAAGGCTTTTGCTACTCGCGTTGGTTTGAATCTCACCACAGGTATTTTTGAAGTTATGGGAACTCGTTCTACGGGTAGTAAATACGGCTTTGACCGTTACTGGCGAGATTTACGTACTTTCACGCTTCATGACCCTGTAGATTATAAGCTGCGCGATATTGGCAATTGGGTGCTGAATGAAGAATTACCCCTAGTCACGCAATATTCCTAAAGTTTCCGCCACAGTAGACCTCGAATCGGTTGCTTAAGGTGGGTAAAACCACCTTAATTCCTTTTTTTCAATGGCGGATGTAGTTAAGTAAATAGATCAAATCTCATGCATTCGCCATTAGGCGGTAGCGTTGCGTAGCAAAGAGTAGGCGCAGAAGCGCAGAGATATACAATTATGAATCAGAGAAAATCCAAAGTTATTGTGAGTGCAGCTAGTAGACGATCTTTTTTGTTACATACTGGTATCTTTACTGCAAGTAGTATTGTAGCAGGGGCAGTGGGTTTAAAGTTTTCTACTCAAAAAGGTCAGGCACAAGAGCAGGTATCTTCTGCTAAGAACAAGTTTACGGAAAAGGCTTATCGCATACGTGTTGCCTCAGCCGAGGCTAATCGTCAAATTCCCATTGCGCCCAATCCTACTAATGGCGATGAGGAACGGTATCCTAATAAGATTGGCTCTGATACTAGGGGACTACCACACAACAAACAGAGTGAGGTTGATCTCAAAGCCTATGACTCTTTAACTAAAGCCGTAACAACCCATGACCATGATGACTTTGAAAAGGTCATTTTAGGTGGCACCAGAAAATTGATTAATGCTCAGGGGCCTCTCGCGGTCAGTTTAGAAGGATGTCATGGGGTGCAGGTAGCAGTACCGCCGCCACCAACTCTAGCTAGTTCAGAACGGGCTGTAGAAGCTGTTGAACTGTATTGGCAAGCCCTATTGCGGGACGTACCTTTTCATAAACTACAGAACAACACCGACGATCCTTTGGTATTGGCAGCGGTTGAAGAACTTAATCAGCTTTCAACGTTCAAAGGGCCAAAACAAAATGGACGTGTCACTCCCCAAACCCTGTTTCGTGGTAGTGTCACCTACGTTGATCAAAGTGACAAATCTGGCAGGACAGCAAAACACGTAACTCCGCCAGGAGTATTAGTTGGCCCTTACATTTCCCAGTTTGCATTGTTAAATATTCCTTGGGGCGTTCAGTTTATTCCACCTGTGATTCGGACGGCTTTACCTGGTAATGATTTCCTCACTGATTATGAAGAATGGCTGAATGTACAGAATGGTGGTACTCCTAGAACTATTAAGTATGACCCAGTACGCCGTTACATATCGACAATTCGTGACTTATCAGAATTTTCCCATGCACCAGGCGCAGCATTTTCTGGTGCTGCTCTCATTTTGGGTAGTAGTCGCAAAGCTAACGACCCTTTAAGTAGTGGAATTGGCGCACCCTTTAATTCAGGTAATCCCTTCGTTAAATCAAAAACCCAACAGGGGGGCAATGGGTCATTTGCTCTGGGACATTTAGAAGCTTTAGTGTACTTGGGTAGATCCCGCGCTATTAGAGCTGCATACTGGCAGAAGTTTTATGTACACCGCACTCTGCGTCCAGAAGCTTATGGTGGGCTAGTTCATAACAACATTGTCAATAAAACTGAATATCCGACTCATAGAGATATATTAAACTCCCAAGCTTTGGCTCAGAGTTTTAGTAAATTTGGTTCCTATCTTTTACCGCATGGATACCCAGAAGGCGCACCCATTCATTCATCTTACGTTGGTGGTGCAGCTGCGATCGCTGGTGTCAGTGCCACATTGTTAAAAGCATACTTTGACGAAGATTTTGTCATCCCTAATCCCGTAATCCCCGATCCTAATGACCCCACTAAGGTGATTCCCTACAAAGGAGAGCCTTTAACCGTGGGTAGAGAATTAAACAAACTGGCAGCTAATTACACCCTTGGTCGTGGTCATGGTGGTATTCACTGGCGCACAGATGGTTCTGCTGGCATAGCTTTGGGTGAAGAGATTGCCATCAGCATCCTGAAGGATGAGAGGTTGGGTTACAACGAAAAATTCAATGGCTTCACATTCACAAAATTTGATGGGACGAAAGTCACAGTTTAAATTTTTAATTTAATAACTTGTTTGATAATTAGAGGTGAATTAATTCATGAAAGATTTCATAAAACAAATTGCATTCTGGCAAAACCGACACATCACCCGTCGTCACGCCTTATTTGCTTTTGGTTACAGCTTAGTATTATCTACCACAGTATTTAGTTGCAGTAATTCACCAAATAATTCTCAGCAACAATCACCTTCATCGGCTTCTAATGTAGCTAGTAGTAGTAATACTACTGCTGAGAAAGTAATTAGAATTGTCCGCTCTAAACAACTGACTGCCCTAGCCGTCTTAGAAGAAAAAGGTATTCTAGCAAAACGATTAAAACCTTTAGGGTATAGGGTAGAGTGGCCAGAATTTGCTGCCGGGCCACAACAATTAGAAGCTTTAAATGCAGGCGCACTTGATATTGCCTCTACAGCAGAATCTCCTCCTGTTTTCTCTCAAGCAGCCGACGCACCTCTTGTTTATCTAGCGGCTAACTCTTCTGATGGGCAAGCAGTTTCACTGTTAGTTCCTAAAAACTCTCCTATTCAAAGTATCAAAGATTTAAAAGGGAAAAAAGTAGCTTTTCAAAAAGCATCAATTGGTCATTATCTTATACTTAGAGCCTTAGAAAAAGAAGGTTTAAAGCTCAGTGATATAGAATCGGTTGGTATAGCGCCTCCAGATGCTAATGTAGCATTTAGTCAAGGGAAAGTAGATGCTTGGTTTATTTGGGAACCATTTGTTACAAGAAATGTCCAAAATAACACGGCGCGGGTTTTAACTGATGGTGGTAACGGCTTGCGAGATACTAACAACTTTATATCCACAAACCGCAAATTCTATCAAGAAAATCGAGAAGTCATCAAAGTCTTTCTAGAAGAACTGCAAAAAGCCCAAAATTGGTCTAAGAATAATCCTAAAGAACTTTCCCAATTGCTCTCTGCAATAACTCAACTTGATCCACCTACTTTAGAGATTATGCACAAAAAGTATGATTTCACGCTTATACCAATTACCGAAAAAATTATTAATAAACAACAAGAAGTTGCAGATAAATGGTACAACTTGGGACTGATACCTAAGAAGGTAAATGTGAGAGATGGCTTCTTGACTCCTGAAGAATATGCCGAAATCACTCCTCAAGAAGTGCTTGCAAAAAAATAATATTTGGGGCATGAATTACTAGTTATTATACGGAAATTGTGGAAAACTTTAATAGTTGATTATGTCTACACTCACCTTAAATAACTTTCAAATTACTGGAATTAATGCACCTCTAGGCGCTGTAATCACGGGACTTGATGCTAGCCAACCGATTAAACCTGAAGTTATCTTACAACTAAAACAAGCATTACTTGAACACCACATCCTTATCTTCAAAAACCAAAATCTAAATGATGAGGAATTCTTAAACTTTGCTTTTCATTTTGGTTCTCTATTTGTTCCGCCAGATGACATCCCAGTTCTTGCTTCTCAGCCAGGAGTCACACCCGTAATAATTCCCGTTTCTAATGTTGATGGTGGCTATACTGGAACTGGTGAACTAACTTTTCATTCTGATCATAAGTGGACTCCTTATCCTTCCAGTGGTTCTTTACTCTATGCTTTGGAAGTACCCACTGAAGGCGGAGATACTTACTGGTTAAATCTGAATTTAGCCTATGAAACTCTGGATGAGTTTACAAAGCGTCGGATTGCAGATTTGCAGTTAATTACATACAATCCGTTTTTAAATAAACCAAATACACCTCGTTCTAAATACCGTCTAGACAAGAGTATTCCCCTAATTAGTCCTGTATTTCCTCACCCACTAGTACGGACACATCCAGAAAGTGGGAAAAAGATTTTATATTTAGATTACGCCACAGAAGTAGAAATTGTTGGTCTAGATCCGCAAGAAGGATCTGAATTAATTGAACAGCTGCGATCGCATTTACATCAACCTCGGTTTTATTATCAACACAAATGGTCTGTAGGCGATATTGTCTATTGGGATAATCAAGCAACTTTGCATTATCGTCAAGCATTTGATCCCAATCAGCGCCGAGTGATGAAACGGATAAGTTTAGCGGGTAGCCGTCCATTTTGAGGAAAAATCCCATTTGTTTGAAAAAATAAGTTGCGATACAATAACTCCGGTTTCTTGAATAAACCGGGGTTTTGTACTTTATGACGATTTAAGTTTTATTAATTGAGAATATATGAATATTATCTCCAAAATTATTAACGTCAATTATTCAGATTTTTTGACTAACTTAGATAATATATATTATAATCTACATTAAGGTTATCGGATTACCGTTCTTTGTTTGGATTGAAGGCAGAAATCGAAATGGCATTAGCTCAACACATCAATATCCAAGACGCTAAAAAAGTAAATGATTATTTCTTGTGGAAGATATTACTACTTGGTACAGATTTGTTAAAGCAGCTATGGTGGCACACTAAAGCATACACAACAGTTTTGGGTGTTATGTTGTTGACCTTTGCCAGTCTCGGATTTGTATATATACATTATTTATCTGGAAAAAATTTAAGTCGATTTTTTCAACATGAAACTGTTGTAGAACAAAAATGACTATATATAAAAGATTGCAGATTACATCTTATCTAGCTCCCAATTGGTTTAGATTTTATCAGGCGATCGCAGCTTATTTAGGTAGTGTTTTAAAAATAGAATTCCAAATACAACAAAGTGAATATGATCCCTTAGAAGATGCCTTCTTATTTCAAGATCAAATAGATTTAGCTTTTATCTGTGGATTACCACTGATTCGCTATAGTCAAATAGTTTCAAATCAATTTCAGACTTTAGTTGCGCCAGTAATGCAATCATCACGATATAGCAACTGCCCTGTTTACTATGCAGATGTTATTGTCAATGCTAATAGTAATATCAAAAAATTTACAGATTTAGCAGGAAAAATATTTTGTTATAATGACCTGGGTTCTAATAGTGGTTATAATTTACTTTCTCATAAATTAGTTCCAGAAAAATATCCTGAAAATTTCTTTGGCAAAACGCTACAATCAGGTTCACATCAGCGTTCAATTCGCTGGGTAGTTGAGGGATTGGCAGATTGTGCAGCAATTGATAGTGTGGTGCTAGAACAGGAATTAAAGGATTTTCCTGAATTATCACAGCATTTGCGTGTGGTGGAAGTGCTGGGGCCTTCTCCAATGCCACCATTGGTAGTAGCACAGCGTCTAGGTATATCTTTAATTCAGCAAATGCAGTTGGCATTACTCCAACCAGATGCAGAGTTGCAAAGAGTGATGAAACAGTTCGGAGTCAGACGTTTTGCCGCAGTGAGATTGGAAGATTATCAGATATTAAATCAGATTTACAGCGATCGCTCTTGTGTTAGCTTGTCTTGATATGGTATAGACTTTCCAAAAGTATTATTTTTGATAGCATTTCCAATCAAATTAGCCAATCTGATTATGCAGCTATTGATTAAATTTATTTTCTTGGCTAACAACTCTACCTGCGTACTTAATTTTGTCTAAACCCTTTTTGAATTCCTCATAGTCATCTCTCTCTATAATCTTATACATTTCTATTTCGAGCTTATAAGTATGGAGTAAATTTTGAATTTGCTTTTTTATCCTTCCAGTTTCTTCTGTTTCTTCTAGCAATAAATCTTCTATTGTTGCTAGTAAATTTCTTGCATCTTCACGCCTAGTAGATAGTGGATAATCTCTGAAAAAACGTCGTTTATATCTCTCTACCCTATCTGAAATACTCTCATCAGTTAGTTTTTCTCTAGCTTTACGTATCTTATCATTTAAATACTTAAATAGAAATTTGAAATTAGTTTCAAATATCGCTAGTTCACTAAAAAGGCTATCTTTCCCCCCATTTTTCCGAGATAAATTAAGTATATTAATTAAATTAATGACACTTCTTGATAAGCTGATTTTATCAATATATACTTCTTTAGAAATCAACTTTTCTCGAAAGCAAGCTTCCATAGCATCGAATATTGTTTTTCCATCTATAATTTTCTTTAAAACAGTATCTTCTTTGATGAGAGCAACATCTTTATCTGTTGCCCCATATACTTCCTTTGCATGTCTTCGCGCTGCTTATACGCAAATTGGTAGAGGAATTAAATCCTCTAAGTCTGTCAATGTAATACCGTGAGATAAAGTTATGCCTGATTGCATCTCAGCAATTTGAATTATAAACTCTTCTGGTAGTAAATTTTTTCTACTAGGCACGCCTTTTCTTAATTGAATTTTTGCATTATTACCACTTTGATTGCTATCCAGAAGTACGATAACTGCTGGTTGTTCAACATCTCTACCACGAGCAAGATATACCAGATATGGAATTTGAGATACAGAATCAGCAGGGACTATAGTTACAGTATTTAAGTCCAACGTTTCTATTTTGGTTTCTGTGCAATTACGTAGATATGTTGCTGCTCCTGCAATTAAAATCTGATCAGCAGCACCTTCAACCATTAAATTACAATTACCAATTAAAGTTGTTTCGCCTACAAATGCACCAAAGGCTGATCTCAGTGGTTCATAATGATTTCTAGCAATATCTTTAACTACTCTTGTTCCTTCGTCATTCTTCCCTTTTTCTAAAACTCTAATTCTTTCCGCATGATTTTTGTCAATAAGAAAAGGAGAGTGAGTTACATACACTACTTGAATAGGTCTAGTGATGTGCGAACCATCTTGAGGATTTGAGAAAGCATCAAATATTTTCAGCAGATCCTGTTGTGCTTGACTAGATAAATACGCATCTGGCTCATCCATCAGCAAGATTTCATTTTTTTCGGGATGCGGTTTATGCGATAAAAATTGGATGAAATAGCTTAGAAAATATGTCAGTCCATTACTGCGTTCAGTAATAGAATATTCAGTCCCAGTTTTATCTCGTATAGTAAATACTAGATCATAGTCTCTGGGTGCTATTCTCAAACAGAATTCTTGGTCTTGAACCCACCAGCGAGGAAAGTTTAATCTTTCTGCTAATCGAGAATTAATCATTTCAATAATTCCATTAGCATACCCCTCTTTACCATTTATTAGAGCCTCAGCGAGGTCAGACAAAATTTCTGGATCTACTTCAGAAACATCACATAGCAAATCGTAAGCTAATTTAAATCGTTTATCTTGCTTTTTTAAAAGATTCTTTCCTTTTGTAAGTTCAGCAACTATCTTAGAAGTTATTTCATCTCGATATTTAGATATTTGTTGACTTGCAGATATTCCTTCTTTTTCATTTAAACTATCAGGATTCTCAACAAGATTTTCTATTAATTTAAGTATTTCATTTCTTTGTTGTCTTTCAAAAATTTCAAGTTTTGTTTGTATTATATCATTGTCGGCTAACTGTATTTTTTTGTTCTGATTTATAAGCCTTCTAATTGGTATACTTGCAGGAAGCGCAACTTGTGAATTGATTCTAAATATGTTAGGTAAAATGCTTGAGATAGACTCTAAGTATTTTTGTGCTACTTTGTATTGTCTGTAATTATCTTTATCTTTAATATATACATTTAAATCATTTTTATTTACTCGAAACAATAAAAAACTATTAAATGTAATTTCATCAGGCAGATTGCAACATTCTCTTATTTTTTGTTGATCTGGCTGAGAAACGTCTATCCACTCAGTACCAAAACCAGGAAATTTTAATTCACCTTTTTTAATACTAAAGAAATGTGAATATCGGCAAAAATCTTCGCGTTTAATTTCTTCAAATTCGGCATCCTTACCTGAAATAAGTGATTTTCCCGAAATAGCTTTTTCTATAGCGCTCAATAAATGAGACTTACCAGACTCATTGGCTCCAACAATTGTTGTTACTTTAGTGGCTGTCTCTATAGAAACTTCTATATATGGATACCATTTATCATCTATAAAATCCCAACTTTTTGATGGATCGGGTTCTTGATCATTTTGTTTAATATAATCAAAATTAAAAGATTTATAGAAACGAATAAAGATAGTTTTAAGCAACATAATATTTGAATAATACTAATATATTAATACCCACAAACTTCTAAACGAGAAAATATACCGACCATAAATAAGTTGAAAAACCTTACCCAATTCAGTTGTATTTCATATTTTATGGCTGCCTCTTCCTTGTTATAAAACACTACAGGTAGGTATCCAAAAGTACTATTTTCTACTAGAACAAAGTTTATATCTTCATAACTTAGCCAGTTATTGTTTTTGTACCATCCTACGGATTCGCCAAAACGCAGAAAATTTTGCTTCACTTCTTGACTTTGCCAGATGCGTCTCTGAACACTGAAACCGAAACGATTCAAACTATATCGAATCCATAGCTGATCTATTTCATAAAGAACAGTACATGAAAAATTATCAATATCTTTCCTATCAAGAATATTTTTCTCTCCTTTACCTGCTACTTTCAACATTACAGCCTCGGTTTCTTGATTTGCTTCTCTCCATTTTCCTGCTGCAAGTAGCTCTTGTAGTTTGCTATAGTCAACTAAGCCAAATTTGTGGTAGTTTAAAAGCTGTGCAATACTCTTTTCTGATGCTTCTTGTTGGTTATTTGTAGTATTTATCAATTCTAAATTCTGAGTTTCTTGCTCACTTAGCTTAGACAATACCTTATTCAATACTGCCATAGGAATCATAAAGGCAACTTTAGTTTCTGGGCGCTTCATTTCTGCTGCTACTGCCATTCCGACTACACCCTGTAATTCTTCATCCCAGATAGGCGCACCACTAAAACCAGCCTCTAGCTTATAGCCTGATTGTTTCAAATCTTCCAACTGCACCCAACCGTTAGCTCCTCGTCCTCGTAAAACCCCAGAAGCCCAGACCCCATTTGATTGTCCTGCTGGAAAACCGAATACTCGAAAAGAATGTCCCCACAAATTGTCTAATTTAATTAATTTTGCAGATTGAACTTTTTGTGGAGGATTACTTTCTAGCTCCAATCCTACAATGTCTTCTACCTCTGCATAGGGATTTACAGGTTGCCAGAAAACTACCTTAGCTTTTAGGTATTGTTTAGTTGCTACTAATGGAAAGTCTAAGGTAATAAGTTCGTCAGGTTTTTCTATAGTTGTTCTGTTAATTCCTAAACTATCGCACACCACATGAGCGCAGGTAAGGATATGCCTTTGAGAAACTAAAAAACCAGCACCAGTAACTTTGCTGTTGTTAGAGAAAATCCTGACAATAGACATCGGTGAGAGGTTAGAATGATTGCACTTTTGTCAAGAGGGTGCAGGAAAAGGCGATAAATCCAGCTTGGGGACTG
>NZ_JBIQNW010000053.1:0-43517 GCF_047228265.1 Nostoc sp. UIC 10607 | reverse complement strand
TACGTTGGCGCTTGAGCGCTGTTGTAAGGTTGCTGTCATGGTTTTATAAGTGCGGTTAGTTATTTATGAATCAGGCTTGTTTGTCTTTGCCTGTGAATTCACTTTACAATGCTTTACATTTTTTAATCAAGTTTGATCACTTCAGTAAAGCTGATATTAGTCATGAGTTTTGCTTATTTAAGGGTTGCGCAGGAGTAAAGGAGTAGTATTGGCAATTCAAGATACAACAAACATAGATTTAACAGTACATCGATCAATTACAGGTGTAGGTTATCTAGACCATGCCAAACTATCACGATTAAAAGTCCATTCCACATTTGCCGCCACAAGCAATGGAGTACCGTTAGGAATTATTGAACAGCAGATATGGGCAAGAGAAACAGAAAATTTAGGTATAGGGAAAAAACGCCTGATTTCTCATCTGATGCTGTTTTAGAAAAAAGTTAACGTCTTTATGTTTATTTACAATAAAAAAATAAAAGCCATGAAAATTTAAAGAATTCCACAGCTTTTTAGTGTGGTGTAAGGAGACTTAAGTAAGTATTATCATAAATCATCTAACTATTAGTGATGCATAGGTAACGTGATTTGTAACTTCTAACTTCATTCTTTAACTAACTTTAGAGCAAAGCACCACTACAACTAGAACCACATCCAGCAGTACAACCATAGCAATAAGCAGCAGTTTGTATCTCACTAATCAGGTCTAAGCTGCCAGTTTCTAAAAGTTTGTTAACTGTCAAGGTTTCACCATTGCGATTTTTCGCAGGTAAATTCATCATTTGGTTAAAGTCACAATCATATACATTGCCTAAATAGTCAATTGAGAGTTCATCGCGGCACATCAAATGTTCAACTGTGCTGGGATTAAAATGCGATTCTAAAAACTGCAAATAGCTGGTGTATAGTTTTTTCCGTTCTAAATGCATTTTGGTTCTACCAACTGGTAGGTTGGTAATGGTGAAGAGGTTGCTAAATACAATATTAAAATGTTCTTGCAAGAACATTTTGTAATCTCGTTCTAGGTTGATCTGTTCGGGAGCTAAAGAAAATCTTTCATCCGTGGGTAACTGGGGATTAAATACCAAGTCCAAAATTAAATTTGGCTCTTTACCATAGCCAAGTTGGTTAAGCCACTGCAAAGCTTTGACTGAACTATCAAAAACACCAGCACCACGCATTTTATCAACATTATCTGCTAAGTAGCAGGGTAGAGAAGCTACAACTCTTATTTGATGTTGAGCAAAGTATTCTGGTAAATCAGCAAATCCATCCTCAAAATAAATGGCCAAATTAGACCGGACAATCACCTGCTTACCAGTTGCTTTTGCTGCTTCTACTAATGCCTTAAATCCATAATTCATTTCTGGTGCCCCACCAGTCAAATCTACTATTTTAATTTCGGGAAATTTATGGATTAGCGAAATCAATTGTTCGCAAACTTCAGGAGAAAGTTCTTCTGTACGTTTTGGGCCAGCTTCGACATGACAGTGTTTACACGCAAGATTACAACGCTTACCTAGATTAATTTGTAAAACAGTAATTCCCTTTTTTACCAAAGGTGAATTGAATCTGTTTTTAAATGGTGTTACTATTGAATCTAGCGAAACTTTTGATTGAGTTTGCATTAGTTACTACTCCTTAAATATGGCAGAAATATATTCATTTTTTCTAACCTTGCAATAATCTGTAGGTTATTCCACTAATAATTGCAGCAGTTGGTAAAGTTAAAATCCACGATAATAGGATCTGATAAAAAATACGAGTACTAACTTTTTTGTCAACCAACCCTACTCCAAAAATAGAACCAACTGAAACATAAGTGGTAGAAACTGGAAGCCCAAACCGACTAGCTACAATGACCAGAATTCCAGTTACTAAATTTGCGGATAAGCCTTGAGTATGATTCATTGAGGTAATCTTCTCACTCATGGTAACAGCAACTTTTTGAGAGTTCAGTAACCCGCCAAGTGCCATTGCGATCGCAATCGTGATCATTCCTCCCTGAATCGAAAAATATTCAATAACTAGAATGAGTGAGAAAATCTTGGGAGTATCATTTAAGCCTCTAGCAAAACTGACAATTCCAGCGCTGAGAAAATGGCAAGTATCAATCATTTTTTGATTGACTGATAGATTCCATTTTGAATTGATATAGCCTGATAAGCTATAAATTGCTGCTCCTAATGGAATAGCAATAATTGGACTAAGTAGTAGAGGTAAAATAAAGGAAGTTCCCAAAGCTGCAAAATTAACTTTGAGTCCGATCGCAACTAATCCAGCGCCAACCAGTGCACCTGTTAAACTGTGAGTTGTGGAAATGGGAAACCCCATAAGTGTAGCTATGAGCACAGTTAAACCAGCAGCGATCGCAACTGCCATATGAAACTCTGGTGAATTAGCGATCGCATCAGGTACTAGCCCTTTCCCAGAGAAATTTTTAATTAGTGTTCCTGCTAGAAAAGTTGCAGTTCCTGCACCAGCGAAAGTTGTAAAAGTTGCCCACAAAATTGCTGTTTGATAGCTGCTAGTTCGGCTACCAAACAAAGTTGCTACCCCTTTAAAGTTGTCATTTGCACCATTGGAATATGCTAAAAAAAGCGTGGCGATAAATAGACTAATTAACAACATTTTGGGGTTTATAAATTAACAGCAACCACCACCGCTATAGTGCCAGGTTGAATTAGTAACAATTATTTCTGCTGGCTTTATAGCCGCAAGGTTAGCAGCAGTTTTATCACACACTGCTGCGGGAATACCCCGCTGGAGTAAATGACCTGCTGAGTCGTCGAAGAAGGGTTCCAAGCCAGCATAAACTGCTGTTTTTCCCGTAAAGATACAAGCGCCATCTTCTGGAATAGCAACTTTAAAGGAGACAGAATCTAAACTTTCTAAAAGTAGGTGTTCTTCTAAATTATAAGTCTGGGAATCTAGTAAACGGTAAGGACGACGAGCGCGAATTTCAACTTGACCAAAGCCAGCATTTGTAATCCGTTCAGTATACTCTTCATAGGTGAGTGCACCTGATAAACACATGGCTCTGAGTCGTTCATCTTGTTGAAGATGTGCTGGAATTTGACTAGTGGCAATTGGATCGCTCATCTGCAAGCGTCCACCTGGTTTTAATACTCGATAAGCTTCTTTTAAAGCACGAGTCAAATCTTCTGGTTCAAAAATGTTGAAAAGGCAATTTTGCGCCACAATATCGACAGTAGCATCAGCAACAGGTAAGTTAAAAGCATCGCCTTCGCGGATTTCTACAAAACGGGTGTCAAACCACGGGTTTTCTTGAGCAGCAATTTCCAGATTGCGTGCGGCTGCTTCCCGCATGGCCCCAACTGGTTCAACAGCAATTACAGCACCTACATGGCGGGAAAAATAAGCGAATTGTAACGCTTCTAAGCCACCGCCAACACCGACATACAGCACGGTAGGTTGGTTTCCTAATTCAGTGGGGTGAACGGTAGTACCACAACCATAGTTCATTTCCTGCATTGGCAAAGGAATTTTCAATCCTGGTAGTTGCAGGGGCGTACTTTGCACACAACAAAGTCCAACTTGCGGGGTTTGAGCAACTTCGCGGTAGAATTGCGCTGCTGTTTCTAGATAGGTCATGCAGTTTTAGATGATGATAGCTTTGTGCATCCTAGTATAATTAGCCTTGAGTTGGATGAGTTTTTGGTGAAATTGCCAAAAACCCCAAATTTTCCTAAAAATGCCCAATGCCCACTTCAATCATGCAATGTATAGCCAACGCCGCTCACAGTTTGAATGAGGCACTTTTCGTTATTGGCTTCAAGTTTCAGCCGCAGGTAGCGCATGTGAAGTTCGATAATGTTGGCATCGCCCATGAAGTCGTAACCCCAGACTTCCTCTATAATGTGATCGCAGGTAATTACCTGTCGCGGATGGGCGAGTAAATATTCTAGTAAATCAAATTCCTTAGCAGTTAACTCAATTAACCGCTGATTTCGGTACACTTGGCGCGTGTGACGATTTAAACTCAGGTCTTCAAATTCTAAAACATCTGCTTTGTCCACTTGCTGGCTTCTTCGCAGGTGAGCGCCAACTCTGGCCAATAATTCATCAACGCTGAAGGGTTTAACGAGGTAATCATCAGCACCAGCGTCTAAGCCTGCAATGCGATCGCTCACTTCGTCTTTGACGGTTAATAAGATTATTGGCACTTTATCACCAATACTTCGCAGGCGGCGGCAGATTTCCAGCCCCGATAAACCAGGTAACATCCAGTCTAAAATTACTAAATCTAGATGTAGCTCACGCGCTGCGGTGAGTGCAGTTAATCCATCGTAGGCAATACTGACTTGATAGCCTTCATAATTCAATTCCAATTCGACAAATCGTGCCAGTTTGACTTCATCTTCAACCAGTAAGATGTGCGTCATGATGATGTTAATGATTTCAGCAGGGTACGGTAAGCAAAAATACAGTCTGGAAACACTTTAGCGAGGTGCCAGCTACTTAATAGCTAAACATCTAAATTAGGTGTACGTTAGCTTAGTATAAACCTGAGTAAGTAACAACCGTAAATCTGCAAATACCGATGGCTGCTTGATCAAAGAACGATCCAACTGGCTATTAGCAATAGGCTGTGACATCTTCACCACATTCATCGGCAAGATAACAGAGCGCTTTAAAACGCAAACCAACCACTTCCTCGTATAGGGGATTTAATTTACACATCGGTGGAATGTGAAATAGCTTCCGACCAAACAACTTGATGTCTCGCTCAAAGGGACACTGAGCAGGAATAGCTTTGCACAAGAAATGAGCCAATTTGGAGTTATGAATTTCTATCGTTTCCAACCACTCGCGGACTGGGTGCAGTAGATCATTGTGTAACCGGACTTGAATAAAGTTTGTCATAATCTTTCACCTTAATAATTTCAAAACAAATTGAGTTTGTTGTATTTGAACCTCTATAAATACATACGGTTATGTTCTATAGTTTTATGCAGTGCTTACTCATTCCTTAGTTCTCTACAGAGGTAGAATGAGTCTCTAGGAACACTTTTAACTACACATTCATCTGCCAAAATTCCGGATGATTTGCCAAGGTGAGCAGAAGTATTTTGCCAAACGTTAGGCTAGATATTGCCGCACTGCAAAACTATAGTTAACCAACTTTTTGGAGGCGCAGCTACTTAAGCTAAAAAAGCAATCAGCTTCAGGTAAACTGCGAAAACTAATGACTAATGACTTTTTTAGTAACAAAAAGTTCCTATTTGACCGATGGGCACCAAGTTATGACTGGCTCTTTCCTTCAGTGTTTTATCGAGCCGTTCACAAACGGTTGCTGGAGTACATCGATTTACCAGAGCCAGCAAATGTACTTGATATCGGCTGTGGTACTGGACGCCTACTTGAGCGCCTTGCTACTGAGTTTCCCGACCTGCAAGGCACCGGATTGGATTTATCTAGTAATATGTTGCGGGTAGCAAGACAAAGCAACCGCCACCGTCCACGCTTAATTTATATCGAGGGGAAAGCTGAGTCTCTTCCATTTGCTGATGGTCAATTTGATGCTGTTTTCAGCACTATCAGCTTCTTGCACTATTTGGAGCCTAAACAGGTGGTTAGTGAGATAGCACGGGTACTTTCTCCCGGTGGACGCTTCTATTTAGTTGACATTACCTCTAAAAAAGAGACAGAACCTCAATTATTGCCAATCTCTCCGCGTGGAATTAGACTCTACAGCCCTAATCAACGTCAACTTCTTGGCTCCTCTGCTGGGCTATTGTGTTTGAATCACCACTATTTACTAGGGCCTGTCTTACTAACAATTTTTGCTAAACCTCCGATTTGAAAATGGGGAATAGGGAATAGGAAAGGGTTGAAAACAGCTTGTATCAAGCCTTTTTTGCAAATATTAATTATGAATTACGAATTACGAATTACGAATTACCTCGATGTTCCATGAATACCACAGGAACTCTCAGCAGTTTTTTACCTAATTGCGAGAATCTAAATTTACTCTTGAGCGTAGATAAGCCGCTTGTCTTGGGAAACTGTGGCAAGTCTTCAAAAGATATTGGCACAAAACCAAAGCGACTGTAAAACTGCGCCAATCGTTCACCTAAACATTCAAGATAAAGTGGTTGCGTTGCTGTATTAATCAAATGTTGCGTTAGCAAAGTACCCAAACCGCGACCTCTCCAAGTTGACGCAACGACTAAACTACCAAGTTCTTGCGCCCCTGAGAAATTACGTAGCTGTCCACAAGCTACCAGATTGCAATCGCATTCAATTACCCAAAATTGCTGCCAATTTAATTGGGTTGGGTCAAGTTTCGCTGAAAACACCAGCAATCGAATCGACCACTTATCCGCAGAGGTTGCCTTGCGAAGGATACATCCAGATGGTAACGATAGATTGCTCTGGTTCATTAATGACACTTTGATAGTTGGTATCACAATCATCACATCATATTATTCACCTAGTACAGATCGGCGGAAATAAACCTCCCTTAACTATAGAAAGCGTTGTAACATTAAAAAACTCTACATTTCTGGATTTTTATCAGTATACATGAGTAGTACTAAATAATACTTTTGATAGAGGTAGAAATCAGCCATAACTATATCTGGATAGATGTATTTACACTGTTAATCTTCTTAAGATAATACCAACAATAAGATTATTAGGAATGTAATAATGTCTGAACCACAAAAAGCTGGTAGCCAAGAAGGTACACCCGGTGCTTCTGGTAATTACGAAACCCCTGTTGACGAAAGTAAGCGCAAAACTGGCGATGATGAAAAGAGCGGTGCTAAACCCACTGCTACACCAGAAGCACCAGAAAATGATTCTGTAGCAGGTAGTCCCAATCAGGGAACTGAGTCACGTTAATTGGTTTGAAGTTTGCCAAGTTTCAATAATCTACTTGGGTTTTTCTAGCAAACCCGATTTACTAAACTTTGAGTGGATAGTTGTGGTTTATATCACGATTATCCACTCATTTTTGTTGTGTGAACATCGTTTTTAGGGAGAGTGGTAAGTGCGTAGGCGTAGCCCTTTTTAGGTATCGCTTTAATACAGTATCTGAATATCAGCACAACGTTAAGGAAAAATCACCTATCCCTGAAAATCTGCTAAACTTCACGATTCTTAATCATGCTAGCTTCTTCCTGTGGCTGACAGAAGTCACACAATCCAATAGGCTGATCTTAGGTAATTTTTCACAAAGCTCATCTGCGCCAAAAGGTAGGCTTCGTTGTCCAGCACTTTTGGATTGTTACCATCCTCTACCATCACTTAGTTGTTAATAGCTACCTATACAGAAAATGCCCCTTAAAATCGTCCAGAACTTTGATAGCAGTTTCACTCTTGAAGCACAAGCTCAAGAAAACTTATTCAATTTATTGACCAGCGAGGCTTTTTTAAACCAAATTTGTCAACAGTTACGGTGTGAGCAAGTTAAATTTACAGAATTACTTTTCCAGCCAGTTCCTTACAGCTTAACTACCACTAAAGGAATGCCAGCAGAATTTGAAAAGTATCATGTATCTGATGAATATGCCATTATCAACGTACCACCAAACTTCATGTTTAGTGCTAAGATTTTTAAACCCAGTCGCCTTTGTGCAATTTACCAAAAATTGGGTAATGATTAATTTTACAAGATAATTTTACCTAATTAGCAATTCTCAATTCTGAAGGCAAATAGTAAGTTTGATATTTGATGTATGGCTCTTGAAACGAATCTTTCTTCTTTGGCAACTCTAGAATACATTCCTTACATTGACGATCGCGGTCAATTACCCGAACAATTTCAAGGTAAAATTGGCGTATATGCTATCTTTGACCAAGAAAAAGTGCTGCAATTTGTAGGATACTCCCGTGATGTTTACCTCAGCCTCAAACAGCATTTAGTCCGTCAGCCACAGCAATGCTATTGGGTAAAAGTTCAAACTATTGAACGCCCTAGTCGCACAGTTTTGGAAAATACTGAAAATGCTTGGATTGCGGAAAATGGCAGTGTCCCCTGGGGAAATGGGGATCAAAAAGAAAAATGGACTCATCCCATTGATGTCAAAGTTGTAATGACACCTGAAGAACAAGCAAAATATCAAAATCCAGCTAATGATGAATTAGCACAAATAAAAATTATCAAAAATGTGGCACGGAGAGTAGAAGCAGAAATTTCAACGCAATTGGTAGAAGTGCGTGGTTTGCAAATGCAAATTCGCTTCAATCCTAAATTGAAAGAAGAAGGTTTACTAGATTTGAAATGAAGGTAGTTTTGGGGAAAACTATCTTATGAATATCCCTTGTAATCTCCCATGACAATACAGCTGCTAAATGATCGCTATCAAGTTATCCGCACACTAGGCGCTGGTGGGTTTGGTGAAACCTATCTAGCAGAAGATACCTACATGCCTTCAAAGCGCCATTGTGTGGTTAAACAGCTAAGACCAATTCACAACAATCCCCAAATTTACCAGCTAGTGCAAGAGAGGTTTCAGCGCGAAGCAGCTATTCTAGAAGAACTCGGTGGCGCAAATGACCAAATTCCAGCATTGTATGCCTACTTTTCCTCAGGCGGACAATTTTACTTAGTTCAGGAGTGGGTTGAAGGCGATACCCTAACTGGAAAAGTGCAAACGCAGGGGCTATTTAGTGAAGTCGCTGTCCAGGAATTATTCATGAATTTATTACCTGTCCTGGATTACGTTCACTCTAAGCATATCGTTCACCGCGATATTAAACCGGATAACATTATTGTGCGTCATCGGGACGGTAAACCAGTGCTGATTGATTTTGGCGCTATACGGGAATCGATGGGAACAGTAGTAAATTCTCAAGGCAATCCTACTAGTTCGATTGTGATTGGTACACCTGGCTATATGCCGAGTGAACAAGCCGCAGGTAGACCAGTTTATTCGAGTGATTTATACAGTTTAGGAATGACGGTAATTTATTTGCTGACTGGTAAACAGGCGCAACAACTAGAAACGGATTCCCAGACGGGTGAAATTGTATGGCGACAGTATGCTGGTCATATTAGCCCAATTATGGCAGGAGTGATCGATAAAGCGATCGCTTATCATCCGCGCGATCGCTACCCCACAGCCAGAGCCATGCTGGATACCTTGCAGAGCATAGCAAATCCAATGCCACCGACGCAACCCCTCTTGACTCAACCGACTGTAGTCTCTGCACCGCCACCTCAAACAGTTCCTGTCAAACCACAGCCTACCCCTCAAGGTAATAGTCAGAATAATATCCTTGTCGGCAGTTTGATTGCAGGTGGGCTAATTGGTGCATCTGTGATTATTAGTCAGGTATTAACAAAACCTACTCAATCTACAGCAGACAAAACGGTGTTAACTTCAGAAACGCCGTCAACTGTCACAAGCCCCGTGATAGAAACTCCTACATTGACACTAAATAGCCCATCTGTTCCGACTCAATCTATACCTTCCTCAACTACATCAATATCGCCAGATGCTACCGCGGCTATCAACACTTATTTCTGGCTTTCCCAAAGACTTATAACTGATACAGATTTGGATGGTAAAGATGGTTTTGAACTAGATATTATGCGAAATTCGATTTTTGCTAGTCATGGTCGCCGTTTTGATACTCCTGAATTACAAGATTACTTTAATAAGCAACCTTGGTATCGCCCTATATATTCACCAAAAGCATTTCCACCTAAATTGTTGTCAAAATTAGAGCAACAGAATGTAGAATATATCAGCAAATATCAAGATCGTTACGGCTTGAGATATTTTAAGAAATAAAATTTTCATAATTATACCATTTCACAAAATAGATGATATATTTTCGTAGGGGCGTAGTGCTATAGGCCCCTACATCCGATGCATTTATTGCAAATATTCTTGTAAATACTATAAGTCATAAGTATATTAGCTTGGACTTATCAAAGGATTTCTTGCTACTTATTAGATAATATCTAGGTTAGCTAGTGTATCATACCGGACAGATTACTAGATATTTACTAGCCTAAAATCGCTAGATATTAGAGTCTAATCCTAGCGAAGTCTATATGGAGTCAGAACTAAACAGTTTTTTTCTCCCCCCAAGTCCATCTCTAGATACTAGGCAGTTTCAGAACCAAGCATTTATATTTAATATATAAAATTGCTATCTCCAGGATTAGCAATCCATAAGTTAAAGAAATGCCATTTTTATATTTTCTTTGTTATTTTGTATTTAACGGGACAGTTCTTCCCGATTTGGTGGGCTTAAATAACAATTAGTTAAACCATTTCCCCCCAAAGATGCATGTAAATTTTTTGCGTTGTGCTTATTTTCCTTCCTAAATTGACAAGCACAATGCAAATTGACCAAACAGATTACATGCTAATATTATCAATCGGCAAATAGTTCATCTACACAAGGAAAACCTTGCCTAAAACTATGCTTAAAACAATTAATCAACGTATTTTTCTGCCTGCTTTTATTAACCCTTTAGAAGAAAAGAATCAAAAAGGTAGTAAAAGGCAATTTACTCGACCTAAATTAGATTTGCTGCAACCATTACGTCAATGGGTAGACAAAATTGAGATTCAGAATCAGAAATTAGCCAAATTTATTGCTAAACTGATCCCCGCCCAGTGTCCATTTGAGCGTGATATCATGCTTTTTGGTCGAAAGATAGGCCACATCCCGCCAATGTGCAAACTCAATCCGCTTTATAACGAACTTGTGTACTTGCGTTTTCGGGCTTTGTGTTATTTAGTAGATCAGTGTGGAGAGGATATCCAATCCTACTGCTGAATATAACTAGAAAAAACACAATATGGAAATTAAAATTGAGCATCAACCCAGCCAAGAACATCTCAACGAATTGGGTGTCTATAAATGGGAAATTTGGAAAAAAGAAGTCTCAAAATTCCCTTGGACTTATGATTCTCAAGAAACTTGCTACTTTTTGGAAGGTGATGTAGTTGTTACTCCGGATGGTGGACAACCAGTGCAAATGGGTAAAGGCGATTTGGTTATTTTTCCCGCTGGTATGTCTTGCACATGGGAAATTAGAAGGGAAGTGAAAAAACATTATTACTTTGATTAGTCAATAGATAAGAGTGATCCCCTTTGTCTAGTTGATTATTCAGCAAGCCAACATCTCACAACATCTCATAACTTAATTTGGATTTCTACTATAGGGGGGTTCGCAGCAAGTGTCATAGGATAAAGTAGCAGAATTGGTAAATTGCTTATATCCATATTTGTCGAAACTCGTTGCGATTCCATCCCCTAACCAGTATTTATAGAAATAGATAGTTTGATTTACTCCAAACTTGACAGTGGACATAGAACCCCAACTTCTCAAAGAAGTTGGGGTTCTTGTGCAATTGCCACCACAGAAAATCCAGAGAGTTCATAATCATGTTAGTGGGAGTTTAGCAGAAAAAGGTTTCGTCCCACCGCAATTTTATTGAGGAAATTCATCAAAAATGTTACTGCATTTAAGTACTTGGCAAGAAGTCGAAACTTATTTACAGCAATCAAAGGGAATTATTTTCCCTATTGGTTCTACAGAACAACATGGGCCAACGGGGTTAATTGGCACTGATGCTATTTGTGCAGAAGCGATCGCAGCTGGTGTAGGTGATGCAACTCAAGCGATCGTTGGCCCTACAATCAATGTGGGGATGGCACTGCATCATACCTCCTTTCCTGGCACTATCAGTCTGCGTCCCAGCACTTTAATTCAAGTAGTGCGAGATTATGTAACTTGTTTAGCCAAAGCTGGTTTTAGCAAGTTCTACTTTATTAACGGACACGGCGGTAATATCGCCACCCTGAAAGCTGCTTTCTCAGAAACTTACGCGCATTTAGAAGATTTGCAAATTCCTAATGCTCAACATGTGCAATGTCAAGTGGCAAACTGGTTTATGTGCGGTTCTGTATATAAGCTAGCTAAAGAATTATATGGGGATCAAGAAGGTTCTCATGCAACGCCAAGTGAAGTAGCCCTCACCCAGTACGTTTATCCAGAGGCGATTAAGCAAGCACCCCTTTCACCAGAAGTTGCAAGCGGACATAGAATTTATAGCGCAGCTGACTTTCGAGTGCGTTATCCAGATGGACGCATGGGATCAAATCCGGCTTTAGCAACGCCTGAACATGGTAAGCAATTTTATGATTTGGCGGTGAAAGAACTTAGCAATGGGTATTTGGAATTTGTGAACGCTGAATAAAAGTTATGCAAAGAAATTGTAGAGATGCGATTAAAATCGTGTCTCTGCATAAAATATCTGGAGAATAATTAAGTGATTTAGAACAAGTATTAATCGATAAGCTGGAATACTATTTATTAGAATTGCGTAAAAAAGGAGGTTAGGGGTGATCAATTAAGTGTCTAAAATCACAGCTAAACACTTTTAAAACAAACTCTAATGCCGCTTCTGCGTTCGTAATAAATGGATGAATGGGGATTTAAAGATATTACTTCTTGAGTGCCAGAGTCAAGCCATCTGCGATCGCTACTAAACTAAGACTAACTCGCTGGTCTTGATGCAGCTTTTGATTAAAGGCACGAATCTTTTTAGTTCTATTATCTTGCACTTGGGGGTCGGCAACCCTGCCTGACCAGAGGACATTATCGATCGCAATCAGTCCTCCGGGACGCACTAATTGCAGCGATCGCTCATAATAACCATCATAGTTGCTCTTATCTGCATCGATGAAAGCAAAATCAAAGGTTTCCGCCTCTCCTGTGGAGAGTAACCGATCCAAAGTCTCCAAAGCGGGGGCAATGTGCAGTTGAATCTTATCCGCCACTCCTGCTTGTTGCCAATAGCGCCGAGCGATCGTTGTAAATTCTTCACTCACATCACAGGCTACCACTTTACCGTCCGTAGGTAACGCCAATGCCACCACCAGGGAACTATAACCTGTAAATACCCCAATTTCCAAAGTTTTCTTAGCTCCCAACAACTGCACCAGTAACGCCAGAAATTGACCCTGTTCAGGAGCAATCTGCATTCTCCCTATTGGATACTGGGCTGTTTCCTGTCTCAGTTCGGTTAAAATATCTGGTTCTCGCAGAGAGACTGACAGTAAATAGTCATAGAGGTTTTGTTCGAGTCCTAGTGTTTGAGTTGTCATAAGATTGGGGATTAAGGCATTGGGTCGGTATTATTAAGCAAAGCGATCGCTGAGAATATTTAAATCATGGCAAACCTCAAAGAAGATGATAACGCCCTGCGTGAGGTGTTGACCCAAGCTAAAACCATCGCTGTTGTCGGTCACTCTGATAAACGCCAACGCACCAGTTATCAAATCGCCCAATTCTTGCGGCAGAGAGGGTATACAGTCTATGCGGTCAACCCCCTAGTTAAAGAAATTGACGGTCAACCCAGTTATGCTGCACTCCACGAATTACCAGAACCAGTGGATATTGTTAACGTGTTTCGCCGTTCTGAATACTTGCCAGAAATTGTAGATCAATCAATTTCCACCAACGCTAAAACTGTCTGGGCGCAATTGGGCATTTGGCATCAACCATCAGCACAAATAGCTGTAGATGCAAAACTTAACGTGGTGATGGATGCCTGTATCAAAATTGAGTATCTGCGGCTAAGGATAAATTCAGCAGGCGATATTTAATAGCATCCAACTTTTGCATCCATCATTATGCGTACAGATGACTATCAAAGCAATGTAGTTTGTAATTATTATGCAATAAACCAGCGCCCAGACATTTTATATGTAGAGATATTGCATACCAAGCCTTTGCTTGAGTTACTTGCCTAAACCCTTCTAGAATAAAAACTATTGTAGGGAAGTTTTATTACTTACTAAACTTGCTTTTATTCTGGGAGGTATAATGAGCCGTCCAATAATTCTTGGTATTGTAGGCGACAGCGCTGCTGGGAAAACAACACTAACGCGAGGAATCGCTCAGGTACTCGGCCCAGAAAATGTTACGCTCATTTGCACAGATGATTATCACCGTTACGATCGCCAACAACGTGCAGAGATTGGCATCACTGCCCTCCACCCGGACTGCAACCACTTAGATATTATGCAGCAACACCTGTCGTTGCTACGCACAGGACAGCCAATTCTCAAACCAGTTTACAGCCATAAAACCGGCACATTTGAGCCACCGCAGTATATCAAGCCCAATAAATTCGTGATTATTGAGGGATTACTCGGTTATTCTACTCGTGCCGCCCGTGACTCTTACGATGTTAAAGTTTACCTTGCACCCCCGGAGACAATCCGCGCCAAGTGGAAAGTCAAGCGAGACACGCAAAAGCGGGGCTACACTGCCGAACAGGTGCTAGCCGAATTAGAAAAACGCGAACCAGACTCAGCACAATTCATCCGTCCGCAGCGGCAATGGTCTGATATAGTTATTAGTTTTTACCCACCCACTGAGGAAGCTGATGAAACCAATGGACATTTAAATGTTCGTCTGGTACTACGTCCGACAATTCCCCACCCAGATTTTACTGAGATTGTCAACTCTGGCTATGGTAATTCTGACTCAGCAATCCGCTTGGGGCTAGACAGGGATATGAGTAAGCCTGTGGATGTCTTAGAAGTTGATGGTCATGCAACCTTAGAACAGGTAAATAAGCTAGAGCATATTATTTGTTCTGATATGCCCCATTTACGAAGTATTTGCGATCGCGAAAGTAATCCAGAACTGGGTAAAATTGCTGGTACAACTGGGGAAACACTTCAAAGTTACCCCCTGGCTTTGACTCAGTTGATTATTACCTACCACATGCTGAAAGCAACGCAAATTTATCAGTAATTAGCAAAAATTGAGTATTTGAAACCCATCTCCGTGGGTAAAGCCTCATGTACACGCGGTTTCTAACCGCCCTTTTAACTATTCAAATTTCATAGATTGCTCATGATTGTTACTTTACAGGCGCTTGCAACAATTCAATATCTTTAATCTGAAGAATGCCACTACTCTCAAATTGCACACTGATTTGAATTGTGGCAGCATCTGCTTCTTTTTTTAAATAGGCACGCGCTTCGTAAGGCTGAAAATCTTCCGTTAGTAAAACTTCTGTTGGCCATAATCTCGTCATTGTGCCCCACTGTCCCGTTCTCGGCCAACCTAAGCTAACTTTAATTGGTTTTTCTGTGTTTAGCGCTTTGGCGTTAAATTGACAAGCAAAAACACACTCTTGGACATCGGGTTCTGCAACTTCAAACAAGATTACATTTCGCAAAGGATCTGTACTATTCAACAACTGCTGAGTATTATCGTCATAGGCTTCAATTCGCCAACTTTCTCCGACAATTGCAATGCCTCCCTTTGTTATGGTGAAATCGGCAGGTGTGAATCGACGAATCAACACAAATGGCTCTGCGAGTTCGGGAACAGCAACGAGTTTTTCCAGTTCCTTAAAGGCTTCCTGAGATTTAGAGACAATAAAACCTTTGAGATTGTTGAATAAATCATCGAACATAGCGTTCGCCCTAAATCATATTATTTTTAGTATTCCCTTTAAAGGTTGCAAATGAGATTACCCATACAAACTTACCAAGGTTAAAGATTTTCTCAAATAAAGATGATTTTGAGAGCAAACAAGGGATAAATAAAGATAGTTTGATGTTTGGTGAAGATGATCTTAGTTTATGACCTATTGCCTCAGAATTGCCGACCTACCTACAAATGAGCGTCCGCGTGAGCGATTAATGACGCATGGTGCCAAAATTTTAGCCACAGCGGAATTAATCGCAATTCTTCTAGGCACCGGTCAAGGGCCGGGAAAACTGTCTGCTGTGGGTTTGGGACAATATATTTTGAGCGAATTAGGCAAACACCAACGTGATCCTTTGGCAGTTTTGCGAGAAGTCAGTCCCGCTGAGTTGATGCAAATTTCTGGTGTTGGCCCGGCGAAGGCGACAAGTATTTTAGCAGCAATTGAATTGGGTAAACGCGCCTTTCAATCCCGGCCCAACGATGGCACATTAATTGATAGCCCCCTTGCTGCTGCTGCTACCCTCAGCCAAGACTTGATGTGGCAGACACAAGAACGTTTTGCAGTGGTGCTGTTAGATGTTAAAAATCGCTTATTGGGTACGCAAGTGATTACCATTGGCACAGCAACCGAAACCTTAGCTTCTCCCCGTGATATTTTTCGAGAAGTTATTCGTCAAGGTGCAACGCGGGTAATAGTTGCCCACAACCATCCTTCTGGGAACCTTGAACCCAGCCAGGAAGATATAGAATTGACGCGTCAGTTATTAGCAGGGGCGCAGCTTTTAGGCATTCCGGTATTAGATCATCTGATTTTGGGCAATGGCAATCATCAGAGTTTACGGGAACTTACAACCTTGTGGAATGAACATCCGCAAGGGGATTAATTAATGAACAGGAAGATGGGATCTCTGCGTCTCTTCCTCCCTGCCTCTTCTTTCTTGGCACCTGCCTTAGAGTTACAACCTATTTGCTTTCTTGCATGTTTCTGACTAGTTTAGTTACTAGCTTTCTGGGAGTAAATCTTACAGATTCAGCGAGAAGCTTATTTTTAATTCCAGGAACGACAACAGTTTTGTTTTCCAATAGACCACGATAGCCGATCTGGGCTACTGTTTCCGCAGTCATAATTTTTCGACCGCTTACCAGCTTTGAGTCTTCCATCGCGGCTCTTTCTTGAAAACCAGATTCTGTAGGCCCTGGACAAAGCGCCGTCACAGAGACACCTGTACCTTCTAATTCATTAGCGATCGCTTCTGTGAATGATAAGACATAGGCTTTACTAGCGTAGTATACTGCCATCAGCGGCCCTGGTTGAAAAGCAGCAGTGGAGGCCACATTTAATATTTTTCCAGACCCCCGTTTAACCATACCCTTGAGGAATAACTTGGTTAAATGTGTGAGACATAAAATATTAACCTGTAACAATTGCAGTTCAGCATTCAGGTCAATTTCATTAAATAATCCGTAGGTAGCAAACCCGGCATTGTTCACCAGCACATCAACTTTGATAGATGCTTGTTCTAACTCATTAAAAATTTCTTCTGGGGCTGCTGGGTTAGATAAATCCTTGGAAATAACTTTGACACCAATGCCAAATTTATTTTTAAACTCATCAGCGATTTTATTCAGCTTATCTACGCTTCTAGCTACCAACACGAGATTGTAACCATCCTGAGCAAATAACTTAACGAATTCATAACCGATGCCGCCAGATGCACCAGTAATAAGAGCCGTTTGTCTGCGATTACTCTGCATAAATTTTCCTCTCTTAACTGCTTGAAAAAAATAATCATTAGTTATTGGGCATTGGGAATTGGTTATTAATTCTTCTCCCCCTGCCTCCTTCATTGCCATCGAGAAATTTCCAAGCGAACTGCCGCGTTTGTTCCTAAAACTTTTTGCCCACGGTCAGGTAGGGGAACATATGCAACATATATACCTGAACTAGATTCTGAAGTGGGATTTAAGTTTGTTACTGGCTCTTTCTCATCGGAATTCCAACTGTATTTAGCGTCATATGTGCCATCTGTTGCAGCAACATCAGTAATTAGATAGTCAGACCACAGGGGTACTTGGTCGAGATGACTGTCACGCAACCAATTCGTCTCTTGTTTTGTGAAGGAATGTAATGCTAAACGCAGGGCATATCTACAGACGTTATCATCACTGGCTGAGTTTTTTGGGATTAAAAAGGCTGTAAACAAGGGAATGGGTTTATCTTTTCTTGTTAACTCTTGTGTAATTGGGCAATAATGAGCGATCGCTTGCTCATATATAGGGATAGGAAGACCACGCAAAGCAACCCTAGTTTCCAGTTGATAAAAATTCTTGTCCAGGTCTTTCAACTGGACATTGCTTAAAGACAGTTTCACCTGGATATCACCAAACAGAAAGCGTTGCAGGTTTTGATAACCTTCTTCCGAGTTCAATATGCCATAACGCCCACCATGAGAGCGATGAATATAGGCACGATGAGATCCGGTGATGTAAGCTTTATCAATCTGAACTAGACCATCACTTTTCACCCCCACAGTCGTGCGTGAAAGACCAAAAGCTTCTTCATAATCATGTGCATTAGTGCCAATTAGAGAAAAAACGCGGTTTGGCGAAAATGCATTTTCTAGGCTTTGTAGTTTTTCTAGCTTAAAGTCATTGGGTAACTTAGCTGTTGGCTTGATATAAGGTGTTAAATACTGATACATCCTCTGGGGGCCAAAGTCATCAGAATTATTTAATTGAAACCTGTCCCTCAATTCTTCAAGCAAACCACTCCCGACCTCAAAATAAATGCCACCATGAGGTGTGGCGTAGGTAAATAATTTATCAATGTGATTGACAGCTTGTTCGCGTTGTTCTGGATAAATCTTTTGAATCAAGCTGCGACAAACAAGGCCTCCCATCGAATGGGCGACAAGATAGACTTTGCCTGCACCTGTAGTTTTTTTGACAGTTTGGATTAGGTCTCTTAAACCCTTGGCTATTTCCTCCATCTCTTGTCTGACTTCGGTCTTAGAACCAAAACTGCGTGTAGTTACATCATAAAATCGGTAGATCCAAATAGTTTTATGAAGTTGATTAGACAATCTCTTAATTTGATTGCTTATATTCTGATTGTCAACAATCGGTTGATAACCATGATCGGTCATTAGCCGCAGCAATGGACTCTCGAAAAAAAACTTCTGGGGATTTTCTTTCTCATCTACTCGAATATGAGTTGAACCACCATTGAATCCATAAAACGGATCATTGACCGTTTGTTCAACATCTTTTTGTGTACCTGCATATCCACGAACGAAGATGATTGGTAAATACTGCATAAATATATCCTCGCTATTTAATAAATATTTTTGCTCGTTCCCAAATTTAATCTGGGAACGAGTACTTGCAATGCAGAACATCTAGACAACTTGTCTTAGAAAGTTTTCACGAACTCAATTAGGGCTTTCTTGTCTTCATCTGGTAGATTGGAGCCAAAATAATGACCTTCATCTTCAACGAAGTCAGGAGATTTGTTAGCTCTTAAAAGCACGCGTGCCAACTTACCCTTAATTCCATCCTTGGGTTTCAAGTCCTGAAAAAGGTTGCCGATATTAAGAGATGTAATCGCCTCTCTAATATTGATACTTGCCAGCAAATTCACAGGCGTACCTTTAGGAATAGGAATCCTAAATCTAGGATTCGGATCTCCTGGGGGAAGCTCTAATTTGGTATCTTTAGTTGTCCTGCTAATAATTCCTTCACGCTTTTCAGGCCACAGCAACTTTTCCATAGCATCCGTATAGGCTTCTACACGCCCTTTCACTGAAGGATCTTCGTTGTAAAGTCCTAGTGTATTGTTGTGCAGAAGTGGTGCTGTTGCCCAAATACTAACTAGCGAGGGTGTGCGGTAATATCCCAAACCGCCGTCTGGTATCTTAAATTCGATGGGTTTTTTCTCATCGAAAGGGTTGTACAAAGTCAATGTTCCTGGTGATGGCAGTTCTTTGTAGGTCTTCGACGAGAACTGATCCCAAATATGCCCCTTAGTGGCATTTGTTCCCAGCGATCGCGCCGCATTAGTGCCAATTAGTGTCACCGGATAACGCTGGTCATCAGACAAGAAGTTGTGGTCTAAAAAATTACTACTGAGTACAGACTCTTCATACCATTTCTGAGCCTGTTCGGGGTCAACAGCGATCGCAGCCGGTGGCTTTTTGCTGGAATGGCAACCAGCACAAGTGCTAGCAAAAACCAGCTTGCCACGTTTGAGAACTTCTTCATCTTTAGTCAAGAACTCTTCACCACCTGATGCATCTTTCAGGTGCATCGGCTTGATGGTTTTCAAGAATGCTTCTGCATCAGCCATACGTGCTTCTGTTTGTCTCCACCCTTCGCACTCCTTCCGCGCCTTTTCGATATCAAAAGGTTTTTGGGGAGTTCTGCCTAATAAAGGCTCATGGAGAGTTGTCCAGTAATCGCCACACATCCCAATGTTGACGTAGACGCGTAGTGAGGCATTTGCCACTCCTGTAGAGTCCGCGCCATCTTTGAGAATATGATTAACATCCTGAGTTGAACCATCGTTCATTACCTCTGGATATGTGGGGCGATCGCCTAAATTAAAAATGGCATTGATCGCATTCGGATTATTGATGTGATCGTTACCAATCCGAGAAGTATCAGAGGTACCCGGTCTCTGAGAGTCAAGTACTTGCTTAACAAAACTATTGTCCCTAACGCTGGATGCAAATAATTTGTTTTCTTTGATGTACTGATTACCCAATGCTGCTACGAGGTTTTCCCATTTCGGATGTTCCTTGTCTTTCGGTGGGTTGAGAGGATCTAATGCTACATGACAGATGGCGCAGGACTGCCCAATCACGTAGGGAGGCTCAACTTGCGAAGTTTTGGCATATTCAACAGGGTTCCATTTTGCCGAGTCGAAGTTGGGGTTTTGGAACTTACGCAACCCAATAACGCCGGTTGAAAGTGGGTCTTTACACTTATCTAGCCACAAACCGTATTCATCTGGTGTTGTTGCTTTTTCACATCCAGGATCGTTAATTGCGCCATAGCGTTGGAATCGCTCGTCATGCACACGCGAGTCAATCAGCTTTAGTAGGTCAACACCGCCATGTGTTCGCTTCGCTAAATCACGATAGTACTTGGCGTTACCGCCAGTCCATAAGTACCAGGTGCAACGACCCCGTTTCTCGGCATCTGTCAAATTCTCCGTTCTGTATTCTGGGAGATAACCGATACCTTCACAATTATCAGGGTATTCAGATACACCCGTATCCGAATAACTATTACTTAGTGGCGCAGGTGTTTCGCTATACTCATCGGCTAGAGCTGTAGGCATTCCATAAAAGCCGCAGACTATAAACATAGTCACGAATAGGAGCAGCAGACAGCCCTTAAAAATTAGACTTGTCTTTTTCATAAAACTCTCTTAAACCTTCTTCACTGCACCTCACGTTTACAGAGGTACACTAATGCTCCATCATTGATTTCCCATTTTCCGGATTTAGCATTGGGATACTTTTGATGATTTAAAATGTACCTGACTGAGGCTCGTTATATATGAAGTTACTACACAAATTTGCAAAACGTCATCAATAAACTTTTATACATTTATAAATCAAAAATTTAAAAAATTGTAAACTAACAATGGTGTTGAATAACCAATTTGCTATGGTTATATCGATTCCCTGCATAGTTGGTTAAGTTTGTAACAAATTGTTAGAAGCTAATTTTAAGATTGCCTTAACCTTTTAAGAGAAATAAAAGGCGAAAATTTTCACTTTTTTTAAGATTTTGTTGGTTAATGCTGTAGGTTTACAAACGGCAAAAGACTTTATATAACTGTAAAAACCAATAAGGATAAACATCCATGCTGAAATTTGGTAGCCAAATCTAAGTAACAAAAACTTAATACTTGGCGTTCGCATCCGAAAACCTGCACTGTGGATTTGTAGACATAAACAATTACCCTCCTAGAGACATTGGAAATAGCAGTCCTCTGGAGAGGTTATTAGTGCTAGTAAAAATTCTCATACCTAATTAATTTTATTGTCGATACAACAAAATAAAGACAGAGGAACACATGGAAAGTGATATTATCTTCGAGCCATTGAAATTCCGTAACCTCACAGTCAAAAATCGGATTTTTCGCTCTAGTATTTCTGGAAGATGGGATAACTATGATGGTTCAGGTACCCAAGCCCGAATCAACTGGGAAGAAAAGTTTGCTCGTGGTGGTGTAGGGGCTATTATTAGTTCCTTTGTCCCAGTCACTATCCGGGGACGAATTATGCCTAATTACGCCACCATTGACTGTGATGAGCGCATTCCTTTCTGGCGAAAAGTAGGCGAAAAAGTCCATGAATATGACTGTAAATTTATCTTGCAATTAAGTCATTCTGGGCGACAGCAAGACATTGGCGGTATAGAAAACTTAGGAAAAAAAGCGTTAAGTTCTACCAGCCAAACTGAGCCATTCCACGGCTTTTTGTGTCAAGCAATGACACTAGCAGAAATTAAAGAAACAATTCAATACTTTGCCGATGGTGCTAGACGTGTCCGTGAAGCAGGTTTAGATGGAGTAGAATTGCACAGTGCAAATGGATATCTTTTTAACCAATTTCTCAGTTCTGGAATCAACGACCGTCAAGATGAATACGGTGGTTCGTTAGAGAATCGAGCGCGGTTTTTGCTAAATGTAATTAAAGCAATCCGTAAAGAAGTAGGCAACGACTTTCATTTGCAATTCAAAATTAGTGCCGTTGACTATAACAACGCCGTCACCTTTTGGGAAAAGCCAGGTAATACCATAGAAGATTCTATCCAAGTTTGTAAATGGGCAGAAGAAGCTGGGGCTGATGGGGTACATGTATCAACTGGGAGCTTATTTCCTCACCCACTCAACCCTATTGGTGATTTTAATTTTGATATTATTTCTAAAACTTATGACGCTATGTTGTCGAGTGGCGTTGAAACCACACGCAACTACATTTTATTCCGCAAATCATTTTTACACCCACTTTTCAATTGTTTATGGAACCGCGTGAAAAAGCAATTGCCTCCCCAGGCATTTAGTGGTGATGATATAAAAGACCCGAAAATCAAGCAGTTACTGGCAGAAAATCAAGGCAGAAACTTGCTAGATTCCAGAGAAATTAAAAAGCACGTTAATATTCCCGTATTATGCACAGGTGGTTTACAGCAGGCTTCTTATATTCGTCAAGCAATTAATGATAAATATTGCGATGGCGTCACAATGGCTCGTACCCTCATTGCTAACAATGACTTAGTTAAATCTTTTAAAGAAGGTAAAGACCTTGCAGATAAACCGTGTACTTATTGTAATAAATGTCTGTTAAATGTAATTGAAAACCCCTTAGGTTGTTACGAGCAGGATCGTTTCAATAGCTATGAAGAAATGATGGAAGAAGTAATGTCAGTCTTTCATCCAACTCAGTTTGCAAATTCATCTAAATAAAAAAGCGATGGGTATCAGATTGACAGTTTCGCTTACAGATAATTTCGGCAATATAGGGAGTTTTTTATGACTGAACAAACTAACCCTATTCCACTCAAGGGAATAAAGAGCATCTTCAAGCGGATTTGGGTTGTGATTGTGGGCGTTGTAGCAGTAGCAGTCTTTTTATTGTGGCCTGTTTTATCTAACTCCCCAGTAGATTATGCTGACATTGAAAACCACTTTAAATATGGTTCAATCGGCAGCGAACCCATCAATGGCATCCCTTACTGGATTTGGAAAGTTTTACCAGAGTTATTTCCAGATAAGTTACCTGAAAAAGGTTATACTTCTCTGGGATTTATCAAAGAACCTGACAAAGATTTACCTATAGGTTTTTCGCAACGGAGAGTCTTTATTGATCGAGTTGGGTTGAATTGTGCTGTATGTCATACAGGGACGCTACGAGATACCCCTAATAGCGAACATCAAGTCATCACCACGATGCCTGCTAATGTGCTTAATTTACAGGGATATATCAAATTCTTATCAGCAGTTGGTGTGGATGAACGCTTTACTGCTAATCGGATGTTGCCAGAAATAGAAAAAATTAGTGGTGGTCTAAATCCCGTTGAAAAATTACTTTATCGCTTTATTGCAATTCCCCAAACTAGAGATGCGCTAATTAATCAAGCATATCGACTTAATTTTGTTGAAGAACAACCAGATTGGGGACCAGGAAGAGTAGATACTTTTAATCCTTATAAAGCAATTCAATTCCATTTCCCAATGGATAAATTGCGTCAGGATGAACTGATTGGTACTTCTGATTTCCCCTCAGTTTGGAACCAAAAACCGCGCGAGGGATTGCAATTACATTGGGATGGTAATAATACTTCCGTTGATGAACGTAATAAGAGTGCAGCTTTAGGCACCGGAGTCACACCCACAACAATTGATTTACCTCGGATTCAGCGAGTTGCTGATTGGCTTTGGGAACTACCACCACCAAAATATCCCTACGAAGTTAACGAAACTATGGCGGCGAAGGGAGAACAGCTTTTTGAAAGTAATTGCGCTAGTTGTCATGCTTTTGGTGGCGCTCATACAGGCAAAGTTGTACCAATTCAAGAAATTGGGACAGACCCCCATCGTCTCGATTCATATACCTACGAAACGATGTCTAACCAAAATACGCTGTATACAGGCTATCCGTGGCGCTTTAAGAATTTCCGCAAGACTAATGGTTATGCAAATATGCCTCTTGACGGTGTTTGGTTACGTGGCCCTTATCTTCACAATGGCTCAGTTCCCACCTTACGGGATTTGCTAGAAACACCAGAAAATAGACCTAAAAAATTCTATCGTGGCTACGACGTGATTGATAGAGCAAAAGTTGGCTTTGTGTCTGATGTAGGTGGAGAAAACGGTAAAAAATACTTTAAGTTCGATACAACAAAGGCTGGAAATAGTAACAGTGGCCACTTATACGGCACTGATCTTCCCACAGAAGATAAAGATGCACTAGTTGAGTACATGAAGAAGCTTTAAAAGGAGAAAAATGAATACTTACGCTAAATGGTTTAGTCGCATTACTTGGCTCGGCATTATTGTTAATATGTTTTTTGTCATTCCCTCTTGCTTCTTTCCAGAGCTAATGCTGACGTTCCTCCACATGCAGATACCTGTGCCAATTATCTGGGTGCGTGCTGCGGGAATGCTGTTATTTATTATTAGTGCATTTTATGTCCCTGGAGCGATTGATCCATATCGATATCAGGCAACAGCATGGATATCAATATTTCCTTCAAGAGCGTTTGGCTCAACGTTTTTTATTTGTGCAGTGTTTTTATTTGGTCAAGATAAAGGCTTTTTATCCATTGCCTTTGTAGACCTTTTTTTTGGATTAGCCGAATTAATTTTTCTGACACTAGCAATGCGTAATCAAAACGCCATTGCTACAACTCCAGTAAAGCAATTTTCCTAATTTTATCTCTAGCCTAGTGTGGGTATATTGCCTGTACTACAAATAGATTCTTCTGCAAAGGAGCAAGAGAGTGCCATGACAATACTCAAAGATAAAATAGGTAGGGTAATCACAAGCATTATTTTAGTTGTGATCCTTTTAGTTGGTGTAGTTGGGTATGTGGGATGGTATAACCTTTTTCGAGAGGTTCCCACTTATTATGAATCTCCTGAAGAACACTTTAAATATGGTTCTATTGGCACAGAAGAAGCACAAGGTGTTCCCTATTGGATTTGGATGGTACTACCACGAATATTCCCTGATAAGTTACCAGGTCCAGGTGGTTATACTTCCTTGGGAATCACATGGGAAGAAGGTAAAGAAATGCCAGTTGGCTTTACAAAAAAAACCATCGGCTTCCCTCGTGTCGGTATAACTTGCGCTGTTTGCCATACCGCCACCTATAGAAAAACAGAGAAAGATAAACCTACAATTGTCGCCGCAGCTCCTGCTAATAAGTTTGATTCACAAGGATATTTACGATTTTTGAGTGCAAGCGCTGGTGATTCCAGATTTACGGCAGATTATATCCTTGATGAAATCAAATATAACTATCGGCTTTCTTGGTTGGAAAATTTACTTTATCGCTATGTGCTAATTCCTCAAACTAAGAAAGCGCTGCTGCAACAAAAAGAAGACTATAGTTGGACAGATTCCCGCCCTAACTGGGGTCCTGGTCGAATTGATCCTTTTAACCCGGTTAAATTCAATACTTTAAAGTTGCCCAAAGATAACACTATCGGCAACTCTGATATGATGCCTCTTTGGAATCAAAAGATGCACAAAGGGTTTGCTCTCCATTGGGATGGTTTAGAAACTTCACTAACAGAAACTGTTCAAACTGGAGCAATTGGTGACGGTGCTACCAAAAAATCACTTCCTGTAGCTGATTTACAGCGGGTAGAAGATTTTATTCAAGAACTACCACCTCCCAAATATCCATTTGCTATTGATGAGCAAGTGGCTACAAAAGGAAGCCAAATTTTTGCTAATACTTGCGCATCTTGTCACGCTTTTGGTGGGGAAAGAACAGGTACTGTCATCCCTGTGGAAGAAGTGGGAACTGACCGCCATCGGTTAGATATGTGGACACAGGAAGGAGCAGATACTTACAATCATTTTGGTGATGGCTACCCTTGGGATTTTAAAAACTTACGCAAAACTAATGGGTATGTATCTGTTTCCCTAGATGGTTTATGGTTAAGAGCGCCATATTTACATAATGGTTCAGTCCCATCTCTACAAGATTTGTTAGAAAAACCAGAAAATCGTCCTCAGGTTTTCTATCGAGGATATGATATCTACGACCCAAAAAAAGTTGGCTTTATTACTGAGGGAGATGAGGCCAAGGCTGTAGGTTTTAAATACGATACAACCGTAACGGCTAATTCCAATAAAGGGCATGTTTATGGAACTGATTTATCTGGTGAAGATAAAAAAGCCTTGATTGAATATCTAAAAACACTGTAGTAATTAAACTAGTGACTAAATCATAAGTAAATGATTTAGCAACGTTCTGATGTTAATGATTTACTACCAAATCATAACTACCTGAATTGGAGATAATTATGAAACCCTACTTACCGCAGAACGATCCAAATAGTAATTATCGAACAAGTTCGCTGGATAAAAATCGAGAAGAGTACAATTTTAATTATGATTATCTGGCTCCTATACCAGTAATCGATAAAGTGCCTCACAAGGAAATATTTTCAGCGGAATATACTGCTAAACGCTTGGCAAGTATGGCAACTTTGGTACCAAATATGTTGGCTGCCAAAGCCAGAAACTTCCTAGATCCGCTGGATGAATTGGAAGAATATGAAGACCTTTTGCCACTACTATCAAAACCCGATGTCATAAATAATTACAAAACAGACTCGTGTTTTGCTGAACAACGACTCTCTGGAGCAAACCCATTAGCTATCCGAAGAATTGATGTATTGCCTGATAATTTTGCTGTAACAGATGACCATTTTCAGAAGGTTGCAGGTACAGAATTTACTTTGGAAAAGGCGCTAAAGGAAGGTAAGCTATATTTCTTAGATTACCCTTTGCTCTCTGATATTCAAGGTGGTGTCTACAATAATATTAAAAAGTACCTTCCCAAACCGCAGGCTCTATTTTACTGGCAAAGTAATGATAGTCATAATGGTGGTTCTCTAGTGCCTGTTGCTATCCAGATTAATCATGGCTCTGGCACAAATAGCCTGATTTATACACCAGATGACCCCCATTTGGATTGGTTTTTGGCAAAAACCTGCGTCCAAATTGCTGATGGCAACCATCAAGAATTGGGTAGTCATTTTGCCTATACCCATGCAGTTATGGCTCCGTTTGCAATTGTAACTGCGCGACAATTAGCAGAAAACCATCCCATCGCGTTACTGTTAAAACCCCACTTCCGTTTCATGCTATTTGATAACGATTTGGGACGCACTCAGTTTTTACAGCCTGGTGGGCCGGTTGATGAGTTCATGGCAGGTTCATTGGCAGAGTCTGTTGGATTTGTGGCGAAGGCTTATGAAGAATGGAGTGTAGAAAAGTTTACCTTTCCTCGGTTAATAAAAAGTCGTCAAACAGATGATCCAGCAATTTTACCGCACTTTCCTTTCCGGGACGATGGCATATTAATCTGGAATGCCGTCGAAAAGTTTGTGGCTGAATACTTGCAACTCTATTACAAAAATTCACAGGATCTCAGTGATGACTATGAATTGCAAAATTGGGCTAGGGAATTAGTGGCGCAAGATGGTGGTAGAGTCAAGGGAATGCCAAGCAAGATTGAGACTCTAGAACAACTGATTGAAATCATTAGTGTAGTAGTCTTCACTTGCGCTCCTCTACACTCGGCTTTGAATTTTTCTCAGTACGAATATATGGCTTTCGTACCCAATATGCCCTATGCAGCCTACCACCCAATTCCAGAAACTAAAGGTGTGGACTTGGAAACTATCTTGAAGATACTTCCTCCCTTTAAACAAGCTGCCGATCAGGTGATGTGGACTGAGATTTTAACATCGTTCCATTATGACAAATTAGGTTTTTATGATGAGGAGTTTGCTGATCCATTGGCGCAGGAAATTGTGGTGCAATTCCAACATAATTTGCATGAAATAGAACGACAGATAGACATCAGAAATCAAATTCGTCCCATACCTTATAACTACCTCAAGCCTTCACAAATTATTAACAGCATCAATACTTAAGTTAGTTTCCCAAAAAAGAGGAATCACAATGTCAAATCAGCAAGTAACAGTCACCGCTCGATTAAAAGTAAAGCCGGGTTTAGAGGATAAATTCAAGCAGGAATTCCAACCCGTAATAGCTCTTACCCTTACAGAAAAAGGTTGTATTAATTACGATTTGCATCAATCTGTTGACGATCCATCTTTGTTTCTGTTGCATGAAAACTGGGTTAGCCAGGAAATTTTAGCTCAACACCTAGAGCAGCCGTATATTAAAGCTTTGGGGGAAAAGTCAGGACAATTTTTGGTTGAACCACCTGATGTCAGGTTATGGCAGCAGATTGTGAACAATTCCTAGCTGGTGATAATAATGACATCAAGGGTGTTATTGTATGGTGCAACTGGCTATGCTGGAAAACTAATTGCTACATCAGCTAAAAATAACGGACTGGAATTAATTTTGGCTGGACGTAATCAAAGTTTACTGGCAGCAGTAGCCAATGAATTAAGTTTGGACTTTCGGGTTTTTGGCTTAGATGATCCGCAGGCGATCGCTCGCTCTCTTGAAGATATAATTGCTGTCATCAACTGCTCCGGCCCTTTTTCCAAAACCTCAAAGCCACTTGTCGATGCCTGTCTCCAAACTAAAACTCACTATTTAGACATCGCTGGCGAAGTACCTGAATTTCAGGCGCTACAGGCACGAGATGCTGAGGCTAAAAGTGCAGGGATAATGCTTCTCCCTGGTGTGGGATTTGGGGTTGTCCCTACTGATTGTGTAGCTGCTTATCTCAAAGATAAGTTAGCGATGGCAACACGACTGATTTTAGTCTATGAAACAGTGGGCGGTGTATCTCAGGGAACTGCAAATACAGTACTGCCAACTTTACATCATATCGGGGTAGTCCGAGAAGCAGGTAAGCTCATCCCATCTCGCCCAGCATGGAAAAGACGTAAAGTTGATTTTGGTTATGGCCCGGTGACAGCGGTAACAAACCCTTGGCGTGCTGATATTATTACTGCGTTTCCGACTACGGGTATTCCCAATATTGAGGTTTATACCGTATTTCCTAATCCTGTGCGCTTCTTGATGGAGTCGAGCCAGTATTTGGGATGGTTATTTAACTCGTCTCTATTCCAAAGTGCTTTAGCAAGTCTAATTAAAACTCTACCCACTGGACCAACGGCGGCAGAACGAGCCAAAGGTCAAGTTAGAGTAATTGGTATTGCTGAGGATAAAACTGGTCAACAAGTAACTGCAAAGCTCTTAGGGCCGGAAGCATACGATTTTACGGCATTGGCGGCTGTAGCAGTTATCAAACGGGTAATTAAAGGCGAAGTTAAGGTAGGATTCCAGACTCCTGCATCTGTATATGGGGCAGATTTTGTCCTTGAAATTCCGGGAGTTATCGGGTTTGACTAAAATTAGGACTGACGCAAAACTAATACCAATTCAATTGATGATTGCAACACATCCTTGGGTAAAGACGCGATTCATCGCGTCTCTACAAATGGTCTATGTGTTGCATTCTTTTTTCAAATTGGAACTATACGTGCTCTGAGGCAATTCATGAATTGCCCCTACCTGGAAATAATTCTTTTTGCCTATTGTTTGCCTTAGTCCTGTAAAGATATACCAGGAAACTGGGTTTTTAGGTTTGATATCTTCTTCAGTGAGATTGATTCTGCAAAACATCCTCAAGCATAGATGCTAATTCTTGATTTAACCGACCAGACCTGACAAATTCTGCATAAGTATCTGCCTCAATTGCCAACAGTTCTCCTCGGAACTGTTCAGTTGTAAAACTCTGAAGATTGGGATATTCACCCTGTAATTTGTCAATTTCTATCCGTAAATCTGCAAGTTCGCCTTTGATTAGTGTCTCTTGATAACGGCGAAATTCTGGGTCAATACCGGGGCGTTGGTCTGCCTGGAGATGTTCTAGAACGCGTTCTAAAGCTACATGACGGGCAACGAATTCTAAATATTGCTCACGCAAGGGTGCATCACCTAGCAAATTGAGTTTTTCCAGCAAAGGTTTGATGGTCAATCCCTGAACAAGTAGAGTAAATAAAACTACTCCAAATACCGTAGCAATGATTTTTTCTCGCTCTGGAAGTATCGTCGATACACTCAATGCCAGGGCAATGGAGACGGAACCGCGTAACCCACCCCACCATAGGATAGTTTGTTCTGGTAAAGAAATGTCCGATTTGGTGATGCTAGTACTCAATTTGCTGAGAATGTAAATACCAACTGCCCGCATCAAAATCATTGCTCCTACTGTCACCATAATGATTTGTAGGTTTTCGCCTAAACTAGCAAAGCGTATTTGGTCGCCAATTAGCAGGAAGACAATGGAGTTGACAAAGAACGCCAGAAATTCCCAAAATTCGGAAACAATAACCCGGGTGCGGGGATTCATGCCGATACGAGAGCCAAAGTTGCCTAAAATCAAACCTGTTGTGACAACTCCAATTACCCCAGAACCGCCTAAATCTTCAATGATCAGGTAAGTGCCGTAGGCGGAAACTAGAGTTAAGGATTGTTCTACCAAGGGCAAATCGAAGCGCTGGGTGAGGTAGGAAATACCAAACCCGATGAAAGCTCCCACCCCTACACCGACGCCAACAACTGTAAATAACTGCAATAAAATTGGCTGGAATTCAAATTCCACAGTTCCCAAAGATAACGCTACTAAAAAACCAAAGGCAACTACAGCCATGCCATCATTGAACAAGCTTTCGCCTTCCATTAATGTGGTAAGACGGCTATCTACGCCGAGTTGACGGAACAAAGCGGTGACAGAAACAGGGTCAGTGGCAGATAGGCTGGCTGCAATGAGTAAAGCTGTAGTTAGGGAAATACCAACGAGTTGATTGAGAGCGATCGCTACCCCTGCGATCGCAATTACCACCCCGAACACCGCATACAGGCAAATGGGCACTAAATCCCGCTTCAGTTCTGACCATTTCAAATTCCAGGCGGCTTCAAACAGCAGCGGTGGTAAAAAAATGAACAAAATTAATTCGGGGGAAAGGGTTACTAAACGCACATCGACTAACGCCAAACCTAACCCGACAATCACCAGTAGCAAGGTGTAAGGTATATGGCGAAACCAGCTAAATATCTGCGGTAGTGTCGCCACACCTAGAGACACCGAAAGTACTAGCAAAAACTGCTTGAGATTGTTTGTAATGACTTCTTCAGCGATCGCTGATTCAAGCACCATAAGAAAATTCCTGGTATAAATTTGCCTTTATCCTCATCTGACTATTTTCAGATGACACCAGATCAATGTAAGACTTTAAATTAGCAAAGAATGAAGATTTGACAGTTAACCGAGTATTTAGGAGGAAGGTCTTGGGTAATAACATTCGAGACCGCTTTAAAAATTTCCGCCGCCGGGGTTCGCAGCCGGAACAACTCCAACAGCTACAAACAGACTTGCTGGCAGAATCAACCCTAGACTCAGCTTACATAATTTTGATTATTAGCTCCTGTGCGATCGCTACTTTAGGTTTATTGTCTAACAGTGCGGCCGTGATTATTGGCGCGATGATTATTGCCCCTCTGATGTTGCCGATTCGCGGTTTAGCTTTTGGTGCTTTGCAAGCAGATATTACCCTGTTCCGCAAGGGAATAATTGCTGTAGCAGTGGGCACGTTGTTAGCGGTAGCGATCGCCTTTAGTCTGGGTTGGCTAGTGGGTTTGCCAAGATATGGTAGCGAGATTCTGGCTCGTTCGAGACCAACATTGTTAGATTTGGGGATTGCGGTAGCGGCTGGTGGTATCAGTGGCTACGCGAAAGTTGAGACAAAAATCTCTGCTAGTTTAGCAGGAACTGCGATCGCTGTTGCTCTTATGCCCCCCATCTGTGTGATTGGCTTAGGCTTGGCGCAAGGAAACTGGTCACTCAGTTTCGGAGCAACCCTACTTTATCTCACCAACTTGTTAGGTATTGCCCTCTCTTGTATGGTGACATTCTTAGTAGCAGGTTACACTTCAATGGCGCGGGCGCGTCAACCCCTAATTTGGACTATGGCTTTGACAGCTATCCTGTTAATTCCCTTGGGAGTCAGCTTTGCCCGACTTGTAAGACAAGCGCAACTAGAAACCAGCCTACGACGGGCATTATTGAATCGAACTGTTACCTTTGGGCGATTGCAGTTGCTTAACAGTAATACCAACTGGTTGACAAATCCCCCAGAAGTCCGTTTGAGTGTCCGAGCAAGAGAACCTGTCACACCTCGGCAAGTAGAGTTATTAGAAGAATTTATTGAGCGAGAGATGGGGCAACCATTCACTCTAATTTTTGAAGTTGGTCAAGTGGAAGAAATCCGACGTTCCGAACCCACACCTTGAAGTTGCTAATGTAGCATCAGTAAAGTCAAGATAACTTTTAAGAACGTAATAGTGGATGTAACTCAATTAGTCAAAGTTTCAATTATTCTCTTGCTCCTTGCTACAGGTGTAGCTCTACTATCCCGGCGGTTACGAATCCCTTATGTTACAGGTTTAGTATTAGCAGGTTTGCCAATCACTGAGTTATTGTCTCGGCCGATTGGTTTAAATCCAACCCTTGTTTTGAATCTTTTCCTGCCAATTCTTATCTTTGAAGCTGGTATTAATACAGATGTCAGCCGCCTACGCAGCACCTTTAAACCAATTGCCCTGCTGGCTGGGCCAGGGGCTGTGCTTTCTGGAGCTATTATTGCCGCCCTGTTGAAATTTGGGCTGGGGCTGAGTTGGATACCTGCCTTATTTGTAGGAGTAATTCTGGCAAACACTGATACTGTTTCCATGATTGCCGTTTTTAAGGAAATACCAGTACCCTCTCGGCTTTCCACCATCGTTGAAGGAGAAACCCTATTTAACGATGCTGCTGCCCTAGTTTCCTTCAACCTGATTTTGCAAGTATATTCAACAGGCTCACTCACATTTATAGAGGGAATCCAACAACTGCTATTTATCTCTCTAGGAGGCTGCCTTGTGGGGTTAGTCTTGGGCTACTTGAGTATACCCATATTTGCTCGTTTAGATGATGCTCTTGGCAGCCTTTTACTGACAGTCGCAGTTGCATTAGGAACTTTTCAGGTTGGGCAATTTCTCGGTGTATCGGGTGCTGTAGCCGTAGTTGTAGCAGGACTAATTTTTGGGAATTTAGGGCTTTCTCGCAATACTTCTGCTTCTAGTCGCATCACCTTGTTGAGTTTCTGGGAATATGCCAGTTTTACCGTCAACACCTTTATTTTTCTGCTAATTGGTGTAGAAATAGACCTAGTAACGCTCTGGAAAACTTTACCTGCAATTCTATTTGCAGTTTTGGCTTATCAAATCGGGCGAGTTCTTACAGTCTATCCTTTGCTAGCAGGGATTCGTTGGATTGACCGCCCAATTCCACTACGCTGGCAACATTTACTTTTTTTAGGCAATATCAAAGGTTCACTCTCAATGGCTCTGGCATTGAGCTTACCCACCACATTACCAGGGCGAGAAGTCCTCATCGCTTTAGTTTTCGGCAGTGTGCTGGTGTCGTTAGTTGGACAGGGTTTAAGTTTGCCTTGGGTGGTAAAACGCTTAAAATTATCTAAATTTTCAGAAGCTCAACAACAGGTTGAAGAATTACAAGCCCAGTTGATGACTGGTAAGGCAGCACAAGATGAATTAGATAGCTTGTTGAAATCAGGGGTGTTACCAAAAGCCGTTTATGAAGAGATGCGTTCAGCTTATCAGGTACGAATTGCCGGTGCAGAAAAGACACTGCGGGAACTCTATAATCGTCGTCCTGATGAGTTGAAAGGCAAAAGTGGCAACAGCACTAAACTTGATGCCATTCGCCGCCGTTTACTGCTGGCAGAAAAAGGAGCGCTCAATGAGGCAATGCGAAAGCGAATTCTCTCAGAAGAAATTGTGCGCGGACGGATACAAACTCTTGATGAACAATTGCTGAAGTTAGAAGATGATTAAAATAATTCGTAATTCGTAATTCGTAATTCGTAATTCGTAATTACGGATTACGAATTGTTTTAATTACCCTACCAGGACTTATGAAAGAAATTCCCTGTTGAAAGTCAGTACCAATCATGACTGCCTCCACTATAGGTTCGGATATTTCTGTTTGGGATACCCACTCTACAATAAAGTTTGCTCCTAAACCTCCGCTGGTATCATTTCTATTTACAAAAAAAGCTGTAGAAGCTAGTGCATCAAGTTGAATAGGACGTTCCAAATACTGTTTAACTAATTTCCCATCTGAGTTATGGTAGCGCACAGAAGTAATAATAATAGGATTGGTTAAGTCTGTATTCCGAATACTGAGCGTAACTGCTAACTCGAAAATCTCCTGGCGATTGTGATGATAAATATGTGAATAAACAGGAACATAAACAGTTTGACCGCTTGCTATCTTAAAATTCTTATCCAGTGTCACTATTTTTTGAGATGGGGTTGCTTGAATTGCATCGGGTTGTGACTTGGGTGGAATATTTATTGATTTACAAGATGCAAGGAAAATAACAGCGATCGCTAAATAAAGATGTGGATACTGCTTCATCAAAACTATTTACGCAAATTGTTTATATATGTGTAACTAACCACACTTAATAAAGTGTTTAGATAGGAACTACGCTCAACATCTTTGTTCAATAAAATCAATGACTTGATGTAAACATCCTGGTTTAGTCACAATTAGCACAGTTGAATGAGGTTCAAGTATTGTACTGCCGTTAGGAATCATCAAATCTTCGTGGGGATGGGGTTGATAGCCAATAATTAGCGAACCACTAGGAAATCGAGAATCCTGAGCAATTTCGGCAACGCTACGACCAGCAACATAGCAATTGTTTGGGATGGAAAGTTTCAGAACCTCAATCTGTCCCTGCTCAAAATGCATCATTGATTCTACTTGCGGATACTCAATGGCATTCACCATTGTGGAAACAGATAATTCAACAGTACTGATAATGTGGTTAGCTCCAGCTATACGTAGCGGTTCGGCAAAATCGGGGTGGCGCATCCGGCTCAAAATATGGGGGACACCGTAGTGTTTAGCAAGAGTTACCATTGCCAAGTTTAAGGCATCACTTCTGAGAACAGCTGCCAAGGAGCCGGCTTTGCGAATCCCAGCTTCTAACAATACTTCTGTACTCACAGCACTGCCTTCAAAAGCCATTGCTCCCACTTGTTCACGGGCGTAGCGGCAAGCGGTAGGGTCAATGTCGATTACGGCAACAGTATGTCCTAGTTCTACTAGTTTCTGCGCTAAACTTAAGCCCACTAAACCGGCTCCACCTATGAGTACGTACATGGATGTTCCTAATATTCTTTGAATTTTTTCTTCACTTTATAGGTTAACAAAATAGTCATTAGTGATTGAGCATTTGTTATGAATTCTGCTCCCTCGGTTTGCCCTGCTTGTACAGCAATTGGATGTTTTTTAATTTTAAATGTCTTAGCAACAATAGAAATAAACAAAATTATTTGAGCGGAGGTATTTTCAATTGTAATTTTTAAACTGGTATTTTTCGAGCAACTCTTTAACTTGAGCGGCGACCAAAGGATGTGGATCTTTTTGCAACTGGGGGAGGATTTGCAGGAGAACGCGATGTGAAACCATATGCAAGTATGCGATCGCAGCTTCCCTAACAAAGCCTGTTGGATGACGCAAACTCACTAAAATCTCGGAACTTGTCAGCCGGATGCGAGTCACTTGAGCAAAATGAAAACAGCAAGCTAAACACCAGTCAGAAAGGAAGTTACCCAACATCAGCAATCTGTGGAGGCGATCACTAACTATCATATTCTCATATTCTACGATCTTGGCTTCTACAAGATGTTGCAGTTTTTCTGGCTGCGGTCGATTATCTAAAATATTCAGCAATAAAGACTTTGAAGACAAAGTTACGGTATGCTCTAAGATTTCTAACCCCCGCGCTAAGTTTACCACTGAGAGCGATCGCAGGTTAAATGCTGCTGCCTGCATCTTTTCTGGTGAGTAAAGCAGTTTCAATAGCAGTAGCAGCCGCTCTTTGACATCCAATTCTAATTCTAAAAGGGCACGTTGCAATAACTCAGAGACGATCACAATTCTCTCACTAGATTGATGATTTTCTTTTTCGTCTAGTGTTTTGAAGTCAATATATGCGGCATAAATCTCGCCTAAAAACTTTAATTCCTGCCCAATTAAATTTTCTACCCGACTTTCATAAAATCGATCCACTAAACCTGTAATTCCTGGTTGTTTATGTATTTTTAGTAAGCTGCGAAGAATATGATCCCTAGTAGTACCCCAAGATGTTTCTAGGTTTTCCCATAAAGTCTCCAATGCTTCCTGAGTCCCAATTTGAGCAATGGTACGCCACGCGTACATCCGCACTACTTCTGGTTTGTAAGTATTGGTAGCCAACCGCAGTAGCATTTCTACAGCTTCATTCTCCAATTTTACTAGGGCTGACATTGCTGTACTACGGGTTGATTTGTAATAAAGTGCTGCAATCAGTGCGGAATAGTACTCTTCTAAATGGGTTGCTGCAATCATTTCCAATACGGCACAGCGCACCCGTAAAGACTCATCTTGTAATAAATTCGGGATGTGAATCCGCAACGCCTGCAAATAAACTGCTTCTCTGAGTGCTCTGACTCCATTTACCCGTTCCCGTTCTTGCTTATGAGTTAGCATCCGGCGCATAGTTTGGGTAGCTGCTACTTTTTGCATAGGCGTTCCTTGGCGTAAGACTAAAGCGGCTGCGGTAGCGCGGATGAGTGAGTTTTGCCGGGGGTTCAGGTATCCTTCTAGCAGGCTTAAGTTGGGATTTGGTTCAGCCAGCCAAGTGTAGCGCAGCGCCAAGGCAAAAACTTCGGGGTTAGTTTCTTGGGATTCTTCTAACAAAGGACGGATGGCGGGTAGATAAGCAGGATTTACACCTCCTATCAGCATTACTTCCAAACTTTGGCGCTGCAAATCTGGGGTTAACTTGACTAGTAGAGGTGCTAAAACTTCCGCCGCTCCTTGAGAGTCAATTTGAGCTAAAAGTTCAATACAAGAACGTTTATCAGCCTCGCTGCCTTTTTCTGCTAAAGCTTTGACTACTCCTTGCTTGAAGAATTTTAAGCCTACATTGGTTGCACTCAGGTGACCTCGTGCCACACTTAAGACTAACAGTTCAACATAGCGCGATCGCAATTCCCAAACTACTTTTAAACAGGTGCCAGCTATCAGCATTGTTTCTGCTACTAACACCCACTTTTGCAGTGGTACAGGTACAAACCGCCCACAAAACAGTAGAGTTGCAAAAATTAACGCTCCTGTCAAACCTGTAGCGATCGCTTCGGCGGTTCCGCCTGATAAAGTTTGCATCCGGCTACGAATTGCTTCTGGAATCGGTTGGTACAAGATGGGGCCACTACTCATGACAAAGGTGTAGCGCAGCAGTTCATCGAAAAATTTGACAATTATCAGACCCCAGAAAAAGCTTTGCGATTGGATGGCGGGAATTAAATGGAAGAATACCAGCACACCTGGTAGTAAAAAGCCTACGGTGATTGGTAAAAGTGTAGCTGTGAAAAATACCCCCATTCGTTCGATGAGTCGGCTGGAAATAAACCACTGCAACAACAACTCACACAGTCCCAACATCCCACCAAAAAGACCTAAGAAGCTAGCGAGTTCTCGGTCGCCCAAATTGGATTGGAGTTCGCGCAGATACTGAAAATCTATTAACAACCCAATGACTTGCAACAAACCCACAAAGGCAAACAATTGCCAAACATAGCGTTTCAGCGGACTTTTAATGAAACGCTGTCGTGAAGCTTGTTCTTCAGGAATCAGTCTTTGTGGGGTTTCAGGAAAAGCTGCTCGATAATGATGAGTTAAATAGAATAGAATCCCCGACCCTAATAAAATCACTATACAAGCGATGAGGATGATCTTATTTAGCGAGGCGTATTGCACTAGCCAAGGCAAACTAAAGCCACTGATCACATCCGCTACTAAAAGTCCACTACTCACCAGTGGGTAAGTGCGCTTAATCTCCCGAATGTTAAATAGTTGGTTAGCGACGATGGAGGTGTTGAGGTCATTGACCACATAAAGAGCATCGACCCATAGCCGCAGCAGAAATACTGAAATAACTGCTAGGTAGGAAAAATGCGATCCCCAACGTAAGAAAACTAATAAAACCAATGGCATCAACATGCAAGGTGCGATCACCACAATCACCCGGCGTAAGGGAAAAATCTTTTGTAGCCAAGAGTATAAAAAAACCAGTCCTGCACTCATAATGGCACTGGCAATATACATCCACGGCAGCAGGTTTGTCCCGTATTCATCTAAAAACAGCGCCACCGTACTATCCTCTGCCCACCGCAATCCTACAGATACAGTTGTGTAAAAAATGAACATTAACTGAGTTCGTTCGCTCTCCTCTGGCCGGAGATTCACCCACTGTAGTAGTCGTGTTAGAGCACCTTTATTTGCAGCCAACCAGTGATTTTTCAGTTCCATGCAGTTTTAGTTTCTGGTAATATCACCGCGTAATTGGGATGAGGGAGCAGGGGGGCAGGGAGCAGGGGAAGAAAATAAGCTGATGCGCGATAAACACTCTTGATGGTCGTTAACTGTTGACGGTTATCAGTCATAAGTCATCAGTCATCAGTCATCGGGTAAATGTACAAATTAAATGCGTAACAGCTTACTTCCTTGTGCCTCATCTCCTGGAAATAGCAAAAGTCCTGAGCAACTGAGTATTATGTTTCCCACTCAGCCTTCAGGACTATCGATTTTAGATAAATTTAAACAACCTCAGGGCTTTGGGTGCATGTTGCATCCTAACTAAACATCAAAAAATCCCCTGGCTTTTAACCAGGGGATTTTCAAACTTGGTCTATTAATACAGTTAGAAGATTATTTTTTGGGGGAGATGAGCATCATCATGTTTCGCCCTTCTTTTTTAGGCGCTTGTTGAAGCTCACCAAATGGCTCCAAATCCGTTGCCATTCGCTTGAGCAAATCTTCTGCTAGGTCGCTGTGTTGAATTTCTCGACCCCGGAACATCACAGTTGCTTTGACTTTATCACCATCTTTCAAAAAGCGCTCTGCTTGCTTAACACGCACGTTGTAGTCGTGTTCTTCTATTTTGTAGCGCATTTTAACTTCTTTGACATCAGCTGTGTGCTGCTTTTTCCGGGCTTCCCGCGCCTTTTTCTCCTGCTCAAACTTATATTTCCCGTAGTCCATAATCCGACAAACTGGCGGGTCAGCTTTGTCACTTATTAGCACCAAATCTAACTCTTTCTCTTCTGCTAGTTGTAGTGCTTCCTGTGGGGGCATAATTCCCAGTTGGGCACCGTCAGTGTCAATGACCCGAATTTTCGGGAAGCGAATTCGTTCGTTAATTTGGGGCAGATCGCGAGTTCTTTTCTTCTCAATCACAGGCATTATGATTTGTGGGAGCTCTTAATGAAGGATTTGGTGTGGTCTTGATTGGTATGCCTCAGAGGCAAAATACGGAAATAACTCAGGACTGAAAACATAGTCTACAGTTCTAGAGTAACTAATCCATAAAATAGTTGCGTCCTTGTATTTGTCATTCTACTAACTCTCTGAGAATTTCTCTGCAATAGTTAATCTAAATTACACAACCTAGACTCATGTTAAATATTATTACAATTATTTAGCAATGCTTTTTGCGATGGCGTAACCGCCCACCGTAGGTGATCACATCGAGCAACATCATATCTCTACAATACCAAGATCACACATGCAGGACATTTAGCAAAAGCAAAATGTAACATATTGCCTTACATAAAGTAATTCTAGTAGTATTGCTAGTCAAAAACCGCCGATCAATTTACTTAGCCCAACACTACGGGCAAAACTCAAAAAAATCGGCGGTGATCCCATCTCTTCAAAGGGTGGGAAGGATAGCCGCCCGCCGATTTAGTCATTGTACGAGTATTTCACATTAACCTATGACCGATTCACCGTACCCACCTAAAGATAACCTTGTAAACAACGATGTCTACAACGGGCTACGCCTACGCTCGCTGCAACAATTGGCTTGGGGGATTGAGGGGAGTGTGGGGCAGTTTACGCTGATTTTGGCACGGTGTAATTATGCCAGCTTGCGCGATCGCCTCATAGAAAGATTGCGTGAAATTTGTCAAGTCGAAATCCGGCTGTTGGTGGTGCAGGAATCTCGCAAGACTCTTTATACTGCGATTCGGGAGGAATTTGGGGAGGACGTACTAGGCTGTGTGATGGTTGTGGGTTTGGAGACAGTGCAGAATTTGGCAGTGATGTTAACTTCTGCTAATCAGGTGCGGGAGGAGTTTCGCAAGAATTTTGCTTTTCCTTTGGTGTTGTGGATTGACGATGAAATCTACAAGCAACTGATACAGGTGGCTCCTGATTTAGAGAGTTGGGCGATTACGAAGAATTTTGCGATCGCTAAAGATGATTTAATAACTTTACTCCAACAACTGGCCGAGCATTTCGCAATACCCTAACCCTGAATCTAGATGCTTATTTCGTCTTAGAAGCAGAATTAGCAGCAGCCCAGAGAGAATTAATAGATGATGCACAGGTTTCTCAAGAGGTAAGAGGCAGGCTTTGTTCATCTAGCCACGACTTCCAGTCGTTCGCTACTGAAGTAACGGGGTTTTCAGGCATTTTTTTATAATAGAATTTCACGCTGATAAATCGGAGGTAAGTGTGACCACTGCGCTACACTGGCAAGAACGGGTTGGTAATCAAAGGGATTGGGTTTGGCGCGGCTGGCAAACCCGCTACACTTACATTCGCCCTAGCCAAAATCACCACAAAACAACACCCCTGATATTGTTACATGGCTTTGGCGCTTCCATTGGTCATTGGCGACATAATTTAGAAGTGTTGGGTGAGCATCACACAGTTTATGCCATCGATATGCTGGGTTTTGGCGCTTCGGAAAAAGCCGCAGCTAATTACAGTATCGAACTCTGGGTTGAGCAGGTTTACGATTTTTGGAAAACATTTATCCGTGAACCAGCAATATTAATAGGCAATTCCAATGGTTCACTGATTTCTATGGCCGCCGCCGCCACTCACCCCGATATGGTGCTGGGTATGGTGATGATGAGTTTACCCGACCCTTCACTAGAGCAAGAAGCAATTCCTCCTGTGCTGCAACCAGTTGTTAGAGCAATTAAAAATATTGTCGCTTCGCCGTTGATTCTGAAACCTGTATTTAACTTCGTGCGCCGTCCTGGGGTGTTGCGTCGCTGGGCTAGTCTCGCCTACGCTAACCCAGAGGCGATTACCGATGAACTCATAGAAATTTTAGCAGGGCCTCCCCAAGATAGAGGTTCCGCCAGAGCTTTTAGTGCTTTGTTCAAAGCTGCGATCGGAATTAACTTTAGTCCTAGTGTCAAGACAGTGTTGCCAACCTTAACAATTCCCATGTTGTTAATTTGGGGACAAAAGGATCGGTTTGTTCCGCCAGCCCTGGCTAGCCAATTCGCCCAGTACAACGAAAAGTTGGAAGTGCTGAATTTGGAGGATGTAGGGCATTGTCCCCATGATGAATGTCCTGAACAAGTCAACCAAGCTATTTTAGATAGGATTGAAAGGTGGGTTAGCGTAGGCGAAGCCCGCCGCAGGCATCGCCAACCATTGGTTACTCCCTAAATATTATGCAATGGAAGCGATGGGGTAAGCAGTGCGATCGCCACTATTGAATTTTTAATTCCTTAACACCTAGCCAATCGTGGCTTGGTTAGTGTCAACATTTGTAGTGCCATGCACAGAACGGGCTACAGAAATCATCTTGTTGAGAATTTCTTGACTGGGAACTTTACCTTTCAACACTACAGTGCTACCCGTTTGAGCAACCCAAAGGGTATTAACATCATCGAGTTGGGGATCTTGATCAAATGCTAAAGCTACCCGCTTTGCCAATCCACTTTGATCATATTCGCCGCTTAATCCCACACGTTCTGGGGGTATCGATTGAGTAGCAGTAGGCGCAACGTTAGCACTAGGAGCTTGCGCTATTGACTGCGGAGTAGGATTTACTTCTGCATTTTGAGGTTTTTCCATTCCAAATAGTCTTTTTAACCAACTCATAAAAATTTTTCTCCTATTAGAGGTTCATTAAATCTGAGTATAAAAGCTTTATAAAAATGCCGCATCTGCCAATGAAAAGAGATGCATTCAATAAAATTCCTCCTTGCAGTATGATTTCTGCTCAATTTATCTTGAGAGTGCGATGAGTGCAGCTATTGAGTTTACAATAAAAGGTCGCACTTACAATTAGTGCAGTAGTACGCCACAACAGAAAAACACATACATTTGACAAAATGTCAAGAGTTTAAAACTCAAGGAATTTTGAATTTTGAATGAGTGAATTCTGCAAAGCGGTACTAGTGTCTGCCTTACTCAAATCCTGTTCTAGCCTCTGTTGGCGAAGATGAAACATACCCTTTCAGTTCTCGTAGAAGATGAGGCGGGTGTTCTTTCCCGCATTTCTGGTTTATTTGCCCGTCGTGGTTTTAATATTGAAAGCCTTGCTGTTGGCCCTGCTGAACAGGGAGGAGTTTCCCGAATTACGATGATTGTACCTGGTGACGATCGCGTTATCGAGCAACTTACCAAACAGCTATACAAGTTAGTCAATGTCCTTAAGGTACAGGATATTACCGAAACTCCTTGCGTAGAGCGGGAATTGATGCTTTTGAAGGTGAATGCTAGTACCAGCAATCGCTCAGAAGTGATCGAACTATCTCAGATTTTCCGGGCGCGAGTCGTGGACGTGGCGGAAGATTCTCTCACCTTAGAAGTTGTGGGAGATCCAGGTAAAATGGTAGCGATCGTGCAGGTGTTGCAAAAATTTGGTTTGAGAGAAATCGCGCGCACTGGCAAAATTGCCCTGACTCGTGAATCGGGTGTGAATACCGAGTTACTCAAGTCTTTGGAAGCAAAAGTTTAGTTGGGAACTTAAATAAAGACTTCTAAATAATCAACTTGTGGGGGCGAACATCTGTGCGCCCCTAAGTTTGTTGCATGCAGAAACCAATACGCTTGGGTTAAGGAGAATCTAAATTGGGTTGAGGAACGTAGAGGTAAAGCGGCTTCCCGCAGGGTAACCCAACATTTTCGGTGATTTGTTGGTTTCACTTCGTATCCCTACTAGACAAGCAAGCTAGAAACCAACCTACGCAATTTATGGTTTTTGACGCTAACTGAACTATATTGATCAACCTGGCTTTTCACATCATGTGGAAAAGCCCACAAAAATCTAACTCCCTTCCCGTGTCGGGAAGGGGGAAAATTCAAAGTCTCTCTCCTTTTAGGCTACGGTGTACACACAAGTCCTAAAAACGTAGCTTGATAAGGCTTGACTCGTTCCCAGGCT